>SLDA01000056.1 GCA_007125545.1 Thermoflexales bacterium | reverse complement strand
GACCTCCCCACCACATCAACCTAAAATCGGGTGCGCAGCCCAGACCAACAAACCACACCATCAGAGGAGGTATGCAATGCGCAACAAAGTCACATGGATTACCCTTGGTGTTGTCACCGGCCTGCTGCTCGCGACGGCGGGCATCGTATGGGCCGGCTCCCTCAACCCCCCGGTCGGCCCGGGCGGCACCCAGTCCCAGATGTTCACCCTCCAGCAGATCTACGACCGGCTGAACAGCGGCACCAATCCAACCAAGATGGCCGCCTTCACCGAGCCCGGCAGCGGCCCCGGAACGGCCACCATGCCCACCCTCGACGACATTATGGCCGTGGCCCCGGCACCGGATCCCAACCACGCTGCCGGCGTGGCCGACGTCACCGCGGGGCAGACCTTCTGGAGCTTATCCCAGGGGACCTGGGGCCTGCGAACCGGCACGCGCAGCGGCGTCGGCGAGGGCATCGGCGTGCCCAAGACCGGGCAGCACGAGTCCGATGCCGACGGCGACGACGGCGACCTTGGAGTTGGTGTCGAGTGGCCCTGGCCGCGCTTCACCGACAACCACGATGGCACCGTCACCGACAACCTGACCGGGCTGATCTGGCTTCAGCAGGCCCACTGCTTCGCCCCTCAGTCCTGGCTGGATGCACTGGCGGACGCCAATACCCTCGCCGACGGCGACTGTGGCCTCACGGACGGCTCCGTTGCCGGCGACTGGCGTATGCCCAACGTCCGCGAGCAGCAGAGCTTGATCGACTACGGGCGCATCTTTCCGGCGCTGCCTATGGATCATCCGTTCCTTCCCGACGGCCAGTTTGGAGACGCGTACTGGACCAGCACCACCGCCGCGGACCAAGACACCTTGCGCGCCTGGACCGTGAGCCTCTACAATGGCACCGTGGCGCCGGACTGGAAATCGGTCGACGACGACGGCACTCCGATGAACGCCGAGTACCGGGTGTGGCCGGTCAAAGGCGGCCCATGATGGTGAGGATCATACATCAGGAGACGATGCCATGAACAACACAAACCATCTCAAACTGACCCCGCTCCTGCTGGCCCTTGCTCTGGCCCTTCGCGCAGCCGGCGTCGTGGTCGCCGGCGGCAGCATTGACCCCACCCACAGATGGGCCTGGGGCACCAACGTCGGCTGGATCAACTTCGCGCCTGACCACGGCGGCGTGACCGTCTACAGCGACCACCTCGAGGGCTACGCCTGGGGCGAGGGTATCGGCTGGATCCGCCTCGGCACCCACACCGGCGGGGGCGCGCACACTTACGCCAACGATGCGGCCACCACCTACGGCGTGAATAACGACGGCGCCGGCACCCTCTCCGGCTATGCGTGGGGCACCAATGTCGGCTGGATCAACTTCGCGCCTGAAAACGGCGGGGTCACCATCGACCCGCTGACCGGCGACTTCGATGGCTACGCCTGGGGCGAAAACGTCGGCTGGATTCGCGTCAGGGGTACCGCCCCGGCCTACAGCGTCAACACTACCTGGCGTGTCGCGCTCCCCGAGACCTACCGCAACGATGTCGCGGCGCTCACCCCGGAGAGTTCGGCGCCGGTCGTCTCGGCGGGACTCGGCCTCGCCGCGGAGGGCTTTCCCGCCCAACCCGGTGACAGCATCGTCATCGGCCACAACAATGCCGGCTTTGCCGGCGCCGTCACCGGCAACCTGCCAGGCGGCGTCGACATCCGCTGGGGACGTGTGTGGGAGCTCATCGTCACTAACGTCAGCGGCTCCGGTGGGCGTGTTCACCTCACCTTCGATATCTCCGGCGCGGGCGGGCAGGGGAGCTTCGCCGACGGCGGCACCTACTTCCTGCTCAAGCGGGCCACCGGCAGCACTGACGCCTTCACCGTCGTTCCCGTCGTCGGCACCCCCACCGTCTCCGGCGACCGGATCACCTTCACCGTCGAGGTCGCCGACCTCGGATCCGAATTCACCCTCGGCGCCACCGCCGGCTCGCCTACCGGCACACCCGTGCTCCAGCACGCTATCCACCTGCCCCTCGTCGTGAACCACCACGGGCCCTAGCACGCCAGACGCGCCCAGGAGGGGTGCACCTGCAGTTGGTGCACCCCTTCTGATAGCACTCACTCTCCCATCCCCCACGAGCCTCCCGCCGTCCGCACAACAAGCTATGTCTTCAGTGTCGATTTGGGCATGTAGGTAGAAGGGTGTATTCTACAGGTTGTGCTGAGCCGACACACGAGTGCATCCGTCACATCCGGAGGTTCGATCTAAGATGCCAGAGGATAACCAGCACCGCGAGAATGCTGTGGTGGAGTGAGGTGTTGATGCAGGATTACCCCAGTATCTTCAATGACGCGATCGGTCCCGTGATGCGGGGGCCATCTAGCTCCCATTGCGCGGCTGCGTTACGCATCGGCAGGCTGGCGCGCGATCTGATGGATGGCCACCTGCGCCACGTACGGGTCGAGTTCGACCCGACGGGATCGCTGGCGACCACCCACCAGACGCAGGGATCCGATATGGGGCTGTGTGGTGGCCTCCTGGGGTGGGATGCCACAGATGAACGGCTGGCGTCATCAGTTCCGGCCATCGCGGAGGCTGGGATTGAGGTTGTCTTTCTGGTGACCGAGATCGGTGCCACCCATCCCAACACATACAGACTGACGCTCAGGAATGCCGATGAGACGCACGTTCTGACTGCCATCTCCACCGGAGGTGGGATGATCGAGGTCATTGAGATCGACGGGGCGCGGGTGTCGATCCGGGGTGATACCTATGAGACGTTGCTCTTCGTGCGTGGCGACCCTGGCTCATTGGTGCAGGCTTTGGCAACGTGGATCGAGGCGGACGCGTTCTTGGCAGACGCGATCTTGGGTCACGCCGGGGCAGGTGTCGATTTCGTCGAGGTCAAGGCTCAGCGTTTTCTGACGGATGAGCTCTGCACACGGTCCGGCGCGGCGTTTGAGATTCCCCAGATCAGGACTTTGTCGCCGGTGTTGCCCGTGCTCTCGCGGCAGAATCTTCGCGTGCCCTTCATCACCTGTGATGAGATGACCGCCTACAACGATGACAAGGGCCTGCTGCTTTGGGAGCTTGCGTGCCACTATGAGAGCGTCAGAGGGAACCTGACCCACGAGCAGGTGTTAAGTCAGATGCAGGAGACGGTTCGCATTATGCGGTCCGCCATCCGGCAGGGCCTTGCAGGCACGGACTACGCCGACCGCATCCTGGGACAGCAGTCCGAGGGCTTCCGGAGAGCACTCGCGGACGGCCAGTTGTTGGACGGCGGCATCCTCAATTGGATGATCCTTTATGTGACGGCCTTGATGGAAGTCAAGAGCGCGATGGGTGTCTTCGTCGCTGCGCCAACCGCCGGCGCGTGCGGCGGGCTGCCTGGCGCTTGCCTTGGCGCCGTCGATGCGCTGGGTCTAGATGTGACTGAGGCGGCGAAGGCGATGCTGGCGGCGGGCCTGGTTGGCGTTTTCATCGCTGCCCGGGCCACCTTCGCAGCAGAGGTCGCCGGGTGCCAGGCCGAATGTGGCGCCGGCTCCGCGATGGCTGCCGCCGCCCTGGTCACGTTGGCTGGGGGTACGGCGGCGCAGGCGGTCTCCGCGGCATCGATGGCGCTTCAGAACATCCTGGGCCTGATCTGTGACCCCGTGGCTAATCGAGTCGAGGTTCCGTGCCTGGGAAGGAACGTCATGGCTGCGAGCAATGCGCTGGCGTGCGCCAATATGGCGTTGGCCGGCTACGATGCGGTCGTGCCGCTGGATGAAGTTATCGAGACGATGCTCCGGGTGGGCGAGAGCCTGCCTGGTGCGCTGCGCTGTACGGCTCTGGGCGGCCTTTCCGTCACCAGGGCCTCACGCGAGATCGAAGCACGACTCAATCGCGGTGCTGAAGTCCGCTAGACGCTATGCCCATGGCTCCTGATCAGGCTGCGTTTATCCGGCGCGCCTTTTCCCGTCCTGTTCCCGGCTAATGAAGGAGACGCTATGTTGTATCTCAATGACAGTGACATCCAACAAGCGCTGACGCCCGAGGACGTCCTTAGCAGTGTTGAGGAAGCGCTGCGAGTCTACGAAGCACGGTCGTTCACGATGCCCGAGCGGCTGGCGATGGCCACCGGTGAGGGCAACCAGCTTCTGCTTATGCCCTGCGCGGCCGAGGATCATATGGTCACCAAGCTCGTCAGCGTCTATCCCGGGAATCGTTCCCAAGGCAGGTCGGTGATCGACGGCATCGTCGTTCTATACGACCGTGCGACGGCGGAGATTCTAGCGCTGTTGGATGCGAAAACCATCACTGCGATGCGCACCGGAGCCGTAACCGGTATCAGCATCCGCTATCTGGCGCAGGCCGGGGCGCGGTCCGTAGGCCTGGTTGGATGTGGGGTCCAAGGCTACTATCAGCTTCTCTATGCCTGTGCGGTGCGGGACATTGTGAGGATCGTGCTCTATGACATTGACCCCCTGGCGGTGGAGGCTCTGACTGAGCGACTGCGTGCGTCTCCGGTGAAAGCCACGATCGAGGTCGCAGACTCACCGGAAGCCCTCGCCCGTTCATCCGACATTCTGATCACGGCGACGACGGCTCGGCAGCCGGTCTTTCCCGACGATCCGACGTTGTTCGTGGGCGACCGTGCAGACACGGGCAAGCACTGTGTCGCCATCGGATCGTTCGAGCCAGAGGTCCGTGAGTACCCGGATGCGTTGTTCAGGCTCGTCGACAAGGTATGGGTGGACCTCGATTTCGCCAAGGAGGAGTCAGGTGAGCTGATCGCGCCGTTACGGAGCGGGCTCCTCCAGGAGAGCCAGATCGAGACGCTGGGTCACCTCATCGCCTCCGGACGCCCGCCGGCGCGCGGTCGTTACGGCACGACCTTCTCCAAGTCCGTTGGAATGGCCCTATTCGATCTGACCACGGCCAGACGCGCCTACCTGAACGCGCTCGAGGCAGGCTTGGGCACCGAGCTCCAGGCATAGACACCGGATGTGAGCGAGAGCGCGCTACCGGGCCCGGACTGGCTCGAGTCGTGCTGAAATCACCAGATCGTATAGCCTCCGTCAACCACGACGGTCGCGCCCGTCATGTAGCTGGATGCCTCAGAAGCGAGGAAAACTGCAACCGGCCCCAGCTCCTTCGGTTCACCCGGTCGTCCCATCGGGATGGCCTTGATCCAGACCCCGCCGTACTCCGGGTCGTCGAAGAACGGTCGCGCCATAGCCGTGTTCATGTAGCCTGGTGCGATGGCGTTGACCCGGATGTTATGAGATGCCCACTCGGCCGCCAGTGACTTGGTGAGGTGGATGACGGCTGCCTTTGACGCGTTATAAGAGACCTGGGCCTGCGGGTAGTTGACGATCAGGCCCGACATCGATGCGATGTTGATGATCCGGCCTTGCTGACGCGCGATCATATGCCGCCCCACGGCCTGGCTGCAGAAGAACACGCCGGTCAGATTCACCTCGAGGACGTTACGCCAGTCGGCAGCCTCGACCTTCTCAGCTTCCAGATGCTGAACGATGCCCGCGTTGTTCATCAGGAAGTCGATCTTGCCAAAGGTGCCCAGGGCCTGCTCGACCATCGCATTGACGCTGTCCTGATTCTTTACATCGGTCTTGACGAAGAGGGCTTGCCGGCCTTTCGCCTCGATCTCCTCCGCCGTCACGGAACCGGTCTCAGCGTTGACCTCCGCGACCACAATGTCAGCGCCCGCGTCGGCAAAGGCGTGGCAGAAGGTCTTGCCCAACCCCTGTCCACCGCCCGTCACGATGCCGACTTGCCCCTCCAATGAGAACTTCTCTAAGACCATCCTAACGCCTCCTCACTGTTCAATTCCGCCTCGACCGGGCCAGACCTCACGGACTCTCCCGTCTTGTTGCCGGAGCCAGAGACGAACTCTGGCATTCTCCGGCGGACAAGGTCCTGCAGCAGCGCCGGCACCAGGACCTTCGCACCTATCCGTTGCACCTTCATAGTTACCTCCGTGCTAAGTGAGTGCGCTAAGGAGTCTGGTGGGCCGGACCTGGCCTGGATCGGCGCGCCGCTTCTAGG
>SLDA01000214.1 GCA_007125545.1 Thermoflexales bacterium | reverse complement strand
GGTGCGTCTATCGCGTTGCGTGGGGCGGCGCTGATGATCTGGGGCACCAACTCCTACCTACTTCCGGCTTTCACCCCCTCGCCGCCCCTTCGCCTTGGAAGTGCCGTCCTGCGATCGCAAAGCCTCTGGGTTATGGGAACCACCCTGGTGGCGGTGACCGGCCTCTTTTTCTTCTTCCAGCGCACGATGGCAGGCAAGGCGATGCGTGCTTGCGCCGTCAATCGCCTGGCAGCTCAGCTTATGGGGATCAGCCAGGTGCAGATGGGCGTGCTCGCCTTTGGCTTGGGCGCCGCGTTGGGGGCTGTGGCGGGCGCTGTGATCGCCCCAATCACCTATGCGACCTATGACATGGGCACGATGTTGGGTCTGAAGGGCTTTGTGGCGGCGATCATCGGAGGGCTGACCAATCCGTGGGGAGCGGTTGCCGGCGGCCTCCTCTTGGGCGTCCTGGAAGCCGTGGGTGCCGGCGTGATCTCGTCCGGCGCCAAGGATGCCATCGCCTTCGCCGTGCTCGTCGCCATTCTGCTCTTCCGTCCGAGTGGCCTGATGGGCGGGCGCCAACCTGCGTACGGGGGCTTGTAGACAATGATCCGTCAAGGCTCGCCTCCTATACCATCACAGCGATGGCTGCTGCTCTTTGCAGGCGGTCTGGCCCTGCTGCCGTTGTTTGTGCGGAGCAGCTACCTGCTCACGGTGATGGTCTTCATCGGTCTGTACACGATCCTGACCGTTGGCCTGTGTCTGCTGATGGGATACGCGGGCCAGGTCTCGCTGGGACACGCCGCGTTCTACGGGCTGGGCGCTTACGTGTCGGCTATCACAACCCTGAAGGCCGGTCTCTCACCCTGGCTGGGCATAGTGTTTTCGCTCATCTGCACGGGCGCCATTGCCTTCTTGATCGCGCAACCGATCTTTCGCCTGAGAGGGCACTACCTGGCAATGGCCACGCTCGGGTTTGGCTACATCGTCTATATCTTCTTCACAGAGGCTTCCGCGCTCACCGGAGGACCCTCGGGGCTGTCGGGCGTTCCCTATCTGTCTATCGGCGGGTGGGCGTTCGATCGCGACGTGAAGTCCTACTACCTGGTCTGGGGTGTGGCCATCGTCGTGCTCGCGGCCTCGTTGAACCTCGTGAGCTCGCGCACGGGCCGTGCCCTGCGCGCCATCCACGGTAGTGAGATCGCGGCGCAGGCTGTGGGTGTGAATGCCCGGCGGCTCAAGACACAAGTCTTCGTGCTCAGCGCCTGTTTTGCCGGGTTGGCAGGCAGCCTCTACGCGCACTATCTCACCTTCGTCAACCCCTCGCCCTTTGGCTTCCACTTCTCGGTGATGCTGCTGGTGATGGCCTCGGTAGGCGGGGTCGCGACGGTATGGGGCGCGCCTTTCGGCGCGGCTGCCGTGATGGCCTTTAGTGAAGTGCTGCGCGCGGTCGTGCCGCGGTTCCTCTCCCACGCCTCCGGGGAAACAGAGATTACGGTGTTTGGCATTCTGCTGATGCTTATGATGATCTTTATGCCCGCAGGGGTGGTTCCGCGTATCGCCGACCTGAACCTACTTCGAAAGCGGGTGAAGTGGCCGCCGCGGTCCGTGATAGGGCAAAAGATCGTTACGCTACTGCCATGGCGCCGGAAGTGGGAGGGTCGCGGTGAGCGAATCGACACTGCGGGTTAGCGGGGTATCCAAGAGCTTTGGCGGCGTGCGGGCCGTGCGCGATGTCAGCTTCGAGGCCCATCAGGGGCAGATCGTCGCCGTGATCGGCCCGAATGGCGCCGGCAAGACGACGTTGTTTCACATGATCTCGGGCATCTTCCCACCCGACAGTGGGCAGATCTGGCTCGACCGCACGCGTCTGGATCACATGCCGGCTCATAAAGTCGCGGGCTGTGGCGTGGCACGGACCTTCCAGAACATACAGTTGTTCAGCACGATGACGGTGCTGGAGAACGTGATGATGGGACACTACCGCCATCAGCGCGCAGGACTGCTGCGCTGCATCACCGGCTATAGCCGCCGCGAGGATCGGGAGACCCGGACAGCAGCGTTGCGTCACCTGAGCCGGGTAGGGCTCGAGGATAAGGCTGACCTCGCAGCGCCGGGCCTTCCGTTGGGCGAACAGCGCTTGCTTGAGTTGGCGCGCGCCCTGGCACTGGAGCCCCGGCTGCTGCTGCTCGATGAGCCAACGGCGGGGCTCAACGCGCTGGAAACTGTGCGCCTGGGTGCGATGATCGGGCGCATCCGCGCCAACGACGTAACCGTGCTCCTGGTTGAGCACGACATGAATCTGGTTATGAGCGTGGCGGACTGGGTTGTGGTCCTCAACTACGGTGAGAAGCTGGCTGAGGGCCGTCCTGACGATGTTCAGAATGCGCCCGAGGTCGTGGAGGCCTATCTGGGCCACGATAACGGTGACGCCGCGGTCCAACCTGACCCGGAAAGGATAGGGGTATGAGCCCACTGCTGATACTGGATGGGGTGAATGCCTACTACGGTCCTATCCAGGCCTTGCACGATATCGTGCTGGAGGTGCTCCCCGGTGAGATTGTCGCTGTGATCGGCGCGAACGGGGCGGGTAAGACCACGCTGTTGCGCAGTATCTCGGGCGTCGTCGCTCCGCGAGGCGGAGACGTGCGTTTCGAGGGCCGGTCCATCGGCGGCCTGCCGGCAGAGCAGATCGTGCGCATGGGCATCAGCCAGGTGCCCGAGCGCCGGGAGCTGTTCGGGACGATGACCGTACGCGAGAATCTCGAGCTGGGTACCTACCATCGCCGTAGGGGACTGACCAGGGATGCACTTGCACAGGAACTGAAACGGGTCTGGGACCTATTCCCGATACTTCGGGCGAGAGACAAGCAGGCGGCGGGCACGCTCTCGGGCGGTGAGCAGCAGATGCTGGCGATTGCTCGAGGGCTGATGGCACAGCCCAAGGTGCTGCTCCTGGATGAGCCCTCGTTGGGGCTGGCCCCCTTGCTGGTGCAGGAGATTCTCCGCATTGTCGGCGTACTGCGCGACATGGGCCGCACAGTGCTGCTGGTCGAGCAGAACGCCAACGGTGCCCTGCAGGTCGCCGACCGTGTCTACCTGATGGAGGTGGGGCGCATTGTCCAGACGGGCACAGCCCAAGAGCTTATGAAGGACAGCCGTATCCGGCGCGCCTATCTGGGACAGCGGGTCGCACCGCCGCTGAACCTGCGCGTATCCGCTCGGGCGGCGGCTGCGAACGCGCCCGCTGAGACGAAGCGCGGGGGCCGTTCGAAGCCTGCGCCCACGAAGCGGGCCGCGACCCGATCGAGGAAGGAGCATCCAACTATGATCCGCCAAGATGGGGGCTCGACCCCCAGTTTCACCCTCCCTGACGACTACTTCCACCGGCGCACCGGCTACACGCGTGGCGAGCTGGAGGCTTTGCAGGACGCAGCGCTGCCGCGTGCTTTTGCATATGCCCTGGAGTCCTCGCCCTTCTACAGCCACAAGTTCGAGGCCGCCGGACTGGCCGCCGGCAGTATTCGGGGATTGCACGATCTCTCGCGGCTCCCCTTCACCAGGGCGGAGGAGATTCGTCCCTCGCCTACTCAGGCCCAGACCTCGGAGCGCCTCGTCGCTGTGGGACGCGACGCCACCTCTCTGATACACACCTCCTCGGGGACCACCGGCTCACCACTCATTTTCGCCTACACCGGGCGCGATGTGATGCACTGGGCGGCTAATGCCGCCACCGTCTTCTGGATCAACGGGTTCAGGAAGAGCGACACCATCCTCGGGCTGTTGCCGTTCGGAGAGTTCACCGGTGGGGGTGGGCTCTACCTGGGTATGATCACCCTGGGCGCCGCCTACCTTCCCATATCGATGGGAGCCGGCGTGACGGATAAGGCGCTGGCACACTTGCAGGGCAAGATCAAAATGGACGGTCACGAGGTGGCCATCGACCCGCTGCTACATGCTAACGGCCTGCTGTGCCTGGCCTCTTTCTTGCCCCGGTTGTGGGAAATGCTGGACGAATCCGGTCTCCGGGCGGAGGATCTCTCGCTAGCCAAGATCGGCGCAGGGGCGGAACCGTCCTCAGATGCGGTGAGATTGCGCATTGCCGAACGGTTTGGCGTCTGGCCACGCGACAACTATGGGCTTGGCGAGTTCTTTGGCCCGGGCGTTGCGGGTGAGTGCGAGGTGGGCGGTGGCCTGCACGTGCTCTCGGATGCGTTCATCGCCGAGGTGATCGATCCGGAGACCGGTGAGCCTACTCCCCAAGGTCAGATGGGCGAGCTAGTCCTGACGGGTTTGGAGAAGGAGGCCCTTCCCCTTTTCCGCTATCGCACGGGTGACCGGGTGATGGCATTGCCCCAGGCCTGTCCGTGCGGCAGCGCTCACACGTGGATCAGCCGCGTTCCCGGGCGCATTGACGTCGATGATATGCTGATCCCGGGAGGTGTCGTCATCCATCGGACCTATCTTGAGAACATCTTGCTCAATGTCGACGGCAGCGGGGCTGAGTATGTGGCAACCGTCGCCGACCATCCCACGCGGAAGGGGTTGCGGCGTCTCCATATCGCCATTGAGGGCGATACGACGGCGAACGTTGCCGAGACGATTCAGCGCCGCATCCAGATAGAGTATAACCATACCCCCGTCGTTACTGTCCTGCCGCCGGGCACGCTCCCCCGTTCCTACGGCAAGGCAAAACGCATTCTCTCATCAGAGGACTACCGCGCGTTGATCGAGTAGGGTTAGAGACTATTCCCCAGTCCCGCCGTGTGTTCCCTCCCCATCCGTTCCAGAGTCAGGCTCCGGGAGCCTGAAGCGAGCGAGGACTGGGAGATGGTCGGAGCCGGCGGGCTCGCGAATTACGCCGGCCATCTCGGCGACCAACTCATCGGAATGAAAGAGATAGTCGAGGCGCTGCGCGCGGATGTTCACAGAGCTGGGGATGTTAAAGCCACGGGGGACAATGAAGGTATGCCCCAACCCCCAACTGCGCTCGCGATAGGCATCCCGCAACCGCCCCGTCATCGCCGTGTAGGTTGAGTTGAGCTCGGTCATGTTACAGTCACAGGCGACGATCGTGGGAACGGTCGACGATGCATCGTGCGGCTTGCCGTTTCCGTTCACCGCCACCGTCTCGAGGATGGCCGTTACCTGCTCGTTCCGCAGGCGAGCTTCTCTGAGCACGGGTTCGATATCCAGCCGCTGGACGAGTGGGAAAATGCCCACCGGCGCGAGATGTGCGTTGATCAGTTGCAGCGTCACCCATCCGCTCGAGCCGTTCGTCCCATCCTCTGACCAAACCTGCAGGGTCAGGCGCTGCGCAGGCCACGGCTCGAAGGGTAGGAGCTCCTCCTCCACAATCGTAAAGCGGCTGTACACGACAAGTCCACCGGGTTCGCTGAAGGCATCATAGGGATAGTGGGCGTGCAGCGTCTTCCGCAGGTGTGCGTGGATTGCGGGACGGATCTCCTGGAGCGCCAGGATATCCGCTTTTGAGTCCAGGAGCACCGCCAACGCGGCGTCCAGATCCTTGTTGCCATAGAGCAGGTTGAACGTCAGCACGGTGACGGATCTCCCGTCTGGGCCGCTCCCGCCCTTGCCCGAGTGCCTGCTCCGGAGCGGCAGCAGCGCCGACCCATAGTATCGCAGGAAGAGCAGTACCGGGACGGTCGCGAGGAGGGTCAAGCGCAGTGACCACAGGGGCAAGCCGGTGGCAGCGCGCGCAATGGCGACCCAGGGGACCAGCAGGAAGAGTGGGGCGAAGAGCCAGACGCCCAGGTAGTTACCGATGAGGACCAGGGTCACGTCATCGCCGAAGCCGGTGCGGAGTAAAAACCAGATGAGTAGGCCACCCGCATACAGCCCAAGCAGAATCTCAACCAACGTCGCGTGCGTCACGGCGTCAGCCCCCGCCTGCCGGGCCGCGCACAGAGACCTTGGCAATCCTGCATTCTGACGATCCCGATCTGATAGACCATTCGTATCTCCGATAAACATCAGATGTATCAACTATATCCCTCATATGAAGGATACAAGAAACGCGCCATGGGTCAAATTGCGGGGTG
>SLDA01000619.1 GCA_007125545.1 Thermoflexales bacterium | reverse complement strand
CCGTCCGCCCCAAGCGGGGCATGGCGCAGACGCGCAAAGCTGCCCACCCGCCAGCTCCGCGCGGAGGCCACGCCGCGCGTCTGCAGCAGCGTGCGCGTACAGAGACCGGACAGCCGTCCGCCCCAACCCGGGCATGGCGCAGACGCGCAAAGCTGCCCACCCGCAAGCTCCGCGCGGAGGCCACGCCGCGCGTCTGCAGCAGCGTGCGCCTACAGAGCCCGGACAGCCGTCCGCCCCAAGCGGGGCATGGCGCAGACGCGCAAAGCTGCCCACCCGCCAGCTCCGCGCGGAGGCCACTCCGCGCGTCTGCCCAAAGCAGGGGTGGGCGGAGGATACTCTCGCCCGCTAGTCAAGGAGACCTATGATCGATAACACTCAAGATAGCTTCGAACCGCTTTCCATCGACGCGCTTCGAACGATGGCCGGCGTAATCCGCTGCGACATCATCGACATGATCTGCACCGCCGAGGCCGGACATCCCGGTGGCTCGCTCTCAGCTGCCGACATTGTCACCGCCCTCTACTTCCGCGTCATGCGCCTCGATCCGCAAAATCCCGCCTGGCCCGACCGCGATCGCTTTATTCTCTCCAAAGGCCACGCGTGCCCCGTCTGGTACTCGGCGCTGGCGGAGCGCGGTTACTTCGACAAGACGCACCTGGGCACCCTGCGCCGGATCGACAGCATCCTCCAGGGCCATCCCGATATGCGCAAGACGCCGGGCATCGACATGACCGCCGGCTCGCTGGGCCAGGGGCTCTCCGCCGGACTGGGCATGGCACTGAGCGGCAAGCTGCGCGGCAAGGACTACCACGTCTGGATCGTGCTCGGCGACGGCGAGACCCAGGAGGGCTCTGTCTGGGAGGCCGCGATGGCGGCGTCCAAGTGGAAGCTCGACAACCTCACGGCGATCGTCGACCGCAACCGGCTGCAGAATGACACCTACGTCAAGGACGTGATGCCCCTCGGAGCGCTGGCCGAGAAGTGGCGCGCCTTCGGCTGGCACGTCATCGACATCGACGGTCACGATATGACGCAGATTGTGCGGGCGCTGGAAACGGCGAAGACACTGCGCGATCAGCCGGTATGCATCATCGCGCACACCGTGAAAGGCAAAGGTGTCTCTTATATGGAGGACATCGCCGAGTGGCACGGCAGGGCGCCCTGCGACGAAGAGGCGTTGTTGGCTCTCGACGAGATCCGCAGGGCGTGTGATCTCCCGGAGGAGGGGGTACGATGACCGGCCTCTACCACCACCTGAAACCCGACGTGATCGACCATCTACGGCAGGGCACGCTCCTCACCCGGGCGCCCGGCGCGCCTACCCGCTACGCCTACGCGGATGCGGTTCTGGAGCTGGGCCATCGCAATCCCGACGTCGTCGTGCTCAATGCCGATGTCGCCAAGTCGATCGGGACCGACCGGTTCGCCGAGGCTTTTCCCGAGCGGGAGTTTAACTTCGGCATCGCGGAGCAGAATATGGTGGCGGCTGCCGCCGGTATGGCGACGACCGGACTGATTCCCTTTGCCACCAGCTATGCCGTCTTCCTTACGATGCGGTCGCTCGACCAGGTGCGCAACAGCATCCATTACCCGAGGCTCAATGTCAAGCTCGCGTCGAGCCACGGGGGGATCACGCCCGGGCCCGACGGACCGACGCACCAGGGCCAGGAGGATCTGAGTCTGATGCGCGCCATCGCCAATTCCACGATCGTCGCTGCTGCCGATTCGCTCACGACCGGGCGCGCCACCTGGGCGGCTGCGGAATGGGAGGGCCCCGTCTACCTGAGCTTCACGCGCGACCCCGTCCCCTATCTCTATGAGGACGACGTCCCCTTCGAGATCGGCAAGGCCATCGTCGTTCGCGAAGGGAGCGATGCGACCATCGTCGCCATCCGCGACATGGTGGCCCAGGCATTGGTCGCGGCAGAACTGGCGGCAGCTCAGGGATTGAGCGTCCGCGTGATCGATTCTCACACGTTGAAGCCGCTGGACGAACCGCTACTGCTCCGGGCCGCCAGGGAGACCGGCGCCATTGTGACCGCCGAATCGAACACCATTCTCGGCGGCCTGGGCAGCGCCGTCGCCGAGCTGCTCGTGGAGCATCACCCGATACCTATGGAGCGTATCGGACTGCGTGACACATTCGCCGAATCCGGCCCTTATCTGTCGCTGCTGCTCAAATACGGCATGTCGGCAGGCCACATCGCGGAAGCGGTGGCGAGGGTGGTGGGGAGGAAGTAGTTTGGATTGTGCACGCTCGGACTCATTAAATGAAAGGAGTTACACACAATGCAACCGAAAGTCTACGTAACGCGCGAGGTGCCCGACGCGGGTCTGGGGATGGTGCTCAAGGGAACCGACGCGGAGGTCTGGGAGGGCGAGCTTCCCGTTCCGCGCGAGGTGCTGTTGGAGAAGGTGCAGGATATCGAGGGCCTCTACTGTCTGCTGACCGATAAGATCGATGAGGAGCTGCTCGATGCGGCGCCGAAGCTGCGCGTCGTGAGCAATTACGCCGTCGGCTATAATAACATTGACGTCGATGCGTGTACCGCGCGCGGCATTATGGTGGGAAATACCCCCGGTGTGCTGACCGACACCACGGCAGACTTTGCCTTCACGCTGTTGATGGCTGCGGCGCGCCGGGTCGTGGAAGCCGCGGACTACGTTCGGGAAGGCAAATGGAAGACCTGGGGGCCAAAGTTGCTCCTCGGCTTCGACGTTTACGGTGCGACGCTGGGCATCGCCGGCTTCGGCCGGATCGGGCAGGCGATGGCGCGCCGTGCGCGCGGCTTTGA
This sequence comes from Thermoflexales bacterium, assembly GCA_007125545.1. Lineage (GTDB taxonomy): Bacteria > Chloroflexota > Anaerolineae > B4-G1 > SLSP01 > PWVB01. The sequence goes on along the minus strand of SLDA01000619.1, from coordinate 3,251 downwards.
TATGCGCGTGCTCTACTACGACCCCGCGACAAGCGGCGATCCGGATCTTGCGGAGTCGGTCGATCTCGACACACTGCTGGCCGAGTCAGACTTCCTCTCCATTCACGTGCCGCTGACCGACGAGACGCATCACATGTTCGGCGCTGCAGAGCTCGCGAAGATGAAGTCGACGGCGGTGCTGATCAACACGGCCCGCGGACCTGTGGTCGACCCCGACGCCCTCTATGACGCGCTCAACGCCGGCGAGATCGCCGTTGCTGCGTTGGACGTCACGGACCCGGAGCCGCTGCCGGCAGACCACAAGCTGATCGGGCTGCCCAACTGCATCGTGATGCCCCACATCGCCAGTGCCGGCGTCGCTACGCGTAACAAGATGGCCGTCATCGCCGCGGAGAACCTGCTTGCCGGCCTTGAGGGCAACCATCTGCCCCACTGCGTCAATCCCGAGGCCTACGCCACGCGCCGGCAGGCCTGACGTCCGGTCACTAGTTCTTGGCTGACGGCACCGCCACCGGAGCGGACGTGTGACATGGGTCCGCTCCGGTGCCGTCGGCCCGCCTGCTCCAAACTCCGTCTTGACATCACCCATTTACCCCATAGAATGCTCGCAGGCTTCTTTGGAGTCCATCATTCGTGGAAAGGAAGACATCATGGATATCTTTATGAAATGCGGTGATTTTACTCAGGCGGATGAGGCGCGCGAAGCGGGGCTCTATCCTTACTTCATCCCGCTGACCAACAACGAAGGGACTGAGGCTCTGATCGGCGATCATCACCTTATTATGATCGGCTCCAACAACTACTTGGGGCTCACGGTCAATCCTCACGTGCGCCAGGCTGCTATGGATGCCATCGAACACTACGGCACGAGCTGCACGGGCTCGCGCTTTCTGAACGGCACGCTCGAGATGCACCTGGAGCTTGAGCGCCGGTTGGCGAAGTGGGTACGCAAGGAGCGTGCTCTTGTCTTCAGCACCGGCTACCAGGTCAATCTTGGCACGATTTCGGCGGTCGTCGGGCGCGATGACTTCGTCATCACGGACAAGGACGACCATGCCAGCATCATCGATGGTTGCCGGCTTTCCTACGGCACGATGAAACGCTATGGACACAACGACCTGAAGTCTTTGGAGCGTGTTTTGGCCTCTCTCCCCGAATCTGCCGGAAAGCTTGTGGTCGTTGACGGCGTCTTTAGCATGGGCGGCGAGATTGCCCCGCTGCCTGAGTTAATCGCCATCTGCAAAAAGTACGAGGCCCGGTTGATGGTCGACGACGCACACTCCGTCGGTGTCCTTGGCGGCGGGCGCGGGACTGCGGAGCACTTCGGCGTGACCGACGATGTGGACCTGATTATGGGTACGTTTAGCAAGTCCTTTGCCTCGCTCGGCGGCTTTATCGCGGGCGACGCCGGCATCATCGACTATGTCCAGCACCACGCGCGCTCGCTCATCTTCAGTGCCAGCATTCCCCCGGCTAATGCCGCGGCAGCGATGGCGGCGCTGGAGATTATGCAAGCCGAGCCGGAGCGGGTGCAGCGCTTGAGCGACATCGGCGACTTCATGCGCGAGCGCTATCGTGCTCTCGGCTTCAATATCGGCAACAGCCAAACCCCAATTATCCCCATCATTATCGGAGACGACGACCGGACGCTGCGCTTCTGGAAAGCCCTCTTTGACGCCGGCGTCTATACCAATGCCGTCCTCTCGCCGGGCGTCCCGCAAGGCCTGCAGCTGTTGCGCACGAGCTATATGGCGACGCATACAAATGAGCAGTTGGAGCGCGTGCTGAGCACCTTTGAGGTGGTGGGCAAGGAGTTGGGCGTTATCTAGAGCCCCGCTCGCTTCACAGCAGCGCCATTCCCGATCTTTTCGGAGGAGAATTGATGTTCCGGCAACCCGTTGCACTGTGCTTATCATTGTTGCTCTTTATTGGCCTGCTGGCGGGCTGTTCGTCCCCGGAACCGGTGGCGACGCCCACGGTGACCCGTACGCCACCTCCCGTCGCGACGAATACACCCGTCCCTCCAACCGCTACTTCGACGCCCCAACCCACGAACACGCCCACATCCACGCCTATCCCTACAGACAACCCCGGCGACGCCACGCCCACGCCCTGGCCCGACGACGTGAACCCCTTCACGGGCCTGCAGGTGGACGACCCCGCACTGTTGGACCGTATCCCTATCGCGATCAAGATCTCCAACTCGCCACAGGCGCGCCCGCAGTCCGGGATGGGCGCCGCGGACCTTGTCTTCGAGCATTTCGCCGAAGGCGGAGTCACGCGGTACACGACTGTCTTCTATGCCAACGAGCCCGAGAGGGTGGGATCGGTGCGCAGCGGGCGCCTTATCGACCTGGAGATTCCGGCGATGTACCATGCCCTTTTCGGCTATTCCGGCTCCAGTGCCGGTGTCAAGAATCACATTCGCGATACCGACCTCTTCCCCCAATTTATAGCGGCGCCTGACTTTGGGGTGGGCGCGCCCTATTTCTACCGCGTCCCGCAGGCCGGGAAGGCTTTCGAGCATACGCTCTTCACGAACCCGACCGTGCTGCGCCGGCTCGCCGACGAGCGGGGCATCAACGCGCGCCCGGATTTCCCGAGCCATATGGCCTTCAGTGAAGTGGTGCCCTCGGGCGGGGAACCCGTGACCTCTTTCGCGGTCAACTATCTCCCGGGATCCTGCACCGGCGAATGGAAGTATGATGCCCGGTCCGGGCTCTGGAACCGCAATGTCGTGGGTCGAGCACATGTCGATCCGCTCACCGGGGACCAGATCACGGCGGCGAACGTGATTGTCGTTCAAGCGAACCACGTCTACACCGACTTCTGGGAAGAGATGATCGGTGACCGGCGGAATTGGAAGCTCTCCATCCAGATCCAGCTCTGGGGGCAGGGCCCCGCCTTGCTCTTCCGCGACGGGGAGATGTTCCCCGGTACCTGGCACCGCGAGAACCGCAACGAGATGCTGACCTTCACCTACGGTGACGGGGTCCCGTTGCCCCTCAAACCGGGCAACACCTGGTTCCAGGTGGTCCCGCTCGGCACGGAATCGACCGAGATCGGCGAAGGCGAGTTCGCTTTTAAGCCGCCCAAGATGTAAGCGAAGGGATTGATCGAAACTCAGGTCTCATCGCGCGCACTTCCCGCCGAGGATGCCATCTATGGCAAGCTCTCGCGGGCGATCTGGCGCCTGGCATGGCCCACCACACTCAGCCAGGCGCTCTTTATGCTGCCCGGACTCTACGACT
>SLDA01000155.1 GCA_007125545.1 Thermoflexales bacterium | reverse complement strand
GACCCGGCTATGGGCGTGGTCGCAGGTCTATGCGACGCCCTATGCGGGGCCGGCGCCTGGCTTGTAGAGGCGGTTTCGGCGTCCGGGGATGGGATGAGTTCTCCAGACCCTGCCCGACCGCACCGGCGGATACCGGTGATGAGCTGGAGCAGTTGGGAGCTCAGGCCGGCCGGCTTCAACGGGGTCTCGACGCCCTCCGCGCGCGGATGGACGAGCTGCGCGAGGGCGGGCAGGAGGGGTAGCGCTGGCTGATAGCCGGCAGCTAGATACCGATGACCTCACGCGCAATTGACAGGGGTTGCTCTGTCATAGGCCCGTCTAGCGTTCTACCAGGTCCACAGCCTGGCATAGGATAGCACAGAGAGACGCCTCGTGATCAGACGAGGCGTCTCTTTCATGCGATGGCCTATCTCGACCCGTCTACGGAACTCGCCTCCCGCAAGTCAGTCGAGCACCCCCCACGAGCTGCTACGCCAAATATCCCTCATCCGGCATACATTCCGCATCCACCAGAATCTGACCCACAGCTTCTACCATAGGGCGAGGCAGACGGACTCCGGTATGCAGCATCGGCGTGGGCGCGTCCTGTGCCTTCGATCCATTAGCCATAAAGTGATCGAGCGCCTTATTGGCATTGGCAAAGACGGTGCCGTGCGGCAGATCGGCGAGAGCCTCGAAGGACGCCGCCATAATGTCCGTCACAAGGTCGGAGAGCGCGCCGGCTTCGGTCATCCTGTCTGTACAGAGGAGCGAGAGGATCCCGTTGAGTGCATCGGCGAAATTATTGGCGGAGCTGAGCAGCAGTCCTTGATAGCACCCCCCACCCTCCCGCAGGTGTTGGGCATAGCCGCCCTCGGCGCCCCGCATCAGGAAGACACCCCCCTTGCCATCCTCCTCTTGTGCATCACCCTGCACCTGAGGAACGCGCATGGCTTGTCCCACGCGATCCTCGCCGCTCGTATCCTTGAAGAGCATCAAGTTGGGGTAGCGCTGCCCCAGAGCATGGAACACCTCCGGCGAGATCTCATTCTCTGTGACTTGGGGAAGCTGGTAGAGGGCCATCGGCAGCTCCATCGCAAGCAGACCCTCGAGGGCTACCTGAATGTCAGCCTGCGAAAGGTCTTGCCCCTTGGGAGCCGTAATCGTGAAACCCGCGAGATTCCGTTTCCGCATTGCCGCCAGGGGATCGGATTCGCCGGTCTGGCTCTGCAGCCGCTCGATCGTCGCGGTGATCACCCGTCGCATCGCGACCGTGTCGGTGCGCAGCACACCGACCAGAACGCGCGCGCCCAGCTCTACCGCCAGGTCGAGTGCGAGGTCCACCACTTCGACGAGCTCATTCTCATCCATCTCCCAGCCGTCGCCGGTCGACCCCGGAACCAGGAATCCTCCCACATAGGGGCACATATGCCGCCAGTGTGCCGCCATACGTACGCGATCGAGCCGGCCATAGGGACGCGCACCCTCCCCTCCGGTATAATGCGTCAGTGGCGGGCACCAGAGGCGGGGAATCTCAGGTCCGATCATGCGCGCAGTCAACGCCGCGCGTTGCTCAGGAACGCTCATACCCTCTCCTTGATACGCGGTTAAACTGATACCAACAGATAGCGCGACCCACAGGACGAAAATGCGTCCGGCGCGGAGCGTCACTGAATCGATATGACCGCCTGCTTCCGATGTGCCTCATGTAGAGCGTACGAAATGGCTAAAGCACGCAGACCGTCTTGACCAGTTACCGAGGGAGTGAGATCTTGATCGACACAGGTGACGAAGGACTCGCTCTCGGCGACGTACGAGGCCAGATCGAGCGGGTCGTTCAGCACAATCCTCTCCTCATGCTGCATATCCTCGGTCTTGATGCGCAGGTAACGTGACTCCCACAGTCCCGGACCTTCGACGATCGCCGCGCCTTTCGTGCCCAGGACGCCACGTGCGTTTCCACCGAGGTGCGAGGACCAACTGGCATGAATCAGGGCTGTTGAGCCCTCAGCCAGTGTGAAGACAGCATTGACATCCGTGTCAAACCCCGGAAGATCGGAGCGGCTCTCGAAAACCGTGCTGCGCACATCCAGAGGGTCTCCTACCATATAGCGCATCAGGTCGATATCGTGGGAGAGCGATTCGATCGCCATGCCACACATCAGATCCGGATCGGTACGCCAATTGTAGCCTTTCCCGATCCCCAACCCAAAGCGGTGGCTCCAGAAATGGTAGACTTCCCCGAGCCGCCCAGAGTCCAGGGTTTCCTTCAGGTATCGGAATCCCTTCTTGAACCGCATATTGAAGGCCACCATCAGCTTGACGCCGTACGCTTCCGCGGCCTCCACCATCGCGCGGCCATCTTCCAGCGACGCTGCCAGCGGCTTCTCACATACCACGTGCTTGCCGGCCTGCATCGCCAACACGACTAACTCACGGTGCGTCGTGGGGGGCGTCAATACGTACACCAGCTCCACCTCCGCAATCGCGTCTTCCGCCCGGGCGAAAGCTCGTCCGCCATATGCCGATACCATCGCTTCCGCTCGTTCAATGCTGATGTCGTGGACCGCCACGATCTCGGCTGAGGAAATCGCGTCCAGGGCTCTGGCATGCGTCTTGGCTATGCCCCCGGCTCCGAGGAGTGCAACTCTGACCATCTTGACCCACCTTTCTCTCTCAAGAAGCGCTCTCAAGTCTATCGAAACGGCGCCGGCCCACCACTTCAGACCCACGACCACGTTTCCAGCTGCAGCGGATGTGCGTCAAGCGGGCTGCCACATAGGAGGCTAACTGTTTCATCCGCGTCTAATTAACCAAATCCAAGCGAAAGACTCTTCTGAGTGACTTTCGTATGTGTGCGACGCGAGACTCTATCTCCATTATAGGCACGGCCCTGAGATTGCCAACGCACGGCAGTTCCCGGCTGCATGTCACCCTGGGGGCAGATCGTCGACGAGACTTGCCCCCCGCGAGTATATCGCACCCAACGCCAACGCAGATTGCCCCAGCCGCTCCGTTGATGTCGCCCCGACTCTCGTTTACAATTGAACCGAAAGTGCCGACCAGGAGGGCCGACCCGTGACAGCCTATACCGCATCCGCAGCTACTCCCGGCCACAAGTGGCGCAGACAAGCGGGTGCGCTTCAGATTTCCGCAACCGCTTCTGTTCGGGCCGGTGTCTGGCCCAGCAGACTGGGGGCCCGGCAGACCGGCCGCAACAGAACTGAGGCAGCGGTCTGATGCGAAAAAATGACGCGCACCCGAGACAAGGCCCCATTACGAAACAAACCCATTTTCGACAGTGCCGAAACTGCGGCTCTGCACCGAAGACGAAATGCACCGTGGTCCCCAGGCTGGTGAAGCCATATCCACGTGGGCAATCGGCTCTGATTGCGCCGAGCCGTTACCGCCAGCACTATGCATACTGCGTTTTGTTGCGGTGGACGACGAGCGTGCTATCATAGGGGTGTGCACATCGGCCGTGGCAACGCGTTCGGGTCGCCGAAACACAGAATCCGCGGAACACCGCTCTCTGGCTCCGTTACCCAAGCGTGCGACCGGTGTCCGCCGACTAGCCTCGCACAGGCGCACATTCAGGAGAGAGACATGCACTTCCTGATCATAGATGAACATCCTGCCGACCGGGACAAAATCATCCGGCTGCTGAAAGACACCTTCCAGAACGCCGCCCTTACGGTCGTTGATAGCCCCGAGACCTACCGCCAAGTGTTAACCACCGGTCCCTTTGACTGTGTTCTGACCGAGCACACCCTGGACTGGACAGATGGCCTCATCGTGCTACACGAGCTCAAAGCGCGCTGGCCAGATGTGCCCGTTATCATAGTCACCGGCTCGGGTAGTGAGCAGACAGCGGTTGAAGGATTCCGCGCCGGCCTCCAGGATTACGTGCGGAAGGACCAGATCCAGACAGAGCTGATCCCCGCCATCCGGCGCGCTGCCAAACACAAACCTATGGAACAGGCGTTGCGCGAGAGCGAGGAAACGGCTCGGCGACAGTTGGCAGAGATTGACTCGATCTACGGCTCCGCTCCGATCGGTCTCGCCGTGCTCGATTCGGAGCTAAGATACGTGCGCATCAACGATCGCCTGGCACAGATGAACGGCATTCCCGCAGCTGCACACATCGGAAAAACCGTTCGAGAGCTACTTCCAGATCTGGCCGATCAGGCTGAGGCAATTTACCGGGACATTGTTTCGACTGGGGAACCGTTGCTGGATATTGAATTCAGCGGCACTACGCCGGCCGAACCAGATCGAGCGCGCACGTGGCTCGCCAACTGGCTACCCCTGCGGGATTCGGGAGGTCAAGTAATTGGGATGAATGTCGTAACTTATGAGGTCACGGAGCGCAAGAGGCCCAGCAGGCGTTGCGCGAGAGCCGTCAGCGGCTGGCGTGGATGCTGGACAAGACCGGCGTCGGCGTATGGCTCAATGAGCTACCCTTTGGGGCCCTCAACTGGGATGAACAGACCAGGAAACTGTTCTTCGTTGATCCCGAGGCGGAGCCCACGATCGAGCTATTTTGGAGTCGCATATATCCTGATGACATCGAGCCGACGCGGCTGGCGGTCGCGCAGGCAATCCGTGACCGCGCTCTCTACGCTATTGATCACCGGGCTGTGAATCCCGATACGGGCGAGATCCGCTGGATTCGCTCCATTGGGCAAGCGCACTATGCAGAGGATGGCACGCCCACCTATTTCGACGGCATCAACTACGATATCACAGAGCGCAAAGAGGCCGAAGGTGCCCTGCAACGTTACGCGGCAGACCTGGAGGCCGCGAATCAGGCGAACCGCATCTTGCTGCAAGAGGTCAATCACCGGGTCAAGAACAGCCTGACGGCGATTCTCAGCCTGATCTTCGCGGAGCGGCACCGTCTGAAGCAAGAGCGCCCGTCGGTGGGCCCGGATCCGGAACCACATACTCGCTGCGATTCCGCCCTCAGCGATCTCGCGGATCGCGTGTCCAGTCTGGCCATAGTTCACAGCCTTCTGTCGGCCAACCGTTGGCGTCCCCTCTATCTTGCCGAGCTCGTAGACGCAGTGATTCAGGGAATAACGACCACTCTCTCGAAGCCAAAAAGTCTGGACCTCGAGATCACAGGTGCGTCGGTTCTGTTAACGCCTGAGCAGGCTCACCACGTGGCCCTGGCCATCAGCGAACTGACAACTAACAGTGTCAAGTACGGATGCGGTCCGACGGGGGTGCACATTAACGTGGATATTCGTCTTGAGGAGGGAGCGGTGCGGTTGGTTTATCGCAATCAGGGACCCGAATACTCCGATCTGGTGCTCTCGGGTCAGGCTCACTCAGTGGGTCTGGGGATTGTGGACAAACTCGCCAGACATAGTCTACGTGGTACGTGGACTATGTGGAATGATGGAGGCCCCGCGACAGAGATACGCTTCCCCGCTGATCCGGAATTGAACAGGAGACCAGCATATGATTCCACGCGCTAGCAGCGAGCATAAAGGTAGCGTGCTGGTGGTTGAGGACGACGGCTTGGTCGCCGAGATGATCGAGTACACACTGATGAGCTTGGGCTACCATACTGGGCAACTGATCAGCTAACCAGGTACAATCCTGGCCCACCGGCTGTGGTTACCCAGGGACCCCTAAGGTAGACTGATTGGGGTGGCGTTGTCCCGTAGCCACATCTTTGAAACTATCATTCTCGATGGTCGATCGAATCGGCCGGTATCTATAAAGGAGACACTATATGCGGGGACTTTTTGTGCTCATCCTGCTCGCTATCATAATCCTGATCGTCCTTGCGCTGTGTGCGGCGGTCGTGATCTACGCCATCAATCGAAGCCGCAAGCAAGAACGAGAGCACGACTCCGATCCACAAGTGTAGGTTGCAGGCTTCGGTTGAGCCTTGTACTCGGTGTCATCTCCTGGCCACGGAGTTGTCATCCGGTGGAAGCATGGGTGGCACTCATAGCACCGATGCCGGTTTTCTCCTCTATGCGCGAGCGTGCTACAATGAACGCCAGGGCCCATAGCTAAGGAGAAAGCATAGAGATGACAACCGATACGATACGCGTCG
>SLDA01000449.1 GCA_007125545.1 Thermoflexales bacterium | reverse complement strand
GGTGCGGGCGTTCGCGTTCACGTCCAGGGGCCGAAGAAAGAAGAAGATCTGGAAGCAGAGATCGCCCTGATTGCGATCGGGGTACAGCCGAATAGTGAGGGACTGGGCCTGGAGGAGGTAGGCGTCGTGACCGACCGGGGTTGGGTCAAGGTCGATCGGAATATGCGAACCAGTGTTGCCAACGTTTACGCTGTAGGCGACCTCAACGGAACGCTACCTCTGGCACACGTCGCCTCCGCCCAGGGAATTCTCGCTGTAGAGATGATCGCGGCGCAGAGGTCGGCGAGGGGTGGTCACGCCGGGCAACTGGAACCGGCGCCCTTCGACGTTGGTCTCATTCCCCGGGGTACGTATACGTCTCCGCAGGTTGCTTCATTTGGCTTGAGCGAGGCGAAGGCCCGTGAGCAGTTTTCTGCGATTCATGTAGGCAAATATCCATTCCTGCCCAACGGTAAGGCCATCGCCTTGGGCGAGAATGAGGGGTTTGTGAAGATTATTGCGGATGACGCCAGCCACGAGATCGTGGGCGCCGTAATTGTCGGTCCCGAGGCGACGGAAGTTCTCGCCGAGATCGTACTCGCTGCTCGTGCGGAGCTGACGCCCGCGGAAATTGCGACGACTGTGCACGCTCACCCCACGCTGAGTGAGGCGGTGATGGAGGCGGCACATGGGGTTTTCGGTAAACCCATCCATATGGTGTGAGTCGCGTGGTCAGGCACCAAACTGCTACCCTACGCTATGCGCGTCCCGCACCTCCCCTATGGGAGGTGCGGCTTGATTTGAACGTGGCACCTGCTGCCGGGACCTATCTACTGGCAGATTTCGGGGGGCCGGTGCGTGAACCGCTCTACCCCATTGAGGTCGATGATGCCGGATTCGTAGCCAACGTGGCTCGTGGGCATCCTGCTACTCAACTGCTTCCGGGCACCAGTGTGGATGTATTGGGTCCCCTCGGGCGTGGTTTTCGCCTCGATACCACTGGTTATGCTCTGGCGCGGCTGCTCCTAATTGCTGATGTGGGCTCTCTGCCACTGTTGCGCCCTCTCTATCAAGCCGCCCCTGCAGTAGCACTGATTGTCGAGGCCACGACGCGTGCCCAGATTCCGTCCCCGACTCAATTTCCAGCCTCCCTTGAACTCACGCTTGTCACACGCGATGGCTCTAGTGGGTATTTGGGCCCGATTGAGGGTAACGGGAGCGCCCCGGTCGGCATCGAACGAGCAGGGGCTCGCGTACGGGAACTGCTCCTTTGGACCGAGCGCGTCTGCTTTGCCTGCGACCCGGAGCGCTATCCGGCTCTGGCCGCCCTGGTGAAGGAAGTGCGTCTGCAGCCACAACCTGATTTCGCGCAGGCCTTTCTTCGAAGCTCTATGCCATGTGGCGTCGGAGTCTGCGATGTCTGCCGCGTCGTGCTGCCTGGTGGGGAGGTACGTGTGTGTGTCGATGGTCCGGTGTTCGATCTGCTGAGCTTTCTGGAATTGTGAGCCAAGCTGATGATTGATATTGCACCCAACCACAAATACGGGCTTTCTCTTAAGGGTCCGGTGATGCCGGCTGCCGGTACCTTCGGCTTCGGAGACGCGTACCCGAACTTGGTGGATCTCTCGCTTCTCGGTGCATTGGTCACGAACCCTGTCAGTTTACGGCGGCGCCGCCCTGCCCGCGGACGTCGGCTGGCGGTCCATCGCGACGCATTTGTCGTGCACACTGGGTGGCCGAATCCTGGCGTTCGGACGGTTGTTCGCGATTTTCGGGAGATTTGGGCGCATTTGCCCGTCCCTGTCATCGTTCACTTGTTGGCAACTCAGCCTGGCGAGCTCGCTCAAGCTGCCTCCAGGCTCTCAGGGTTAAGCAACGTGGCGGGCATTGAGCTTGGCTTCACGACAGGCGTCTCACCCCGTCTCGCTGTGGATTTGCTCGACGCGGCGCGTGAGGGTGACTTGCCTGTCATAGCCAAGGTGCCCTTCGAGCGCGTGGATCAGCTTGCCCCTCATCTTGCCCGTCACGGCGTCGATGCGGTGACGTTGATGTCTCCACCGCGTGCCGTCCTGCCCCTCCTATCAACAGATCCGCAGATGCCGATTGCACGCTATCTTCGCGGTCGGCTTTACGGACGCGCCCTCTTCCCGTTACTCCTTAATGCCCTCTCGCGATGGGCGGGCAAGTTGGGCTGTGCTGTGATCGCCTGTGGCGGTATCGCCTCACCGGAAGAGGCCCTGGCTTGCATCAATCTCGGCGCTGCCGCTGTTCAGATTGACGCGCTATTGTGGCGTGATCCCTGGTTGCTCAATGAGATTGCACGCGGAGTTGGCGCGCCCCAGCCTTTGACCAAGACGGAGGCGGAGGCTGCACTCCGGGAGGAATATAATGGGGAGGAAACCCTGTGAAATCACTACGTCTATGGCGGTTTGCGGTATCGTTTCTCACAGTTGTGTCGCTTATGGTCAACATCGTCCTGGTTTTTGCCTTGCTCGACTTCAGGCTGGGATTACGCTCGGCGATGACGAATGCCAGACATGCTCTGACCTTGGCGCGCACCGAACCGATTGAGTTGACGGTGTCCGTAAATGAAGAGGTGCCGATCGACACAGTGGTGCCGCTGAGCGATACATTTGTCATCCCCCTGCGTTTTGACTTCCCGCTCTCCACGCAGGTAACTACCTACGTCAACATCCCCCTTCTAGGCAGGCAGGAGATTGTGGTCCCGGTGGAGGCAGTTATTCCCGTCAGCGAAACACTGGAAATACCCCTTTTTATGTCGATTCCCGTTAGCTTCACGCCCACTGTGGAGATCGACGTTCCCGTGCAAGTCGCGCTTCCCCTGGAGTTGATCGAGGCTCTGGAGGATTTCATCGATGATTATGAGGCTGGGCTAGGGCTGGGTCTTAGGTGAAGGTCAGCGCGGCAGGATGTGACACTTCCCACTACGGTCCGGTCGGGTCGCAAGCTGTAATGCCTGCACCTAGATAGAATGGGGTAGAAGTGTCGTGTTCATTGGACCTACGCGGGGATTTGTCGATTCTGGCTTCTTTTCCGCCAGCCCTGGAGCGGTTTGAGGCTTGTTGAACTTTGCCAAGCGAAGCTGACCGGCATCAGAAGCGTGTTATTCGAGAACTCTTCACGCGGATTGCTACCCGGTATGATCACATTAACCGGTTACTGTCCCTAGGGCAGGATCAGGTTTGGCGGCGGAAGGCACTGGATGCGGCGCAGGTTATGAAACCCACGGGTAGGGTGCCTGAGCGCATGCTGGACGTTGCGACCGGAACAGGGGACTTGGGGCTGTTGGCGCTGGCGCAGACATCTGGTCTGCAAGTGATCGGCGTTGATCTGACACCGGCGATGCTCTATGAGGCACGTGCGAAGGCCCTGGCGCGCAACGTTGTGTTTCCGGTCACTGCAGGAGATGGCCTTGCGCTGCCTTTTGCAGATCATACCTTTGACGCCGTGACTTCAGCCTTTATGATGCGGAATGTGCCGGATGTAGAAGGGGCTTTCCGGGAACAGGCACGCGTGGTTCGGCCCGGTGGAAGAGTTGTTTGTCTTGAGATGACCTGGCCACGGCGCTTTCCGATGTGCTGGCTCTTCGGTTTCTACTTCTATATTGTGCCGCCGCTGGTTGGGCTGCTTGCTCTCGGCGAACAAGAGGCCTATCATTATCTGCCCCGCTCTGTCAGATCCTTTCTGGACCCGGTATCGCTTGCTCAGCGAATGGCTCGCGTTGGGCTCCGGGATGTCACGTGGCGGACCCTGATGCTGGGCACCGTCATTATTCATACAGGTATCAAGACCCTACCATCTCATGGAGGCTCGAGTGACCGAAACGGATGATCCCCGCCTGATAACGCTGCGAGATATGAAGGAGCGGGCAGAGTTGGGCGGCGGGCAGGAGCGTATTGACCGCCAGCATGCGAAGGGTAAGTTCACTGCGCGCGAGCGACTGCTTGAGTTGCTCGACGTCGGGTCCTTTCGGGAGCTGCAGCCTTTTGCAGTCGCCCACCCCGAGGCCGAGGACGCGATCCTCGGCGATGGCGTTGTTACGGGCTACGGCACAATCGATGGGCGGCGAGTTTTCGTCTACTCTCAGGACTTCACGGTATATGGTGGCTCGGTCTCGCTGGCGCACGCGCGCAAGATTGTCCAGGTACAGGAAATGGCGCTGAATAACGGGACTCCCATCATCGGTTTGCTCGACTCTGGTGGAGCTCGTATACAGGAGGGCGTGCTCTCTCTACAAGGTTATGGTGAGGTCTTCCGACAAAATGCACTGTCCTCTGGGGTCGTTCCGCAGATTTCGGTCATTATGGGGCCTTGCGCCGGTGGTGCATCCTATAGTCCGGCCTTAACCGACTTCGTCATTATGACGGATAAAAGCTCAATGATGTTCATCACCGGCCCTGACGTCGTGAAGAGCGTGACCGGTGAGGAAATCGATCACGAGGGGTTGGGCGGCGCCCAGGTTCATGCCGGGATGAGTGGCGTTGCGCATTTCATTGGCCGCGATGAGGAACACGCACTCGCATTGGTCCGCCACCTTCTCACTTACCTGCCGTCGAACAATGTGGTTGCGCCTCCCGCTTCAGCGTCGGATGATAACCCGGCGCGCCTCGCACCCGAGTTGAACACACTTGTACCCCAAGAACCCAACCTGCCCTATGATATGCTTAAGGTGATTGGAGCAGTGCTGGATCGGAAGAGTTGGTTCGAGGTGCATGCCAATTGGGCTCAGAATGCCATTGTCGGCTTTGGGCGTCTGGATGGCTTGTCCGTGGGGGTGGTAGCCCAGCAGCCCATGGTGCTTGCCGGTTCCATCGATATCGATGCGTCGGACAAGATATCACGCTTCGTTCGCTTCTGCGACGCGTTTAATCTGCCTATCATCACCTTCGCCGATTCACCCGGTTTTCTACCTGGCGTGAGCCAGGAGCACAATGGCATCATCCGGCATGGGGCCAAGATTATCTTCGCTTATGTCGAGGCGACGGTGCCAAAGGTTTCGGTTGTGATACGTAAGGGGTATGGCGGCGCCTACATCGTTATGGGTAGCAAGAGTTTGGGCGCGGATGTTCACTTCGCCTGGCCTACCGCGGAGATTGCCGTGATGGGCCCAGAAGGGGCGGTAAGCGTTCTGCATCGGCGCGAACTGGCCACGGCTCAAGACCCTGAAGCGATGCGCGCTGAGCTGGTTGCCGACTACCGCCGCACGCACGCGAATCCCTATTACGCCGCGCGACGGGGCATTATCGATGATGTAATTGAGCCTGCCCGAACTCGTGTGGAACTCATTGGGGCTTTGAACACCCTTCAGGAAGGGATCCGGCCGGTGCCGCCAAAGAAACATGGAGTGATGCCGGCTTAAGGCGCGGTTTGATCGGGGGTTGTATGCAGGAGCTGGTCCGGTCGGCGTTGCAGTTGATGATACTGGGCATGGGGATGACCTTCCTCAGTCTTGGGGCGCTGACGTTGGGGATGTATCTGTTGACGGCGATATTTAGGGATAAGGGAGGAGCTGAGTTGCCGGAATTGGATGATGAACTGCCCGTCGGTGAGGACGTCTCTGCCTATCGCGAGGGCGAGTTCACCGGCGATGCCATTGCCGGTGAGGAGGCTCGCCGCCGTGCAGCTGCGGCAGCGGTCGCAGTAGCCCTGGCCATGACCGAGGCAGACGAGAGGCTAGAGTGCCCTCCAGCCTCTCGGGCTATTCAGGACCCATGGAATGCATTTGCCCGTAGCCTCCATCTCTCCCGGCGCACTCAGTATGAGGCGCGGCGGTTCCGCGGCTGATCACTGTCGAGGTGTAAGGATTATGCCGAGCTATAACGTCACAATAGATGGACACAGCTACCTGGTCGAGGTCCCGGATCCGGCCGAGCGTCCGGTCCGAGCGATCATCGATGGGGAGGTTGTTGAGGTCATCATTTCGTCCGAACTCCCGAACTCCACTGGTAGCAGAGCATCCGCACAACGCCTGGCTGATTCGGCCGGCACGACACGCTCCGAAGTGCAGCCTCCGCGCGCGCCTACGTCGCCGCGCGAGGGCCGACCTTCGACCGGCGTCGGACCGTCGACCGGCGTCGGACC
>SLDA01000307.1 GCA_007125545.1 Thermoflexales bacterium | reverse complement strand
TATATTCAGAAATATATCGAGAAGCCAGGTCGGGATATCCGCGCCTTCGTTGTGGGAGATGAGACCATCTGCGCCATCTACCGCGACTCGTCCCACTGGATCACGAATACGTCCCGGGGCGGCGTCGCGAGCAACTGCCCGGTTACTCCAGAGCTCAACGATATCAGTTTGGCAGGCGCAAAGGCCGTGGGCGGTGGTGTGGTCGCGCTCGACATCTTCGAGGACCCGGACCGGGGGTTGCTCGTCAACGAGATCAACTATACAATGGAGTTTCGCAATAGTATCGACACCACCGGCGTGAACATTCCCGGTCGTGTGGTGGATTATGTGCTGAAAGTCGCGAATCACGAAGCGTGAAGATCAGTATCCCCTGTCCATTCGCAGTTCAACGCGCCAGAATGAAAGTTGGATGCGAAACTTGGGCTTGACCGGAAACCGGAAATCGCAATGACAGAAGAAATGCTAACCAACGCAGCAGCCGACGACCTCCTTATAGGCTTGGTCCAGCGCTACAGTCCTTCGATGCAGGAAGGTGCTGCCGTCAACTACCTCGTCGCATGGATGAACGCGCATGGGTTCGACGCAGATGTCGATGCGGCAGGGAACGCAGTGGGCGTTCTCGGCCAGGGTGAGCGCACTCTCCTATTGCTCGGACACATCGATACGGTCGCCGGCTTCATCGAGGTCCGGCGGGAGAATGGCGGTGTTGGCGGCAACCGCGACGGCGCCGGCGGCAAGCTCTATGGTCGCGGCACTGTCGACGCCAAGGGTCCGCTGGCTGCCTTCACCGCCGCCGCTGCCCGAGCAGGCGAACAAGCCGGGAAGCGGATTGTGGTCGTCGGCGCCGTCGAAGAGGAGGCTGCAACCTCCAAGGGTGCGCGTTTCTTGCTGGACCGGCTTACGCCTGAAGCTGTCATCATTGGGGAGCCAAGCCGCTGGAATCGCCTTACCGTGGCCTATAAGGGCAGGCTGCTCGTAGATTACCGCCTATCACGGCCTATCGGTCATACGGCCGGTCCGGGTAGCGGCGTCTGTGAGGAAGCCTTCGCATTCTGGGCCGCCGTTCAGGCCTATGCAGCGGAGCACAATCTGGGCCGAGACCGACTCTTTGATCAGCTCAGCCCTTCCCTCCGCGCGATGCACGCCGAGGATGATGGCTTTCACGAGACGGCAACTCTCACACTCGGCCTACGCCTCCCGGAGGAAGCCGATATCGCCGCGCTACAAGCGCATTTGGTCGCGTTAAGCGGAGATGCCCAGATCACCTGTCGTGGTTATGAACCGGCGTACCGCGCCGCAAAGAGTACGCACCTGGCGCGAGCGTTCATCCGGGCCATCGAGGCAGAAGGCGCGCGAGCACAGTTCAAGGTGAAGAGCGGGACATCCGACATGAATGTCGTTGGGCCGGTGTGGAACTGTCCGATTCTGGCCTATGGGCCCGGAGACTCAGCACTCGACCATACGCCGCACGAGCACATCGATCTCGACGAGTACCACCGCGCCATCGCAGTGCTGGAGCGCGTACTCATCCATATTTGAACGCTGATCGTCAGGAGACCCGATAATGGATTCAACCACATATGACGTTGTGATCATTGGTGCCGGTCCAGCGGGCATTTTCGCCGCCCTCGAGCTTAGCAGGACGCCCGGACTGCGTGTCGCAGTGTTGGATAAGGGCCGCGACATCGACCAACGGCATTGCCCTATCCGCGATGGGAGCCCCGAATGCCGTCACTGCCGACCGTGCGCGATCCTCGATGGTTGGGGCGGCGCAGGAGCTTTCTCGGATGGCAAGCTGACCTTGTCCCCTGCCGTTGGTGGCCACCTTGCGGACATACTTGGAGAGGGCCGGGCAACGGACTTGATTCACGAGGTCGACGCGGTCTACCAACGCTTCGGGGCGCCTGAAACCGTCCACGGGACCTACACCGACGAAATCGAGTTACTGGACAAACGCGCTTCGCTGGCTGGCTTGCGCTTCGTCTCCGTGCCGATTCGCCATATGGGCACGGAGCGCTGCGTCGACATTATGCGGCGTATGCGCGACGCTTTGGTTGAGCGCGGCGTCGAGTTAATGATGCGAACCCCCGTACAAGCCATACTGACTGACAATGGCAGGGTCTGTGGGGTGAAGACAGAAGCTGGCGACACGCTCAGCGCGGAATACGTCATCGTCGCTCCGGGGCGCGAGGGCGCGAGCTGGCTGGAAACGACGGCAAAGGCACTGGGCCTTTCAGTAGCACGCAATCCCGTCGACTTGGGAGTCCGCGTAGAGATTCCTGCGGCGGTCCTGGCTCCGATCACAGACCTCGTCTATGAATCCAAGTTCGTCTACTATTCGAAAGCCTTCGACGATAAGATTCGCACCTTCTGCATGTGCCCCTACGGAGAAGTCAGCACCGAGTTCGCGGGCGACGTGATGACCGTCAACGGGCACTCATTCGCCGACCACAAGACCGCCAACACGAACTTTGCGTTGTTGGTGAGCAAGAATTTTACCGAGCCCTTCGATAATCCCATCGCTTATGGCAAGAGCATCGCCCGGCTGGCTAATCTCCTCAGCGGTGGTATTATGGTGCAGCGCTTGGGTGACCTGGAATCCGGACGCCGCTCCACACACGAGCGTCTTACCCGCTCCGTTGTAACGCCCACGCTGCCCAGCGCCACACCAGGAGATCTGAACCTGGTCTTGCCCTATCGCTACGTCGCCAACATTCTGGAAATGCTGTATGCTCTGGACGAGATTGCGCCCGGTGTGGCCTCACGGCACACGTTACTGTACGGGGTCGAGGTGAAATTCTACTCAAACCGTCTGGAGTTGACTCGGGAGTTGGAGACGGAGGTCGACAATCTGTTCGCCTGTGGCGACGGCGCCGGCGTCACACGCGGGTTGATCCAGGCATCAGCTGCCGGAACAGTCGCCGCCCGGTCCATACTCAAGCGAATGGAGTCTTAAGGTCAAGGAATGAGACGCCGGTTGAGGCAGCATTTTCGTGACGACGAATCAAGGCAAAAGATTGAGAACTGCCCAACCATACTGCGGCTGGTCGTCAGAAGGACAGACTACCGACCAATAGGAGAACGCTATGGGAGCTGGTGAGTCAGCAGTCATCAACTCAGTGAGAAGTGTACTGCCCGTAGTCGCGCCGCTTGCCGTGGTGTTGGGCGTGGCCTTGCTCCTCTGGATGGTCGTGCGTTACCTCTCCCGGCGGTGGAAGCGGGATGCCGGAGACCTTATGGAGCGGATCCATCATACGATGGACCAGTTCGAGAGACGCACGGCCGATCTCGAGATGGAGGCGGGCCGGTACTCTCCCGACTTGGCTCCACCCTATCAAGATCGCGTTCGTCATCTGCAGGATCGGCTACGGGCGATCAGCGAGTGCCTGGTAAAGGCGAATGACTGCCTCATCGACATCCCGACTCCGCCATTGACGACTCCGGTTACGAAATCGGCGGAAGCCACCTTCCTTCTTTGGTCCGAGCCCCGGGCCCGGTATGCGCGTCGCGGTAGGCTACAGGCCATTGAGGGAGAACTGCAAAGCCTCGACCAGGCTTTTGCTGCTTCAGAGAGCCTACTCAAGCAACTGCGCCGCACTCCGCTGGAGACCGCAGAGCTAGCCCGCGAACTGCACGCTCACCTTGACGCCGCGCTCGAGGCATTGGACAGCCTTCAAGCCGCGGGGCTTCGCGGGGAAAGCCTGAACCGTGTCGCGCACGGGATTGGCATGGAGGCGGAAAACGTGGCCGCGCTGCCCGCTTTCCTCTTCGATAAGAAAGAGAGCGACATTTTGCGCAGGGCTCAACCCATTCCTATTAGCCAGGTTTGGCAGGTGTTGGTAGACCTGAAACCGGAGGTGGATGCCAATCTTGAAACTCTTGAGGAATGGCAACGTGCGCTTGACGATCTGAATCAGCAACTCACAGCGATGAGGCTGGCACTCACGAACACGAACAACCGCCTGGCAGAAGCGAGCGCTCAGCTTGATGTGACGGATCTTGCAGATGCTTGGCAGGTGATCCAGGCTCACGCTGAGGAGATCGAACGACGATTCAGGGCTCCCACCCCCGAGGATCTTGCGGATTTCGATGACGTCAATACCATCACGGAGCGGGCCGATATGGTGGTAGCCAAACTGGCCGCTCTGGAAGCACTCCGCCTTTCGCTAGACACCAAGCTGGCCGAGAACGAGCATCGCGTTCAGGAAGTTGATCGTCAGCTGCGTCAGCTTGCCGACTCACCCCGCTATCCGCTGGACCGCGTGCCCTTCCAGGCTGAGTTGGACCGGCTTCGGCTACGCCTGACCACCGTAAGAGAGGCGAACCAGCCACGTAGTCCAAAGCAACTCGAGTCGGATCTCGCGACGCTACAGGTGCTCGACCGGCAAATGCAGGCGTTCATCAGGCAGATCACGGCTGCGAGAGATGACCGGCGCCGGTTGATCGCCCTCCTGGACAACGAGGATGCCGTGTCGGCGGGGCACCACGAGGCGGATCAAGTCGATTGGCTGACCTGGGCGCACGATCTTAGCGCTCAAACAGGCATCTACGCACCCGAGTGTTGGGAGGGCGAGGAGGCGCTGCAAGTGACGACGCTGCTGGAGGATGCAGAGGCGCTCGACGCACGACGGCGGCGGTGGATGCCGGCACGCGTCGACGACCTGCTTGCGCCTGAGACGCTCGCGCGCCAGGTTAAGGAAGTCGCGGCGGTCTACGCAGATATCGAGACGCTTCAGAATCGCCTCGATCAGGTCACCAGCAAGCTCCAGCAGCTGCGAGAGGTCGAGGAATCGGCGAGGACTGCACTCCAAGCCGTCTACAGTGCGTTGGACCGTCTGGAGATTGTCGCCTCCGAGCTGCTCCCCGCGGAGCTGGCTGACGAAGACAATCACTGGACCTGGATACGGCGACACCTGGACACGGGCTACGGCCTCGATCTGGCCCTTGGCGATCGGGGGAGCGGCAGTGTCCTCGAGAAGGCCGAGCAGATCAGCGAATGGATTGAAGCATGTGGCGCGACGCTGCACAGCTGGCACCGCATCCTGCTCACGGAGACCGAAGCCGCCGTCGCGGCGGTGACCCGAGACCTGGAGGATATGCGTGCAATCGCCCGGCTCGATAGCGAAGCGGCGGTGCAAAGTGCGAACGACACCCTCCAACTCTGGGATGCCGGCTCTATCCGGCGTCCGGCGCGTGCGGAACGCGCAGCCGAAGTGGATGCGGACACGTGTAGGCGGTTGGCAGCGGAGGTAGGCGATCAACTTCGGATCTTGACGCGGCTGGACGGAGTCTCCGCGGCTCTGGAGGAGCACGTCTTCGCTCCTACGGCGGAACCGGTGAACCGATGGCACGAGGCCCAGCGACAAGCCGAGCTCGACTTCGGGCGACTGGTGGCGCTGGAGAAGCAGTCGCGCCGTAGTTGGCCTCCGATCAGTTGTGACACCGTCGTGCTGCAGCCCGAGTTTGATCTCGCGGACCGGCTCCAGCAGCAACTCCACCGCGAGGAAACCACGGTGACGCAGGTCATAGCGACAGCCGATGAATTGGCGCACCTCTACGCGCGGATTAGCGCTCTCGTCGCTGAGAGGGAGACCGGATATCACCTGCTTCGCCCCAAACTGGAGGAGGTGCTCGACCGCATCGATGATTGGCGCAAGGATCTCAAAGCTTACGGCAAGCAACACAGCAGTAGTCCCGCGGTCGCCAGCGCGATTCGTGCCCGTCTGGACGAAATCGAGGCCTCCTTCTCGCAACTCCACCTGGACTACGGGCAAGAACAGGAGCTGGTACCCGGCGATGAGGCGCTGCGCGTTCTCGAAGCGCTTTGGCGCCAGGCCTCCCGCGACGTACCGGTGGGCGCCGGAATGAATGTCATTCCGGTGGACTGGATTGCCCGACCACATTGAAAGGAACTCCCTATGCCACGAACCGTCTTCGTCAGCGGCGTCTTCGACATGCTGCACAGCGGGCACATCGCGTTCTTTAGAGAGGCGGCTGCTTACGGCGACCTGTATGTCGCCCTGGGCTCGGACAAGACCGTCTACGATCTGCGGGGCCGGCCACCGGCTAATAGCGAGGAAGAACGGCTG
>SLDA01000073.1 GCA_007125545.1 Thermoflexales bacterium | reverse complement strand
TTGCTGGTCCAGCTTGCGCTCATGCATTCTCCTCACTCAAGTACAAAACGGGTCTCGGCATTGTAACGGAAAGCAGGCCGTAGTCAAACAAAACATGCAAAGGTTAATCCGCACTCATGCCTTGTCGTGGTTGCGCGCACGAGGAAACGCTGCTACACTGTGGAGTGTGGTTAGCTAGAGTGTGGGGTATGCATATGCGACATATCAAGCAGGTTCTTCGCCTTTTATGGTTACCGGTTCTTGCCGCCGGCGTTCTGGCGTGTAGCACGGTGCCACCCGAACCGACGATGACGCCGGCGCCGACGGTAACCCCGGCCCCTACCGAAACGCCGACGCCGACCGCAACGCCCCCGCCGGTGCCGACACCGACGATGACGCCGACGCCGACGCCAATCCCGCCGGCTCGCCTGGACGTGGACTGGCCCAGTCAGGTCTCCCCGATGATAGCCATGCCGGTCGCGGTGCGCTGGCAACCCCCGCCCGGCATATCGGACGCGCCCACATTCGTCGCCAGCGTCGTCGATCCCGAGGGCGCGCTCTATACCACTTTTGCCCTAACCGAGCAGGAGGGCGATCGCTATGCCGCGGCAGAGCCATTGTATCTCCCGCTCGACCCCACGCCGGGGTACTGGTGGGTCAAGGTGGATGTCGAGTCGTCGCTGCAGTACGCGGGGTTTCCGGTACATTTCTTCCAGGTCGAGCCCGTGACCTTCTCCGATCTCTCCGATGCCATTCCTACGGGCACCTCACTGCGTCTGCCTGAGGGCTTTGAGGAGGTGCTGGCGCAGGGGGATCAGGTGGCGGGCGGTCGCGTCTGGACGATGGGATCGGGAGAGATCGGGCTCTGGTGGGCGCCCGGCCCGACGCAGGACTTGTTGTGGAACAATGCGCTTGTGATGTTGGAGGCCGCTTACGATGCCGATGAGCGGGTAGCTCCGCCTGCGCCGCCGGCTGAGGTGTTGCCGGTCACCTGGCAAGGGCGCACGGCATTCGAGTTCGCGGAGACCTGGCCCGATGGAACGCGCGGACCGGGCAGAGCTTGGGTGATCCAGGGCTCGGGCTTCCGGCTCTTTGCGTTGTGGGTGCGTGCGGTTGAAGGATCCGAGGTTCCTGCCCTGCACGTCAACGTAGCCTATACGTTCGGCTTTGAGGACCCATCCAACTGACAGGGAGCCTCCGAGCAGGTATAGAGATTCGCCGTGCCCATGGACCGGGTTGAGTCATCGATAGGACCTAGTTAAGCCTGATCGTCGCGAAGTGATGTCCGCTTCGCGGCGTGGACGTTACATTTCATAGGGAGGGAACATGGAACACCCCACGGACAAAGACATTGAATCTATGTACGAACTGGCAAAGGCCCGCTATGCCCAGATGGGCGTGGACACCGATGCCGCGCTGCAGACGCTTGCAGAGGTCCCGATTAGCCTGCATTGCTGGCAGGGTGACGATGTGGGTGGCTTCGAGGGATCCGGAGGCGATGTCGGCGGCGGGCTCGCCGTGACCGGCAATTACCCGGGAAAGGCGCGCACGGCCGATGAACTGCGCCAGGACCTGGACGTAGCGTACAGCCTCATACCGGGCCGGCACCGGCTCAACCTGCATGCCTCCTATGCCGAGACCGGTGATGCGACGGTGGATCGCAACGCGTTGCGACCGGAGCATTTCGCGGGATGGATCGATTGGGCCAAGGAGAAAGGGCATGGTCTTGATTTCAACCCCACGCTTTTCGCTCACCCCCTGGCCGATGACGGTTTCACGCTCTCCAGCTATGATGACGGCGTGCGAAAGTTCTGGATCGAGCACTGCATCGCGTGTCGTGAGATCGGTGCCGCAATGGGGCAGGCGTTGGGCACGCCTTGCGTCACCAATATCTGGATTCCCGATGGGTATAAGGACCTGCCGGTGGATCGCCTCACGCCCCGGGTGTTGCTCCGCGATGCGCTCGACGCGATCTTCGAGAAGGAGATTGATCCGCGGTACAACCTCGATGCCGTGGAGTCGAAGCTCTTCGGTATCGGTTCAGAGAACTACGTGACCGGGTCGCACGAGTTTTACCTGGGTTATGCGATGACACGGGACAAGCTGCTCTGTCTCGACACCGGTCACTTCCACCCGACCGAGAACGTTTATGACAAGCTATCGGCAGTCTTTCTCTACGTGGACGAGATCCTGCTCCACGTCAGTCGTGGCGTCCGTTGGGACAGCGATCACGTGGTGATTCTCTCCGAAGACCTGGTCCGGCTGATGCAAGAACTCATCCGGGGCAAGTTCCTCGAGCGCACGCACATCGGTCTCGACTTCTTCGATGCCAGCATCAACCGCTTGGCGGCGTGGGTCATCGGAACACGTAATGCACTGCGCGCGCTACTCCTGGCGCTTCTGGAACCTTATGAGGAACTCCGGCAGGCGGAGCTTGCCGGCGATTTCACCCAGCGGTTGGCTCTGCTGGAAACGCTGAAGGGTATGCCGTTTGGTGCAGTATGGGACTATCACTGCCTGCAGCGGGGCGTGCCCGTGGGTGTAGCCTTTATGAGGGACATCCGGGCTTATGAGGAGCAGGTGCTATCTAAGCGGTAGCGCCAGCATCCTGCTGCTACGTCATCGAAAAAAGAGGCCCCCGCACTGGCGGGGGCCTTTCTATGCTTCGGATGACTGAGGAAACCGACCCTCAACATCTCCGCGCGCGGGCTAGACGATCAAGAGCGGGGTGCCCACACGGCTGTCGCTGCGGATAAAGTCGTCGTCGTAGGCGCCGATCGGGTGTACCCACCGATAGAGCCACCGCCCTGCGTCGATGGGGACATTCACACACCCGTGGCTGCGGCGTATGCCGTAGTCGTTGTGCCAGTAAGCGCCGTGGATAGCGTGGCCCCTCAGCGTGAAGAAGATGACCCACGGAACGCCCGGGAGGTCGAAGATGGCGGCAGTTGCCCGCTCCTCAGGGGGTTGACCGGGGTAGGATGCATTTGACATGTGCCGTGAGGCCTGCTTGAGCAGCACATGGTAGGTGCCCGGCGGCGTGGCGAGGTTACCGCCCATGCCGCCGGCAAACTTTGTGTAGAAGACTTCCTCATCACCCTCATAGCAGATGAGCGCTTGCTCGGCGTTTACAATCGTCATCAGTTTGTTGCCCACGAAGGGGCGAATGGGTGCCATCTCTGCGCGCGGAATCCGGCGCATATCCTCAGCGAGTACCCATTGGTGGTTGGTGGTCTGCCGAGGCGGGTAATCGTCCTTGACCTTGTACCAGCCCGTACCATTCTCGTCTACCAGGCTCTCGAGAACCCGGAAAACACAGCCGCCATAGAAACGATACTGGCGTCCTGACGCTGTACTCGGCATTCTGTAGCCCTCGGTATAGGGGCGAGCCACCTCTCCCCAGAAGCCGAATCCGCCGTTGATCTCGATGAAGGGTTGGGGTGGATAGTGACGCACGGGCAGGACCCACGCGCTGTGAACGTACCCCTCCTCTGTCTCGTACCAAAGGTCGTTGTGGGCCGAAAAAGGCGCGCGTACCTCCCCCAGGATGGTGAAGCTCTGATCTGGCTGATAGGTCGCCACTCGCCCGCTGCTGACCGAAGGCTCTTTGTAGATCGTCACCGCGTGAATGACGCGGGACGACCAGGTCCAGTCATCCGCGGTTACCGGTTCGGCAGGTATTGTAATCGGTTCGGATGGCGAAGTGGGCGCGGCCCGCAGAGACGTGCGCCTGGGCATAACGGTCAAGGCGGCCGCTGCAGCCGTCCATTTGAGCATCTGTCGTCGTGTCACCATAGGTCCCTCCCAACGCTAAATCCTATATTCAGAGTCTAGCACAGCGCATCAGGAGTGCAAACCAAAGTCGGGCCTGGGCGCAGGTCAGCTTGGGCCTGAACTCCGACCAATTCGGGTGAACTCGCCGGTGATATCGCGGCACGGACAGTCGAGCTGGAAGTCTTGCGGGTCACGAGGCACCGTGCCGCACGGCTCATCCGGGTAGCCCTTCGACGAACGCAACGAGGTCGTTCGCAAGCCGCTCGGGCACCTCCCAGTGAGCGGAGTGACCGACGTCGTCATAGACGATGAGCCGGGAATCCTCGATCGCAGCGAGCAGCGAATCCTGCTGGTCCCGCGGCGCGTCGTCATCGTGCGCGCCCCAGACCAATAGTGTCGAAGCCGTGATCTTGCGGAGCTCGCCGGAATGGTCGTCCTCAAGAATGGTTCGGTAGACGGCCTTCCAGACGCGAGCGGGGATCTTGAGCGGCTCCCGCACCAGGGTTTCAAATAACGGTTCCGGCACCGGACGGAAGGCGACCGATGACTGAAGCTCGCGCACGAACTCCGGATCGACAGGGTCCTCCAACGGCGACATCACCGTTTGCCAGAACTCGTCTTCGCTGGGGATGTCGGCTACACGATAAAGCCCGCCAATGAGGACGAGCCCGCGCACGCGTTCCGGAGCGTCGATAGCACAGCGTGTGGCAACCAACGTGCCGAAAGAATGAGCTATAAGGAAGGCGGACTCCAGGTCCTGGGCGTCCATAAAGGCTACGATGTCGGCTGCAAAATCGCGGAAGCCGTAGCCGGTCTCCGGTTTGCTTGCATCCCCGTGGCCTCGGAGCGTCAGTGCAAAGGCGCGGATCCAGTCGGGTAGATGGGGCAGCAGAAGTACATAGGAGTTCCAGGCATCGTACGCACCGGGCAGCAGTAGGACTGGGACTCCCGAGCGCTCTCCCCGCTCAACGTACTGCAGCGTCATGCCTGTCGAGAGCTCAACCGATTTCACGTCATACGTCATTTCGCTTACCTCCCTTTCGCTAATCTGGGTTGCCTGGCCGGCTACCGGGTTGCTCCAAGCGCCCCTGCCGTTTGCAGAGACCGCCGGCGGCATTGCGCCGAGATTGGCTACTGCTCTTGCTACAACCTCGCCTCTGTACAGAGCAGGTAAGTTGGCTGTGATGATCCGGCAGCGGTGTGGACGGCACTCGAACCGGCGAGCCGCCCCTCCGTCGGGGGTAACGGTGAAAAACGTAGTGTATGGCCCGCGAATGTTATGTAAGCTTAATTATAGTGCGCAGACGGACCGGTTCAAGGCGGGCTTGCGACGCAGCATCCTGCGACAGGGCGTGAAGCTGCGTTAGGCTATAGCCATTCGCGTGACTGGACTCCTCCAGACAATTGCGGCTGTTACGTTGTTGACAATCCCGTCGAGCCGTCTATATTTCAGTAAATAAGCAATTACTTAAAGAGAGGTCCATGGACAACTCAACGAATCTCGCACGCTTTTTCAAAGCTCTTGGTGATGACACGCGGCTACGCCTCGTCGCGCTCCTCGCGAAACAGGAACCGGGTACGGCGATGTGTGTCAGCCGTCTGGCCCGGGAGCTGGAGACTACGGTACCCAACGTCTCTCAGCATCTGCGCATTCTCAAAGACTTGGACCTGGTGTATGCCGAGCGGCGCCGGTACCGGCTTCACTATTACCTCAACGATGAACGCTTTATGGAGTGTTTTGGTGCTATGGCAGAGGTGTTGAGCAACCGATTCCTGATCGAGCAAGGCACGTATGGGAGGGAGGGTGCATGAGTGAGCGTAAAGAACCTCGGGAGCATCCGGGGCAAGGGCAGAATCAGTCAGGGAAGGGACAGGGACCAAAGCCAGGGCCGAAAGGGCCGGTGGCTCCCACGTTGCGCAGGCTGCTGACCTACACGAAGCCGCACACGCCCCTCCTGATCGGCGTGGTCCTGGCGGCGTTGTTGACGACGGTCGCCGAACTGGCTCCGCCGATCGTGATACGGGAAACCGTCGATCGTTTCATCCTGGATGGTGCCCCCCAGATGATCTGGTGGGCGGCCGGTGGCTTGTTGTTGCTCTCGCTGATTCAGGGCGGCATCGACTTTCTGCGGCTCTACTTGACGGCCTATATGGGCCAGAGCATCGTCTTCGAGATACGTAACGCAGTTTTCGAGCACCTCAGTCGTCTCTCCTTCTCCTATTACGATCGCGCGCGCACCGGCGACCTGATGTCGCGGGTGACCGCCGATGTGGATGCGCTGACCGATTTCTTTGGGCGGGCTGTCGTCCTGATTTTCACCAATGTCCTTACGCTCATCGGCATTCTG
>SLDA01000415.1 GCA_007125545.1 Thermoflexales bacterium | reverse complement strand
GATTCCAGAGCGGACGAACCCATGTCAAAGCGCTGTAGAGAACGTAGAGCCCGCCCCACATGGCCACCATTACCGCCAGTTGCAGTCCGGTCCACAGCGTCAGCGCAAAAGCGATCCCGGCGAACACAGCATCCTTCCAACGCTCCAGTTTCAGGCTGCGATGTAAGAACAGGGCGAAGAGAGGCCACCAATGCAGGGAGCCGAGGTGGGCGTGAGAGAGGACTTGCGTAAACCGATACGGCGCAAAGGTGAATACCCAAGCAGCAACCAACCCAGCAGCGGCGTTTCCCGTCAGATATCGGACGAGGTAGAACATGCCCAGGCAACCGATCCATAGACCCAGCAAGAGGACCAGATTAGAGGCAGCGACCGGTCCTACCACCCCGGTCAACGGCAGCGCCAGCAACGATGACGCGAGCGAATTCGAGTGAGCGACGAGACTGGCGCCTTGGGGATAGAAAAGGTAGGGAGTTGCGAAGAAGCGATGGCCCCCCGCCAGTACTTCCTGCAGCCACCAGTTGTTCCAATAGAAGATCCAGTTGTCAACATTGTTGCCGATGAGCTTAGTAGAGAGGTTGAAAATCGCGGGTGCCGTCATCACCACGACCAAAAGGCCGGAAAAGATGGCAACAGCACAGTGTCTGGTCCACTCGGGAAAGCTATGCTTGTGACTCAGGCCACGCAATGGGACTCCTTGTAAGCACAGGGCGATTTCGATCTCGGATCAGGTAAGCAGGTGAATTCTAGAAGAATACGCATTGATGTCAACGTATCGCTGCAGGTGGTACGTAGGTTTACGAAACGCGACGGGATTCACTTCGCAGATTGGTGGAAACACGGGAGGCGTCAAACGCTTTGGAAACGGTGCATAGGCTATAGTAGAACATCAGTAGAGCAGGATCGCGCCACTCGGCAGGTGCTGGACCGGCCTCATAGCGGGGAAGGCATGCACCCACAGAGGCAGCGAAGCCGCTATGCTGCTATATAGTTACGGAGGAGGCATAACATGAAAATAGAACGCGTATTTAAATGGCTTGTGTTGTTGATGTTGGTTCTCATCCTCTCTCTGATCCTCCAGCAAGACCGGCAGTCCGCCCGCGCAGCTGACGGCCAGCCAATCAGCGAAGAGCTGCGCGAAGCGTTGGCTACATACGGCGAAATTCCCATTATCATTGCACTTGATGTCCCTGCGCACACCAGACTCAGCACCGAAGACAGTCTCACTGCTGATATGGTGAGCGCCTTGTCGCAGGAAGTCAACGCCGTCGCTGACGGCGTGCTCAGCCGGAGCGCGGGACAAAGCATCAGCCAGGTCAAGCGCTATGATGTTTTTCCCCTACTCGCTATGGTTGTGGACGAAGCTGCCCTGGAAGCATTAGCTGCCGATAGGGCCGTCACCCACATCAGTCTAGACGTACCTGTGCCTCCGGCGATGAGCGATACTATCCCTCTCATTCAGGCGAACAACAACCATTTCCTCAACTACAAAGGCAGCGGCTGGAGCATCGCCATCCTCGATACGGGTGTGGACAGGACGCACCCCGCTCTGTTCGGAAAAGTCATCTCTGAGGCCTGTTACTCCAGCAATGTGTCCAGCCAAGGAGCCAGCTCGCTCTGTCCGGGCGGTGCAACCAGTTCAACCGCCACCAATTCAGCACTGCCCTGCCCGGTTGGCATTAGCGGTTGCGATCATGGCACTCACGTGGCGGACATAGCCGCCCGGGTCGCGCCCGATGCCCGCATCATTCCTATTCAGGTCTTCAGCCGCTTCACCGATAGCGGACCCAATACATTCTGTCAGAGCGCTAACCGTACCAGTCCCTGTACTCTGTCATATACCTCAGATCAAGTCGCCGCGCTTAACCGTGTATGGGTCTTGCACATCACCGGCAACAATGTCCGAGTCGCAGCTGCCAACATGAGTTTGGGCAGTGGCTTTCACACCGGACCCTGCGACCATCTGAGCCAGTATGACAGCCTGCGTCTGGCCATTAATCAGTTACGGAATCAAGACGTTGCCACTGTCATTGCAGCGGGAAATAGCGGCTATCGAAACGCTATGGCCGCTCCCGCATGTCTGACGCCGGCAATCAGCGTTGCAGCGAGCGACAAATCTGACCTGGTAGCCAGTTTCTCCAACATCTCTGCCTTTACAACGCTGATCGCGCCCGGAACGCCGATCCTGGCAGCCGTGCCGCAGGCCTACACCCCCATATACCAGACGAAAGGCGGCACCTCGATGGCGGCGCCCCATGTAGCTGGTGCTATCGCCACCTTCAAAGAGGCCCAACCCAATGCGACAGTGGCGCAGATTATCTCCGCACTCAGCAGCACGGGCCCGGCCATCACCGATCAACGCACCGGAGGTTCCATCGCGAGACGACGACTGAGCACGTGGGCCGCTCTCTGCCAGCTCATCACTTGCGACGGCGATGATTTCCGCACGATTGGTATCAACCAGACGTTAGGCGGCGGCATCTTCCCGGCCGGTGACGTGGATCACTACTACTACTTCGGGACGGCCGGACAGCGATTGACCCTACGTATGAACCGTACAAGTGGCAGTATGGATCCATACATCGAGCTCTTCTCGCCTGCTGGCTTTCGCGTGGCCTTCAACGACAACGGAGGCGGGGGGGTGAATGCCCTGATTAACGGATATCTGCTGCCGCAGAACGGCCTCTACCAAATCCGCGCTCGGAGCGTCAATTTGGCCACCGGCAATTACTCACTCAGCGCCTCGACAGAGACAGAAACGCTGAATCCGGTGCCGCAGATCAGTCATCTTAGTCCGTCCTCAGCCACCGGTACCTTCTTCGGCTCTGACTTCTGGGTGGCCATCTACGGCAGCAACTTTATGCCTGAATCCCAAGTGCGCTGGAATGGCCAACTGCGGGCGAAGTTCTACAGTAGCCCAACGCTCATCTACATTCGGGTCCTCGGCAATGACATTACTTGGCCGTGGCCACGCAACGCCTTCATCACGGTGCAGAACCCCACACCCGGCGGCGGGACGTCAAACTCCAGAGCCTTTACCATACGGGATCCTTTCCTTGGCGAAAGCAGCTTGCTAAGCCCCGAGTCGGGCAGCAGCATCAGCGCAGGCATCAGTCAGAGCTTTGTAATCAGTTGGACGGCCCCCATCACTGTCAGCACGTGGCGCGATATGCAGTACATGGATATGCGACTGCGCAACGATGTGGGGGAGACAGCCGCCTGGGTGCGCGTGGTGGAGCAGCCCGGCGCGAGTAGCTTTTACCGCTTGCTGAACGCCTCGGAAGAGCTGGTGGATGAAGGTCTTCCGGGTGAGGAGCGAACCCTCGTGTTAACGGACACCGTAACGCTCCACCTGAGCGAGAGTGCTTTTTCCGGCTCTGGCCTGACCGCGATCATGACACCTACGCTGACCTTTGGCCCGGCAGCGGTAGGAACGTACAACATCGAATTCCGGGTAGATAGCAAGAGCGGTGATGACAATGAGTTCAATGTCCAGGATACAGATGTGTTGGGCAGTTTTACCGTTTTACCCGAAGGGTGCGGAGTGGCTATCGCCGACTTGACCCTGAACGGTGATGACACGGGGTTGGTCAATGAGCTATTGGTCTTCACCACCTCGGTGTCGCCGAGCACTACGTCCGTCCCGATCACCTATACGTGGACTCCCGAGCCAGTTACGGGTCAGGGGTTCCCAAATGCCGCGTACAGCTTCGACGAAGCTGGAGAATATGTGATCTCAGTCCAGGCGGAGAACTGTGGCGCCTTTGCTGCCGCTATCACGACTCTCCGCATCAGCACGGGATCGAATCCCGACCTGGCCATCGAGAAACACGCGCCCGCCACCGCCGTAGCCGGTGAGCCCTTCACCTATACGCTAACCGTCGCCAACAGTGGAGCGATGGCCGCGACGAATCTGCTGGTGCGTGATACGTTGCCCAGTGGGGCGAGCCACCTGGGTGGCGGCACACTGGCGGGGAACGAAGTTCAGTGGGAGATTCCGCAGCTAGCCGGATATGGAGCAACCACGGTTCTCACAGTGACCATCAGCACAAACACCGATGTGATCGATGATGACTACAGCGTGGAGGCCGACGGTGGTTTCGAGGCTTCAGGCATCACTGCCAGCACAACACGCATCGTGGACGCCCGAGTCCTGCTGACCTCCGTCACGACAGAGACCCTGAGCTTCGCCAGCGGGAGCCACAGCAGCCTATTCACCTTCCCCGGCGGTTCCGTGTTTGCTGACACCTTGGTGACTTACGAAGAAACGGGAGAACCGGAAAACCTCGAAAGCCGATCGTACGCCGGTCGCGCTTTCCGGCTAGACGCCTACCAAGATAACACCCTAATGGAGAACTCCCGCCTTTAC
This sequence comes from Thermoflexales bacterium, assembly GCA_007125545.1. Taxonomy (GTDB): domain Bacteria; phylum Chloroflexota; class Anaerolineae; order B4-G1; family SLSP01; genus PWVB01. The sequence goes on along the minus strand of SLDA01000415.1, from coordinate 1,806 downwards.
GAGACGGTTCACGCAGTACTGAGTTACAATCCGCCGGCTGGTACAGGTATAAATCCGGAGCGGCTGGCACTGCGATACTGGCAGGACGGTCAATGGCAAACCGATGGCATCGTCTGTGTCCCTGACGAGAGCGCAACGCTGGTCCATTGTACGCTGACTAATCCGCTGTTGAGCCAGTATGTGCTGGTCGAGGAGAAGACCGGGGATGTGCTCTTCCTACCTCTCGTCGTCAACAACGTCGGCTCTGTAGACAAACATGCCGTTATAACCGAGATCAGCTTGGCCGGCGGTCAATACGTGGTGAACTTCCAAACCTACGGCTTTACCCCGCAACTGCCCGGACAACACGTCCACTTTTTCTTCGACACCGTGCCGTTCGAGCAAGCGGGTGTGCCCGGCAGCGGCCCTTGGTACGTCTACGGTGGGTCAAGCCCCTTTAGCGGCTATAGTATCGCCGATCGTCCTGCCGGTGCCACCCGGCTCTGCGTCTTAGTGGCAAATCCGGATCACAGCGTGACCCAGGGTACGGGCAACTGCTACAACTTACCCTGATGGAACTAGCGTGAGATAAGCAAGCCGAAGTCCCAACGCCAACAAGAGCAAGAGTTACTGGCGTTGGGACTTCGCTTCTGTGAATAGGTTGGGCGCCGCAATTGGAGAGCCGGTAGAAGACCGGCCCTACAGTTGGCCAATCTGGCGAGCAAATCTGACGGCTTCATTCAGGACGGCAGAGACCTCATCGGCATTGTCCCGGCGGATCGCGAGTGCCCGGGTCAGGGCAGCCTGCACATTTGGAGGCAGCTTGTGTTGCTCGGGCATCAGCAGAGCCTGCGCTTGGGCCACAGCTGTAACTAGATCACCCCGCTCCAAGGCAATCGCCAAGAGAGGCCAGCGAGCCAACCAATGAAAGGGAAATACGAACTTCTCCCATTGCTCAAGGGCAAAACGAGCATGAGCGACCGCCTCATCATAGGCGCCGGCACGATATGAGAGCCAAGCTTGATTGGCGCGGGCAACAGCGAGATACAGAGGGTTGTTCTCCTCCTCCGCGACTGCAAGGCAGTGAGTCAGCAGATCTTGTACTCTGTCTAGCTGTCCAAGCAAACGATAGGCCGTGACGAGGTAGGCCAGTGATCGATCCAACAGAGGGATATTGCCGACTGTCCGGCTCTTATCCGCGACGTCAGCCAGCTCTTCCGCGGCAAGATTAACGGCTCCGCTCCATAGCAGCACAAATCCCAGCCCAAAGCGACTACGTTGATATAGGTGTTCATCACCCGATCCGAGGGCCAAGTTCGCCGCGGTCCGGCAAGTCGCAACCGCTTCCGGGCCGAGGCAGTAACGCGTCTGGCGGCTCTCAAGCTCTACGCGCATCAAGTGGTAGTTGGCAAGCTGCCGCAACGAGCCGTATCGCTCAAGCGGCGGACCAGTTTCGTCGATCAAGGTAGCCATACGCTCCGTATCCGCCCGGTAATATAGCACGTCCAATTGCCCTAGCCGAGCATCCAGCCAGCTGGGCCAATGCGTGGGTGTGAATCCCGCGGGATTCCCCAGCTTTTCGGACACCGCCTCGAACGCGCTCCAAGCTTCATCGAGACTATATTGGGACAGCCAAGTCTGGGCCAGTTTCAGCATAACAGCGGCCTGGTCCAAGACCCTGTCAGGGTGAATGGCTGCGATGGCGGTGTGGAATGCCTGCCGCGCCTCATCTTGCCGGCCCGCAAGCTGGTGTATGTCTCCTAAATGTTCGTGGAGCAGTGAGTGCAGGTCACGGTCTTGAGGGACACGGTCTTGAGGGACACGGTC
>SLDA01000391.1 GCA_007125545.1 Thermoflexales bacterium | reverse complement strand
GGGAGAACCCGGACTGCCCCACACTCACCTCCTGGATGTGCGAGTCCTTCGAGCCCGGCCTCCAGCGGATGTGGATCCGCAATCCCTACTACTACGCAGTGGATACAGCGGGCAATCAGCTGCCCTACATCGATCGCATGCGCGAAACAGCGATCGAGAACAAAGAGACGCAAGTCCTGACCGTTCTGAATGGCGAGTTGGACTTCGTGCCTCACGGATCCGGCGGGATTCGCCTGGGCGACCTGGCCACGATCCTGGAGGGGGCAGAGGCAGGCAACTACCACGTGGAACTATGGGACTGCGGCGGCGGCACCGGCCCCTGCTGGTTCTTCAACAACGACAACCCCGATGAGGCCCTGCGAGAGTTGCACCGCACCCCGAAGTTCAAGCAAGCAATCTCTCACTGCATCGATCGCGCGGCTGTGCAGAGAATCAAGTACTTCGGCTATGGCGAGCTGACCACCGGCACGCACAGCCCAAAGTGTCGCGAGTTCACGTTCAGTGAAGAAGGCCAGGACGTATACGAACGACAGCGAGACTCCTACAAAGACTTTGACATCGAGCTGGCCAAGTCCTTGCTTGACGAGATCGGCATGGTCGACGCTAACGGCGATGGGTTCCGCGACCGCCCCGACGGCGAGCGCTACGAACTGCGCGTGGACTTCCCTGCCAACACGGCCGATGTCGACATCCAGGTGCTCGAGGTGATCGCGCCCGGTTGGGAAGAGGCCGGCCTGCGGGTCATTCTCAACCCGATGGCACCCGGCGACTTCGACACGATGTGGCAGGCCGGTGAGGGCAACTTCCGCTATCCGTGGGGTGTCGGCGATGGCCCGAACCACCTCCTCTATCCAAGCTGGTTGGTCCCCAACGAGCCGGCCCGCTGGTCGCCGCTCTCCGGACGCCGCCTGATGTTCATCGGTCACGCGCTGGAGGGCACCGAGCTGGATAAGGACCCGTGGGATCGCGAGCCGCCGCGCTTCCACTCCTCGGAGGTCGATCTCATCGGCGATGCGGTCTGGCGGCTGCAGGAGCTGCTTCAGGCTGCCATCATCGAGCCCGACGAGATCAAGCGCCACGAGATGGTGTGGGAGATGATCGACATCCATATCGACGAGGGCCCATTCACCATCGGTACCGTTGCCAACGAGCCCCTGCCCATCATCATCAGCAACGAACTACTCAACGTTCCGGCACGTGAGGAGCTGGCCCTTAACGGGTTTATCTGCCCGTGGATCATCCCCAGCCCGGCGATTACGAACCCCGAGACTTACGCCTTCAGAAACCCTGAGGCTCACACGTAAGTTGACGGCAGTCGGACTCTGATCTAGAGGGGGGGAGGGCATTACCCTCCCCCCCGAATGTTTGATAGGAGCTAGGTCTCCGGAGGCACCATGCTGAACTATATAATCCGTAGAGTGGGCTACGCGTTTGTGACGCTGATCTTCGTAGCGATCATCGGCTTCATCATTATCGAGCTGCCACCCGGCTCTTATCTCGACTTCCGGTTGCGGGAGTTGCGCACGATGGGTGGCGACTACTCTACCGACATGATCGCTGCATTGGAACAGCGCTATGGGGTCAACGATCCGGTACACGTGAAGTTTTGGAAATGGTTCTCCAATTTCGTCCAGGGCGACTTTGGTTGGTCTTTCCGCTACGAACGCAGCGTTTCGTCGTTGTTGGGAGCGCGTATCGGATTCACGTTACTTGTGTCTATCTCATCGCTGATCTTTAGTTGGGTCGTCGCCATCCTCGTCGGCGTCTATTCGGCTACCCACCGCTACACCATACCAGACTATCTGATCACGGTGTTTCAATTCATTGGGCTTGCCGTCCCGGGTTTCTTGTTAGCGCTGGTGCTGATGATCTTTGCGCAGCGCACACTCGGGATGGAAGTAGGCGGGCTCTTCTCGGCGCGCTATCGCGACGCCCCATGGAGCTGGCCGAAATTCATCGACCTTTTGAAACACCTGTGGATCCCGGTTGTCGTCATCGCTGCCTCCGGTACCGCATGGCTGAGCCGTGTTATGCGCGGCAACCTGTTGGACGTGCTCAACATGCAGTACGTTCAGACAGCACGGTCGAAGGGTCTGAAAGAAGAGAAGGTCATATGGAAGCACGCCGTCCGTAATGCGCTTCATCCGCTGGTGATGGTCTTCGGCATGAGCTTTCCCGCAATCATCTCGGGACAGACCGTTATCGCCATCGTGCTGAACCTGCCGACTATCGGGCCCATCTTTGTGAATGCGCTACTGCAGCAGGACATGTATCTGGCGGTAACCTTCCTGATGTTCCAGGCGATGCTCTTGGTCGTTGGTAATCTGGTCGCGGATATCGCGCTGGCCTGGCTAGATCCGCGGATCCAATTCGAGTAGAGAGGGACAGACACTATGGCTGACGTGATCAGCGTACCTGTTACTGCGGAGTCTGATGTTAGGGAGCCCACCAGCGATGTAGGGGAGATGTCCCAAGGCAAGCTCATCTGGCTTCGCTTTCGGCGAAACCGCCTCGCGATGGGCGGGTTAGTCACATTGATCCTTTTGTACCTTGCGGTTGGCTTCGCCGGCTTTCTGGCACCCAACAACTACCTGCAGCAGAACCTCGAGTATATCCATGGCCGCCCCAGTCCGATCACATTTATCGGACCAGAATGCAGGTTCCGGCTTCGCCCCTATACGTTCGGGGTGACCACTGAGCTCGACCAGGCAGCCTTCAAATGGGTCTATGTGGTTGACGAGTCAGTCAAGCTTCCGATCAGGTTCTTCGTGCGCGGCGATACTTACAGCCTCTTCGGGTTCCGAACGGATCTGCATCTCTTTGGCGTCGATGCTCCGCATCGGCTTTACCTCTGGGGGGCAGATTCATTGGGACGCGATGTCTTCGCGCGCACGCTGATGGGCGGGCAGGTGTCGATGACGGTGGGACTGGTCGGCGTGGCCCTGACGATCTTTCTGGGGTCCGTGCTGGGCACGATGTCGGGCTATTTCGGTGGCGTCATCGACGACATGATGCAGCGTGTAGTCGAGATCATCCAGTCTTTCCCGACAATCCCCCTATGGGCCGCGCTTGCAGCAGCGCTGCCCAACATCTCCGAGACCTTCACAATGCTGCACCGCTATCTGCTCATCACAGTCATCCTGTCGCTGGTGAACTGGACGGGGTTGGCCCGCCAACTGCGCGCGAAGGTGATGTCTTACCGCCAGGCCGACTTCACAAGCGCTGCGCTTGTAGCCGGGGCCTCCAATGCACGCATTATCTTCATCCATATGCTGCCCAACGCCGCGAGCCATATTATCGTTGTATCGGCCCTGTCAGTTCCGGGTATGATTTTGGGCGAGACGGCGCTCAGCTTTCTTGGCTTGGGCATCCTCCCGCCGATGGTGAGCTGGGGCACCTTGCTGCGCGACACACAGCAGGTGGCGACGGTGGTGCAACATCCGTGGCTCATTATCCCCGGTGCAGGCGTGATTATCGCCGTGCTGGCCTTCAGCGTACTAGGGGACGGGCTGCGGGATGCCGTCGATCCCTACTCAATCTGAGTCAGGAAAAGGAAGCGGTACATGGAATCACGGGAAACCACTACTACAACAGAAAGATCGGAAACTGACACCATTCTGCGGATCAAAAACTTGCACACCTACTTCTTCACAGTCGTCGGTGTGGCGAAAGCGCTCAACGGTGTCAACCTGGACGTTCCTGCCGGCAAGGTGCTCGGGATCGTTGGCGAGAGCGGCTGCGGTAAGAGTGTCACGGCTCTCTCGGCCATGCGCTTGGTCGTGGAACCGGGAAGGATCGTCGAAGGCACGATCACACTGAATCAAATCCGCAAGCAAGGTAACGGTTACAAAGTCATGGATGAGGTGGACATCACCAGCCTGGATCCAAGAGGGCCCAAAATCCGAAGTCTCAGAGGCAGTGAGATTGCTATGATCTTCCAGGAACCCATGACTTCGCTTAATCCTTCGTACACGGTCGGGAATCAGATTATGGAGGCCGTACAGCTGCACCAGAAAGTCAGTAAGGTGGAAGCTCGGGATAGAGCCATCGACATCCTTCGACGTGTAGAACTTCCGAACGCGGAAGCTGTCGTTGATCGTTACCCCCATCAACTGAGCGGCGGTATGCGTCAGCGCGCCATGATCGCGATGGCGCTGTCCTGCACCCCCTCCCTGCTCATTGCCGACGAGCCTACCACGGCGTTGGACGTGACGACCGAGGCTGAGATCCTGGACCTAATGCGCGAGCTACAGGCAGATATGGGGATGACGATTGTGTTTATCACCCACAATCTGGGCGTTGTAGCCCAGATGTGCGATGAAGTTGCGGTGATGTATCTGGGACGCGTCGTGGAGCAAGCACCGGTGGACGATATCTTCTACAATCCCATGCACCCCTACACGCGCGCCCTGCTGCAATCGATTCCGCGGGTAAGAGTCCGCGAGAAGAAGCGGCTCGAGCCCATTCGCGGTGTGGTACCCGACCCGTATTCCAATATCAGCGGTTGTCCCTTCCACGACCGCTGCAGCGATTTTATGCCCGGCGTATGCGAAGTCAATGTACCGGCGATGGTTACTGTGCCCGGCGATCCTCAACACGCGGTACGCTGCTTCCTGCACTCTGATGCCACAGAAGGAGAGAACGGTCGATGACAAACGGGCAGTCACAGGACAACAACATACTTGAGGTCAAAGACCTTAAGACGCACTACCCCATTCGTAAGGGATTATTGCGCCGCGTGACGGGGTACGTCAAAGCAGTCGATGGCGTGAACTTCACGCTGCGCAAAGGAGATACGCTAGGCCTGGTCGGCGAGAGTGGTTGTGGCAAGACAACGACGGGTCGCACGATTGTGCGCCTCCTGGAGCCCACAGCGGGATCTATGCGATTCAACGACCCCAACCTGGGATGGGTCAATCTCGACCAGATGAGCCGCAGAGAGTTAGCGCCCGTCCGCCGCAATATGCAGATGATCTTCCAGGACCCCTTCTCCTCACTCAACCCGCGCCTGACGGTCAAGCGGATCGTGGCAGAGCCCTTGATCATCAACAAGGTGGCCTCGGGTAGCGAGTTGGATGATCGGGTAGCTGAATTGCTGAGAGTTGTCGGCATGCGCCCGGAGTATATGAGCCGCTATCCGCACGCCTTTAGTGGAGGTCAGCGGCAGCGGCTGGGCATCGCGCGCGCGCTGGCGCTCAATCCTCGACTGATCATCTGTGACGAGCCGGTCTCGGCTTTGGACGTCTCGATCCAGGCACAGGTACTGAACCTGCTGGAGGACTTACAGACCGACTTCGATCTGACCTATATCTTCATCGCCCACGATCTGAGCGTTGTCGAGCACATCACCAACCGGATGGCCGTTATGTACGTCGGTAAGTTAGTAGAGTTAGCCCCAACAGGGGAGCTCTACGACTCACCACTGCATCCATACTCAGAGGCGCTGATGGCAGCGTTGCCAATTCCTGATCCTCGCGTCCGAGAGCGCCCGATCCGGTTGCCCGGTGAGGTTGCCAATCCCGCTAACCCACCTAGCGGCTGTTATTTCCATCCCCGGTGCCGCTATGCGCAGGATATCTGCGCGCAGGAGGAACCCGAACTCAGAGAGCTGCAACCCGACCATTGGTCGGCCTGTCACTTCTCAGAAGACCTGAGTTTGCGAGGTGTACTTGGCAGTCATGCGACCAACTGAGCAGAGCTCCGCCATCGAGACCGTCGTTCACATAATCGGGTGGGTCATCGCCGTTGGCTTGCTGTTCGTCAACCTGCTCCTCTTCCGGAGAGTGGTGATGGATGTGATGACGCTGACCGCAGTCCTGTGGGCGTCAACCAATCCCGGGCAATGGCGCGAGTCAAGACTGACATTTGGATGGATAAGGGCGACCCTTGACTATGTGCTGCTGCTGGTGGGGGGAGCTGTCACGGTCATGGCGGCGATTGGCGTGGAATACTATCTGCGCAAGGGTCTAGCCGAGGGGCAACTCTACCGGCGACTGGGTCGCATAATGGGTATCGGGTTAGCTCTCGCCGCTGGGCTGGCGCTTATCTCTCTCCTACTGAACTGGCTGGTCCTCCGGATACCGGTCTAATCGGCCTGGCAACTAACCGAAGAGGGTGCCCGGCACACGCCGGGTGCTGCCCGGCACACGCCGGGTGCTGCCCGGCACACGCCG
>SLDA01000066.1 GCA_007125545.1 Thermoflexales bacterium | reverse complement strand
CGGCGCCATCTTGTTCGTCAGAAGGCACAACTTGCGCAGACCTCGATTATAACCAAAGACGACAGGGAGACAACAGAAAGCCGGCCGGCAGTGAGCGCCGGCCGGCTTATGAGGACGCTAAATCCCGGCCAACTACAGAAAGCGGAACCAATCGATACCGGTCACAATCGAGCAGGCGAATATGACAAAGAGAATCAACAGAATAATGCCGCATCCGATCCCCGAGCACGAACAGCCCCGGCCGAACCCAAATCGCTCCTGAAGAAAATCAAAAACCACATTCAACACCGCCAGTCTGAGCAAGCCAGCCAGACAACCCGGCCGATTATTCATGCCTCTCTCCTTATGCGTAGCACCTATGTTGTGATGTTGCTATCTACTACGCCGTCAGAGCTCGATGGGTTGCAGAATCAACTCTCCGCTAACGGTGGACACCACCAGGTGCAGAGCGCCTGCTCCGGCCCGGTAGGCAGCGTTCACGTAGCGACCGTTCTCCTTGCGGAACCCGGGCGTTGTGAGTTTGCCGCTTACCGAAGAGAACCGCAGCGATGCCCCCAAGCCGGCAGGAAGCTTCACGGTGGAAACACCTGAAACACAGCGAATGCCAACGGCAACGTCCGCGGGCAGCGAACCGGCAATATCCAGATTCACGAACCCGCTGGCTGTGTTCAGCGCCAGCGTCTTCAGTGCAGGGCAGGCACCCGCAATCCGTAAGCCGATGCGACCACTTGCGGCATTGATCCGGAGCTCTTTGAGGGAGGCATACTCGCCGTCCAACACGAGATCGGTTTGCCCACTGGCAACGCTCACCTCTACTTTGGATAGGTAAGTATACTCGCCGGCGAACATTAGATCGACCCGCCCACTCCCCACCTTTACCGCCACATGGCGCAGCTCGGTGGCGCGCGCAAGGTCGGCACGCACCCGGCCCGATCCAATCGCTGCCTCGAGAAGAACGGCTCGCGTATCGGCCAGGCGGAGATCGGCATCCCCTGATGCCAAGCGGACCGCCAGCTCCACCGGCACCTCGTTACCGAGCGCCAAATCCCAGACGTAGTTCGCGTTAGCTGTTACTGTGGATTTGATGCGCTCGGGCTGCTTCACCACCAAGTTGCCCATTCCGTAGGAGCTGTCCCGTGCAGCGTCGGGCGCGTCATGCGACACGTCGTACGTCACCTCAGGTCGCCATGCTGCATTTGAGAACTCGAACCTCCCTTCCATCAAGGCCCCCGCGCCACCTTTGACGGCTAGCTGCCCAGACCCCATCTGCACCAAAGCTCTCACGCTCTTCGCGTCCCCGACCTCAACACGTTCATGCATTTGCTCTGCCACGATTCGCCTCCCTTATCGAACGGCCCACTTATGTAACAATATTAATGCATTACTTCAAATTTGTCAACTATCAAGTTAATATTATTGCACTATTGAGCTGAGACGGCGGCTGTGCCCAGCCATCAAGGCGTTTTCAGCAGCGAAGGGGCCAGAATGCGAGACACCGGGCGCAGGAAGCGTCCGGTGTTGGTTTTGGTAGGAGGGCAGGCCGACACAGCCGGCCTAGCCTTCGGGCAGGTCATCCCACGGGAAGTACTCGGTCCCTTTAGCGGCCTCACGGATCACCGGGTCATCCGAATAGTGCCCGCGGCGTTCCGGCGGGACCAGTTCGGCCAGCCGGTGCATAATCTCGTGCCCGATCTCTTCCAGGCGCTGGCGCCGCTGCCGGCCCCGGCCGGGCGCTTCCACCGGCCCAAACGGCTCGCCAATGCGAATGGTCACGCGAGCGCGGCGACCCCGTCGCAGCGACGGGAAAACGTCGGTCAGCCCATCGAGTCCGACGGGCAGAATACGCGCCGCGGAGCGCGCTGCCATAAAAGCGGCGCCGGGCCGTGGAGGCCGCAGCAGCGCATAGGCACTCGAGCCTTCAGGAAAGATACCGAGGACGCCGCGCTGTGCAAAGACTGCCTGTGCCGCTCGGAACGCGATCTGCGAGCCGGTGCCCCGGTAGACCGGATAGTAGCCCCATAACTCGCGCAGCAGGGCCGCGAGGGGGGGTGCATTCGGAACCCTGAAGCCACCGACAAACTCCATCGGCCACGGGCTCATCGCGATCATAGCCGCAGGATCGAGGAAGCTGAAATGATTCCCCACCACCAAGAGCGGCCCTTGCTCCGGCAAATTCTCCCGACCGATGACCTGGAAGTCCGAGATCGTCGCGAAGATGGCATAGGCCATCCTACGCACCAGCGCTCTCCCCCACCGGCGCCTGGGATACCTGAACTGCAGTTGATCGACCATGCGAGGAATTGTATTCCTAAGTGACCAGCCGTCAAGCTCGAAATTGCGTGAATTCGCGATCCCGCTACAATAACAGCTGAAAGCCCACACACCAAAGGAGCCGAATATGAGTAAGATCCTGATGGCGTTCGAAACCTGGAGCGGCGCAACCCGCGGTGTTGCAGAGGAGATCGCCCGTGTGCTAAGCAACGACGGCGCTGACGTGAAAGTCGTGCGCGCACGCGACGTGGAGCGCATCGAGGATTACGACGCAGTGATCATCGGCGCCTCGGTACACGCCGGACAAATCCCGCGCCCTCTCAAGCGCCTTGTCAAACAGAATGCCGATGCGCTGGCCAAGAAACCGCTGGCCTACTTTGTCGTCTGCTTCACAATGAACGAGGACACACCCGAGAACCGGGAAACCGCACGCGGATACTTGAAGCCACTGGAAGAGGCCGCCCCCGACGCCAAACCTGTGGATGTCGGACTCTTCGCCGGCGCCGCACTCGATGAAGGCGAGGACTACCGGCGGCTGCTTCCGCCGCTGAAGCTTCCCGTGAAGGCCATGTCCAAGAGCGTGGGCGATCGCCGTGATTGGGAGGCCATTCGCACGTGGGCAGCGCAACTGGGCCCGAAGCTCGGCACCACAACGAGGGACTAGGCGAAGTCCAGCTCCACTGCGGCCCCTCATCAAGGACCGTGGGCGGCTCTACGGTGAGACTGCCGCCCTCCTGGATGATGGAGCCTTGCTCCTGAAACTCGTCCTGAGCTGATCCGCGATATTCTCGACAAAGAGCTGAACTACAGTCGGTTCAGCTCTCTGTCAATCCCGGAAGGGTCGTGATCTCAGTCGAAAATCAGCTCTATGCCATACTCCTGTACCAAGGCGGTCATCTCCATGTCCGAGGGACGCGCCTCGAACCGGGCAGCAGCATCGAGCACCATCGGCAACAGGTCCATATCCGCAACGCTATTCAGGAAGACGTGCGGATTGCCCAGCACCCAATGCACGGCAGCATCGATGGCGTTCTGGCTCTCGAGCGGCTTGTACCATGGATTGCGTGTCGGAGGGGCATCCCCCCACCGCTTCCAGGCAATGGACTTGATCGTCTGCACCGCCACAGCGCGTTCGCGGCACAGGTCCAGCAGCATGTTAAACTCTGCCGAATACTGCGGATTGCACATCAGGCTGTAGTTATAGGGCAGCAACACCGAATCGAAGTCAAACCGTTCCAGGCTTTGGAGATGCATTCTGGGTGCCTGGAGCCCGTGACCCGTCACCGCCAGGAAGCGCACCAAACCCTGGTCGCGCGCCTCCACGAAGGCCTCGAGTGCGCCGCCCGGGCCCATAGAGGTCTGCCAGTCTGCCTCGTCCACCAACACATGCATCTGCCATAGATCGACGTGATCGGTGCGCAGCCGGCGCAGAGACCCCTCCAGCTCGGCCCACGCGCCGTCGCGCGTTCGCTTGTCCGTCTTCGTCGCCAGGAAGAAACGATCGCGGTGTGTCTCCATCCACGGTCCCAGCCGCTCCTCGGAAAGACCGTACCCCACCGCCGTGTCGATGTGATTGATGCCGGCCTCCAGCACACGCGTCATTGTCGCATCTGCTTGCTCTTGCGTGGCATTATTCAGCGCGCAAGCGCCGAAGAGAATACGTGTACTGGCGTGCCCTGTACGTCCGAAAATCTTCGTGGATATCATGAGTTTCCTTTCGTCATCCGTGACTACTTCCCGCCCGGTGCCTTCGCCGCCCAACCTGGCTAGTAACCTGCGACCGCGGTCGTGGAGCCGCTTTGCACCGGCGGCAGTCCCAGCCGCGTCCGGGCTTCGTCCAGAATCGTGGCAGTGCCCGAGGCGCCGACACGCGTAACGCCGAGCTCGCGAACCTCCAGGAGACGATCGAGCGTACGCACGCCTCCCGCAGCCTTTACGGCCACAAATCCCGGGGCGTGCTTGCGCATCAGAACTAGATCCTCGTCCGTGGCGCCCCCCGTGCCATACCCGGTGGACGTCTTGACCCAATCCGCTTTAAGGTCGCCGCAAATCTCACACAGCTTGATCTTGTGCTGATCTCGTAGATAGCAATTCTCGAATATGACTTTGACCTTCTGCCCTTGGGCATGCGCGACATCGATGACCGCCCCAATGTCAGCCGACACATAGGCCCAATCCTCGCTCAGCACTTTGCTGATATTGACAACCATATCCAGTTCCTCACAACCATCGGCGAGAGCGCGCTCTGCCTCCGCGACTTTGACGGCTGCTGTATGCCCGCCGTGGGGAAAACCGATGGTCGTGCTAGGACGGACGGTGCTGCCGGCCAGGAGTTCCGCGCACCGCTTGAGGGCATAGGGCATAATGCAGATGCTGGCGACATCGTAGGCGAGGCCCAGGCGAATGCCGGCCTCCAGATCGGCAATGGTCAGGGTTGGGTTGAGCAGCGAATGGTCGATCATTTTGGCAATCGATTCGTATGTGAGGTCCATAGATCTCTCCTTGCATTCGAGTAGGTTATGGGTAGAGCACCGGCGGGTGCCACCCACGCATCTCTATGTTACCACGGATCTCCGCCCACTCACAGCGCGGCGGCCGGGGTCGACGAGGGGTGGTCGGACTGCGCAGGTGCATTGTCTTGCGGCGCCTCGCAATCTGGGCAGATTGCGCTACATGGTGCGCGGATCCATCGCAGCCGTTGCGGCTTGCGTGGGCGGGGTCGACGAGGGGTGGTCGGACCGAGCCGAGACGCCGGCCGGCAGCACCACGGGAGACTCAGCCACGCAGCACCGCGGCGTTGACCCAGCGACAAACCGTCTTATACTCAAGATAAGCCAAGAGTAAGCAAGGGTCGGCGATGGGCAAGCACGGTTCTACGGATTCACTGCACAGGACGGACCCCACCCTTACATCAACCGCTGAGCCCACTCTTGGCAGAAGGACCGGTAGTTGCATGCGCGATCACATCCTGGCCATCGACAATGGCACGCAGAGCGTTCGAGCGCTGATTCTCGACCTCCAGGGTAATACTCTGGCCCGGACCCGTATTCCGATCAAGCCCTATGTCTCACCCCGCCCCAGTTGGGCCGAGCAGGACCCCAACTACTATTGGAGCAAGCTCTGTGAGGCTTGCCAGACATTGTGGCGGTCCACGAACATTCCAAAAGCGTCGATTGCCGGCGTAGCGGTCACAACCCAGCGGGCCACCATGGTCAACGTGGATGCTCAGGGCAATCCATTGAGGCCCGCGATTGTCTGGCTCGACCAGCGGCGGACCGAGGGGCTGCGACGGGTTGGCGGGGTGTGGGGCCTGCTCTTCCGACTGACGGGTATGACCGAAACGGTCGCATATCTGCAGGCAGAAGCAGAGGTGAACTGGCTTCGCACGCACCAGCCCGAAATCTGGAACAAGACCCACAAATACCTGCTGCTCTCCGGCTATCTGACACACAAATTGACCGGAGAGTTCGTCGACTCAGTCGGGTGCCAGGTGGGATACCTACCCTTCGACTATAAGGCCCTGAACTGGAGCAAACCGTGGGACTGGAAATGGCAAGCCGTGCCGATGGACCGGCAGCAGTTGCCCCGGCTGGTACACCCGACCGGCGTGCTGGGTACAATCACCCGGGAAGCCGCCTCCGCCACCGGCATTCCCGAGGGCTTGCCCCAAATCGCCGCTGCCGCCGACAAGGCCTGTGAGGTGATCGGCGCCGGCGCGCTCGCTCCCCATATTGGCTGCCTGAGCTACGGCACCACCGCCTCGATTAATACCACCCACCAGCGCTATATCGAGGTGATCCCGATGATCCCGCCCTATCCCTCCGCAGTACCCGGCCATTACAGCCTCGAGATCCAGATTTACCGGGGCTATTGGATGGTCAGTTGGTTCAAAGAGGAATTCGGCCACCT
>SLDA01000571.1 GCA_007125545.1 Thermoflexales bacterium | reverse complement strand
CCTGTAGAACACGCGCCCGCGGTCGCACACCGGTGTAGAATAGGGACCGGTGCACGATTACCTCATCCGAGGCGATCGCAGGGTTGCCGCTCTCATCGAAGACGGTGGCTTCGAAAATCCATCGCTGGGCATTCGTATTGGCTCCATCCCCGAGGTCGGCCCACGAAGCCGGGAGCTCAATCCAGATACGCCCGTCGGGATTGGCGCCCGCCTCACCCTCGCGGACGATCACCTGCCCCGCCGGTGCAGTAGCTGGCAGCATAGAGTTCCACGACCAGCCGCCTGCCGTGCTGTCCGCAGAACGCTTGGATATGTCATAGGGCTCCGCGATCATCCGCCACCTCACGTCCAGGTCCGCGGGATTGCCCCCACGCAGCGTGTGGACATCGACAGCGTAGCGCACGGTGTCACCCTCCATAACATCGCGCGCCTCCGCCGCCACCGTGAGCGCCAGTGTCGGCTTGGCAGCGTCCATCACCGTCAGAGACTTAACGGCAAGGAGCGCCGCGTCCCCATAGCCGGGAAGAGGCTCCGACAACAGGACCTCAAGGCGGTACGCTCCCGGCGCCGCGTCCTGGGCAAGCAATAGGGATGCCTTGAAACTGCCGGTCTCGCTCGTGCGCACAGTGCGACTGTAGACGGTCTGCCAATCGGGGTCGCGAAGCTGAAGTGCCAGGTCTGCCTCTGCACGTGGCACCGTGAAACGCCCTCCGTCCTCCTCACGCAGCCACCCGGCGATCTCGACCCGGTCGCCCGCCCGGTACGCGGTACCATCCGTCTCGACAAAGACCCGGTAAGGTAGCTTCAGACCGCTGCCGGTCTCCAGGCCAAACGCCGCAGGAGACGTGTCTCCGTGCCAGGAGAGCAGGACAAAACCAAAGCCCGGCTGACCAGCCTCGCCGACAACGACCGCGATGGGACGCGAGAGCCCCTCCAAGTTTTTTGTCGATATATAGGTCAGCCCATCCTCGTCTGTCGTCCCGCCCGCGATGAGCAGCCCTTCCTCATCGACCAACTGAACCGCGACCTTGCTGACGGGCAGCCCGCTCTCAAGGGAGGTTACCCACACGAGCCCTTCCTGCATAGAGAGCTTGACCGTGAGATGTAGATCGACGCTGGCTAGGGCGATGGCCTGCTCCCCCGAGGCACTGCCCGGCACCTGCCAGCTCAGGCTGTAAAGGCCGGTGGGTAGCGCACCTCCGCCTGCCGTCAACGGCACGGTCACCAACGTGGAGGCATTCAACTCAGTGTTGAGGGTCTCGCGCCACTGCCGCTGCACCACGCCCTCGTCATAGCGACCCTGCATCAGCGACGTCAGCGAACTCCGCGCCAGGACCAGATCCATCCGGTTGACATTGCGGGCGAGGAAGTGAACGACCGAGGGTCTGCCGGCGTCCAGCGTGCCACCACCCTCTTGCCCGGCGAAATCCAACCTTGGGGGAAGATCGCCTGTCGTGAAACAGATGGGCTCCGGCGACACGAGCGGGTGTCCGTAGATATCGGCAATCCCGGTTTGTGCCTCTGCGGCTACCTCCGCCTCGGCTTGGGAGGCGCCCTTGAGCGTGACGCAGTACTCAGTTCGCGGTTCCCGCGGCCAGATCAGCGTGTAAGCACCGGAGTCTCTGTCAAAGACCGCATATCTCTGAAACTCGCCGGGATCCGGCGATATCTCGAATGCATCAACCAGGCTCTGCTCATCGATGGCCCCTTCAAGCATAAGTTGTACCGGCGCATCCAGAGCCACGCCGCGCTCGCCTCGCGCAGGCACCTGAGCTGCCAGGTTCGGGTAGGGCACCGTCCGGAACTCCCAGAGCTGTGGGTTCTCGAGGGGCGTGCTCAGCGCGGCACGGGCGCGCTCGCCTACAGAGACACGGTACGTGGTGCCCAGCGCCAGTCGCTCCGCAGGCGTGAAAACCATAGCGGTGGCACTCTGCTCCCATACAATCGTGCCCGCCACCGCAGCGCCGTCCTCAGACACGAGGCTAAAGGCGCGCCCGGTGAACACCTGATCCATCGGTGTGCTAAACGTGATCTGGATTGCAGCCGTCAGGGGCACATCGGACTGGCCCGGGGCCGGCGACTGCCCTACGATTCGTGGAGACGCAGTCGTAAAGGACCACGAGGTTGATTCGTCGAGGATAGCGCCATCAAGGGCCTCAAAACCCGCCCTCAAGGTCACCTGATGTGTGGAAGCCGCGGAGAACCCGTCACGGGCCTCATACTGGTAGACTGTAGTGTGAGGCCAGGAGCCGCGTCCGGCTACGTCCGGTGAAATCGCAAGTAATGGTTGGGGACAGTCCTCATCAAGAGGTGTAACAGCATCCACACAGCCGGGATCCACCACCGGACGGTTGAACGTTACGCGGATAGGCGTGTCGGGACGCACCTCCGCCTCTCCATCACCAGGGCTCACTCCGACTACTTTCAAGGGAGGCAAAGAAGAGAAGGAAAAAGTCCGATTCCCAGAGAGTGGGATGCCGGCGGCTGACTGCACACCACCGGCCAGTTGCACCTGGTAGCGGGTGCCGGCAAAGAGGTCCGTGGGATGGAAAGTCACGACCTGATCGCCCGTCCAGACCCAACGACCCGGGATCTCCGGCTCAACATGAAATCCGGCGACCACGCTCTGGCGATTCATTGGCTCGCTGAACTCCCAGGTCAGCAGCGTGTCAGAACCCACCACTGCACCGGATCCCGGCACGAACGCTGTCACCGCGGGGGGATAGGGACGGGCCGGCACCGGCACGTGGATCGAGGACGGCGTGGGTAGCAGAGCAGACTGGGACAGGGCAGGATCGACGGTAGCACCCAACTCGGGCGTCGTACGCGACGAATCAATGGGTAACGACCGGCATGCCGTTAGCACCAGTAATGCTTGAAGCAGGCACAAAGCCCGTCCAAGACGGAGCGGCATCGAAACCTCCTGGCGTCCGCCAACTCTGCCCGGCAGTCTAGTTGTCAATCCGGAACAGCTCACGGTAGCCACCGAGATTCAGTGACAGGCTAGGTGACATCGCGACCGGGTAAGCTTATCTCAAGCAGGTGAAAAACGCAAATACGGGGCCGCCCCACCGGAAGCATGCCCGGATGGGACGGCCCTCGGAAGAGGTATGGCTAACTACGACGACGGCCGCGACCGCCAAGCAGAAATACATAGTAGAGCATCGTCGAGACCGCTTGCGCCAGCGCCGCGACATAGGTCAGGGCAGCCGCCGAGAGCACACTCCGCGCGCCTCGCAGCGCCTTCTTGTCTGTAATGATGCGTGAATCTTTCAACATCGCCATCGCCCTGCGGCTGGCATCGAGCTCAACCGGGAGTGTGAGAAGCGAAAAGAGGACAGCACCGCCAAACAGGATGACACCTACCATGGCCAGAGACTGCAGAGCAAGCAGATAGCCTGCGAAGAAGAGAATTGGCCCCAACCAGGAGGTGAAGTTGACGATCGGCACCAGTCCGGAACGGATCTGCAACAGCGCGAAGGACTGCTCGTCTTGGAGTGCGTGGCCCACTTCGTGAGCCACAATCGCCACGGCACCGACCGAGGCCGACTCCGCTACGCCCTGTGAGAGGCGCAACACCTTGGACCGTGGATCATAGTGATCGCTGAGCACACCCCGTGTGCCTTCAACACGCACCGAGAGACCGGCCTGCCGCTGCAACATACGGGCCGCCTCCAGACCCGTGATTCTGCCTTCGTTGGGCACTTTCAGGAAGCGCTGGTAGGTGCTCCGCACCTTCCACTGTGCATACATCGCCAACAGCAAGGCGGGGAGCGCAAACACAAAGTACATCGGATCCAGTAAAAACATGTCACAACCTCCACAATAATCGTAATTCAGGCCGTCAAAAAACGCCGCTCACTGTGATTGCTAGCAGTATAAGACTAGCCGGCGCATATCTTTCAATTCCGTGACACAGGTGCTGAGCTGAGCCAATAAGGCCCGCCTATGACTGTATTGTACCGCGTAACTATTAGATGGGGATTAGAAACCGCGCGTAACGGACAACGACCCCGCCATAGTGCGGGGTCACGACGATCCGATACGAGCTTCGACAGCCCAGTTATTCTTTAGTGGAGCGAAAATCGACGAAGCGGTAGCCCATTCCCCGCTCTGTGAGGATATACCGTGGATTGGAGGGGGACGGCTCGATCTTCTTTCGCAGATAGTTGATGTACAACCGGAGATATGAGATCTCGTCCTTATACTCGTAACCCCATACTTTGGAGAGCAACGTACTGTGCGGCACCGTCCATCCCGCATTCTCGATTAGATGCCGTAGCAGGCGGAACTCCGTGGGCCGCAGTTTCACCCGCTCTCCCTGGACGATCACTTCGGCGGTATTGAAATCAACACTCAAGTCATCATCGATCTGCAGGACGGCGGACTCACCCGGCGCGACAGTTTGAAAGCGGCGCAGCACCGCCCGGACTCGACTCACCAACTCTCGAGGACTAAACGGCTTCGTGATATAGTCATCGGCGCCGAGGTCAAGCCCGTGCACCTTATCCTCTTCGGAGCTGCGAACCGTCAGCATAATCACGGGAACGCTCGAGATCTCACGGATCATCCGCAGCGTCTCAAACCCATCCATTTCCGGCATCATCACGTCAAGGAGCACAATATCCGGCATCTTCTCGCGAACCTGCTGCAACGCCATCAAGCCGTCCGAGGCTTCGATGACACGAAATCCCTCCATCTCCAGGTTGATCCGGACGAACCGGATGATGCGCGGTTCGTCATCGACGACCAGAACAAGGGGATGAGATTCAGCGTTACTCACGGATGAAGGTAACAATTTCCTCATCGTCCTCCGTGGGCAAGATTTCTATGCACGTGACGCGCGCCCACGGATAGAGCACCACGTTCGTCTCGGGAAGCAGGTAAGTGACCTCCCGTCCATCACGCAGCCGTGGGCTCTGCAGTGCCAGAAACTGCGAGCCCGCCTCCGGCAGATCATCGATTTCACCGACCACGGCATCTTCATTTAGTATATGCAACAATACCGTATAGGCCATAGCAGCATCCTCCGCATACCTGGTTATGATTCCGTCTTGATGAGGATATGAAACTCGAGGCGCAGCGTACCAAATGTCACCGTATCGCCGTCGTGGAACGCATAAGGCAGATAGGGTGTGATCCGCTCGCCGTTCAGAAACGTACCGTTGGTGCTGTCCAGGTCTTCGACGAAGCACACGCTATCACGTGTGTAGATCCGTGCGTGCCGTCGCGAGACACCCTGCTCCAGTCCGGAGTCCGCCGTCATGTCGAGCTCAGGAAAGATACCGTGCGCCGCGTCCAGACGACCCACCAGTAATTCGCGATTCGCCGACAGACTGACTTCACGCCCCGTGTTCAGAACCAGGACATTGATCTGAACCGTTCCGGGGCCTTCTTCCTGATCCTCACCCTCTCGCCGCGGGTGAGCCGGTAGCCCATCCGTGTTTTCGGGCAACGGTTCGGTGCGCAGTGGGCCACCGGATGGAAGATAAGTACCACACTGTACGCAGAAGAGCGTTCCCGGAAGATTGTCCGCGCCGCAGGACGGGCAGATGACTTTACCGCCTTTTTGTGCCATGTTCACCTCGATTGTCACGAAGAAGGAATCGTCAAAGATCGCGTACCATAGCGCAGGCGCTTGCGTCCCTGAAGTGTGGGATCGTGGCCGTGCTGAAGGCGCGTCGCCTCCAACATGGCGGCCTGGCCAAGCTCACGATACCCGAGATCGAATAGCTGCGTCGCGGCCGATTCCAAGAACTGAGTCGCCCGCGCCGGCTCTCCGACAGCGAGTGCATTCCAGGCGTTTTCTTGCAGTCGAAAGACGCTGAGCCGTGCCAGGATGTTCAGCAAGCGCGGCGGCACCGGTGTCTCCCCACTGCTTCGGGAGAGCGTCACGGATAGATCGCGCCACAACTGTATCGAGCGGGTGCCATCGACAGCATCACCCTCGACGACGAAGCGCGCCATCCGCCGCGCCCCCGTGCCCTGCAGTTGCACGGCGAACTCCATAGCCACGACACATGCCTCGTCAGCCATCAAATTCCCAAGTCTCAGGGTGTTGTCCGCGTGTATCTGCAGAATCTCCATATAGG
Source organism: Thermoflexales bacterium (assembly GCA_007125545.1). Classification (GTDB taxonomy): domain Bacteria; phylum Chloroflexota; class Anaerolineae; order B4-G1; family SLSP01; genus PWVB01. The sequence continues at coordinate 104 of SLDA01000571.1, read as the reverse complement.
GCGCCACCCGGTATGCCGCGAGCAGGTCCACAAGGGGCGACGTGCTTGCCCGAAGCCGGAGATTGCGCAGTGCAGTGCTGGTGAGAGTGTTGATACGGGACTGT
>SLDA01000577.1 GCA_007125545.1 Thermoflexales bacterium | reverse complement strand
GGTCGCCATGTTCACCTCTCTCCAGAACCGGTATGCTGCTGCCTCTGCGCGTGACGCCTGCTCAATCGCCGACCAGGCAGATGGCGTAGGTGTTGAGCAGACCGCCGCTGCCGGCGGCATTCGACGCGTAGCTGATCCAGCTGTCGAGGCCCGCTCGCGGCGACGTGTTGTAGACGGTGAGGTTGTCATTGCCCGCAAAGCCACCCCCGGTCACGAGGCTGCCGCTTGGGCAGACCGAGACAGCGGCACCGATCCCGCCACCAGGGACCGAGTCTTGCTGCAGCACCTGCTGCGTCGTCCAGTCTGTGCCGCAGAGGCAGATGGCGTAGACGTTCATCGGGCGGCGCGTCCCGGTCCGGTTCCGGGCGTAGAGCTGCCAGCCGTTGCCCGACCGGGAGCTGTTGTAGACGTGGAGGCTTCCGTTGGACTGCGCCGCCCAACCACCGCCGGTCACGATGCTGCCGGATGGGCAGCTTACCGTTGCGTGGCCGATGGCGTTGCCCTCCACAGTCACCTGCTCGCCGGTTTGCGTGCTCGAGGCCCCAGGGGCATTGAAGAGACAGATGGCGTAGACGTTGATGAGCCGGCTGACTCCCGAGTTGTTCATGCCGTAGGCGCGCCAACCGTTGCCCTGCTTGGAGTGGTTGTAGACCAGGACGGTCGGATCCGTCGCGTATCCGCCACCCGTCGCGATGCTGTTGGGAGGACAGCTCGCGGTCACATTGCCACTTGACCCGGCGGGAATCGACGCCTGTTGGGAAACGAGCTGCGTGAAGGGTAGAACAGCCGTAGGCGTCAAAGTTGGCGTTGGCGTCTCGGTCGGTGTCGTGGTGGGCGTTGCGGTCGCTGTCAGAGTCGGCGTTGGTGTGGGCGTCGGCGGAACCGGCCCTGTCGATATAAAGAGCGCGACCACCGAACCGCGTGCCACGTCGCTGCCTTCCGCAGGCTCAGAGCGGATCACGCGTCCCTCGGCTACCTCGTCGCTTGCCTCCTCGAGGAATGCCTCGGCGACCGTGAGCCGGGCGCCGGTGAGAATGGCGACGGCGTCGCTGATCGTCTCACCGTGGACAACGGGTACAATGATCTCGCGCGGGGACAACACGATGGCCAGGATGATCCCGATCAGCACGATCGCGCCGGCTGCCACAGCCAGGATCCACCACGGGAAGGGCTTTTTCGGCGCGGGCTCCGGCACCTGGAAGGCCACCGTGGGACCCTGGGTGTACAGCTCATCGGGGTTCTCCACGCCGACCATGTCCAGTCGGAAGGGATAACTGCCGGCGGAGGCATCGGCCGGCACGGTGATGCGAGCCATAAACTGGTGTGCCTCAGCCATACCGAAGTCGCGTTCGGCCGCTCCTTCTAGCCTCAGCCAGTCCTCTGCGGCAGGGTTCTCCGGCACCAGCCGCGCCCGTCCGCGAATCGGGCGTCCTCTGGCGTTGAAAACGGTGAATGAGGTGTCGCCCCGCCGGTTGGCGTCCAGCCAGATGCTGTTGGTTGCGGTTGTGATCGTGAATGGTCCCTGCATATCAACCCTCCGGAAACACCAATTCGTAGGTGACGTAAGCCGGCTTTTCCATTTCGACGATGCGCTCGATCAGGGCGGTAAGGTGTTGCACGTCCGCCGGCGCTTTGATCAGCAGGTGGAACGGTCTCGGCCGCCCATCCGGTCCGGGCACGGTCTCGTCGATCTCAAAGCCCTCGCGGCCCACGGCGGTCTCGAGAAACCGGAGCAAGCCCCGGGCCGTCCCGCGCCACTTGGACAGATAGGCTGCCGCCGAGATCAGTTCGCGCAGCCGTCCCAACCCGCTGGCGAAGGGCACCGCGCTCGCCGCGCCGGTCTCGCCCTCCGTTTCAGGCGCAGGGAGCTCGGAGAGGAAGCGGTGCAGATCCACCCACCGGGCCAGATAGGGGACGAAGTGGTCGGGTGTTCGATAGGGGTCGAAGTAGCGGTCCAGCTCCGCCAGGACCTCCTCCGATGGCGCGTGCAACGTCTCCATGACCTCGAGCAGGGCAAAGAGCGGATTGCCCGCCCGGACCGTACGCCGGAAGACCTCCGGCAGGAGCTGCTCAATCTCGTTCCGCTTCATCCTCGGCCTCCACAACGATCTCGTGTTCGCCGGAGCAGAAGAGCCACGTCGGTGGCAGGGTTACCTTGTCGAGGAAGACGTTCTCCGACACCGACCCGTAGCTCACGCCCCGGTCGCGACTGCGGTAGACGCCTGCCACGCCGCCGGCCATGATCAGGCGACCACCAGGATCGCTCGCGACCGTGTCTACCGTATGGAAGCGACCGGGGTCCCGCAGCGGCAGACCGCATCCCACGTCAGGCATCCTCCACACCGGATCGCGCTCGGAGAGGTCGAGCCATTGAACACCGGCTCGATGGGTACCGGCGACCAGCATCGTGCCCGATAGGGCCAGCGCTCGGCAGCTCCCGCCCTCCCAGCCGTTACGGAAGGACTGCCAGCCTTCCGGCGGGTTCTCCTCCCCGCGCAGCTCCCAGCGGAATGCGCCATTTCCTGCGGCGCCCCCGGCGGCTGCGGCCCCGGCCCAAAGGAAGGAGCGCGGGCCAACGTGTTGGATGACCAGGCAGCGAATGTCCTCTCCTGCCAGTCCGATGGGGCGGAAGCTGCCCGACCTGCCGCCGCTGCTGGAAAGGTAGACGCCGCGGGCGCTCCGGGAGGCCAGGGCTACATTGACCTCTCCGCGCAGATCATGCGAAGCGGCGATGGCGTAGAAGCCGAGGTCGGAGTCGTCACGCGAAACCAGGACCTGGACCGGGCTGCCGCCGGTGCGCAACACGAGTTCGTAGAGCCCGGTCTCCGTTGCCAGCAGCAGCACCGGCGTCTCATCCCTCAGGATCCACGCCACATCATTGACCTCGAACCCGGTCGTGTAGACCGTGTCGTCCCAGGACTCTCCGCAGTCCCTGGACACGTAGATGCGGGAGCCCCTGCTATCGGGCAGCCTCATCACAGCAGCCACCATCCCGGCTCGCTGGGGATGGGTGCGCACCACTGTGAACCGCTCGCCCTCGAACTGGCCGGCGAGCCCCTGGCCGACGAGTTCCCAGCCGTCGCCGTCGTCGAGCGAGCGGAAGAGCTTGTCGCGGCTGCCGGCGTACCAGGTGCGGGGTTGGAAGGCATCGGCGGTGAGCGACGTGACCTGCTCACCCGGCACGTCTTCGACCAGGAGTCGAACCCGGTCGACCCACAGGACGCCCGGCTCCCCCAGCGCGATGTCGTAGACGTGAGATGCGCGCAGCGCCTGCCCGAAAGGCCAGCCTGACCGGAGGGGTTGGGCTGCCTCGCCCCAGCCCTCCGGCTGGGCACTGAACTGGGTGGGCAGTGGGTTGATTGTCTCGTGGAGCCGTGCCAGGACCCGGCGCCGGATGGCGAGCTGGTCCTCCTGGCGGTGCACGACGATCCGGGCCGTGACGCGCACCGTCTTGTACTGTGTCCAACCCACGACACAGGAGGTGCCCAGCGGACGGCGTTCATCGAGCGCCCGCTGTATTTGAGCGCGCGCCACCTCCGTCTCCCGCTCGCGGAGCACCGTGGCTGTGACCTGACCGCCGTCCCGGCTCTCCGCAGGGATGTGGGGCACGAGCAGCACCTCGACCGTGCCCGGCGTCGCGTAGGTCCATAGCGCCGCCACGGTCAGCGCCTTGGCGCGGGCCACGGCGCGGGAACCATAGAGCGCGACCAGCTCGAAGTCACGCGCCGTGACCGCCCGCTCGAGCGAGTGGAGCTCCTGGGGACCGCGCACCAACGCGTTCTCCAGCGTCTCTGCGGCCTGGCCGCCTGTGGCCGGCTCCGGATTGCCCACCTCGACGCCGGGGATGGAGTCCTTGAGCACAGTCAGTGTGTTCGCGGCAACGTTACCCTGCGGCCCGCCGCCGTGCCGGTACCAGAGCCGGATCTCGCGACCGGCGGGCGGAACCTCGGCGAGCGCTCGTGGGGCCGGCTCCAGATTGTGGCCGGAGGGCCGGGCCACCTCGGCCCAGCCCCTCCGGCCCTCCCGCCTCATCCGTGCCGCCGGCGCAAACGTGATCACGCCCGCCATCCTATCAACGATGTAGACGCAGCGGTTTGTGCCCAGGTTGGCGAAGTCTCCTACCTCCTCCCATACCCGGTAGATCTGCCCACGGTGCCGGATGAGCGTGACCTGCTCGTCCGGATGGACGCGATTGGCCTCCTCCTGCGTCACCTGAACGCCGACGACCAGGTCGAGCTCGCTGCCCGTGGGGGCCACAATGGGGGCTCGCTGGGCCGCAATCGAAAGCCCCGGGAGCCCTGTGCCGACTCCGGCCAGCTCTCCCTCGACCAGTTCGCAGTGGTGGGCCAGCACCTCGACGCTGGTTTCACCGGCGGCCAGGGTCACCGTGCGTGCCGTCACAACGGTAACCTGCTCGCCGCCACTCTCCTGCCGGTTCGCGGCCACGCGCGTGCCTCGCGGTATCTCAATCGCGTGGTCCGTGGTCCGGCTGCGGCTGAAGCGCAAACTGACGCTAGCCGCCGCCGGCGGCTGAATTTGCACGCCGATCAGGCTCAGGAAAGCGATGAAGGCCTTTTCCGGCAGCCGGTTCAGCCGGTAGAGCATCGTCTCGGTGAGATGCGCAAAGAGTTCCAGAATGACCATCCCCGGATCTCCGGGTGTCAGGTCCGTCCACGCCGGGGAGCTCTGCTGAACGCGGCGTCGTGCCTCGTTGACAAGCTGGTCGAAGTCTCGGTCGTCCAGGTGCGGGAGTGGCAGGGACATCAGAGCTCTCCTTCCGCCAGGTTAAGTGAGAACGTCAGGTCCGCGACGCGCTGTGTGGCGAGGACCTGATAGTGCAGGTTGATGTCGAGCAGCGTCGGTATCTGAGCGTTTCGCCCCGCGTCGAGCTTCAGAATTTCGATCCGCGGCTCCCAACGCTCCAGCGCGCGCCGGACGTAATGAATCGCCAGACCGGCGGTCGTATCGTCGTTGGGCGCGAAGGCGAGACGGTGGAGGTTGCATCCGTACTCCGGACGCATCACGCGCTCGCCGGGCATTGTCGAGAGCAGCAGGAGAATCGCTTGGCGCACCGACTCATCGCCCTCGACCATTGCGATCGCGCCGCGCGGCCCGATCGTCAGACCTCTCTCATCCGGCGGCGCCGCGATATCAAGGTCGGGGTGCGAGAACTGCCAGGCCCGGTGACGTCCGTTCATGCGTCGTTACCCCCTCCGCTACCCACCGGCTCCTTCTCCGAGACGAAGGACTGTCCGGGTTCGCGTACCCTGTAGTTCACCGTGCCGGGAGGCGTGCCGTCGGTAAGCCCTTCTACGCTATCCAGGCAGATCCGCTTCCCGTCAATGCGGATGAAGTCAGAGTAGCCCGTCTGGACCCGGAGCGTGTTTTGGCAGGGCTTGATCGTGGCTCCGATGTTGGGGCAGCCCTTGATGCGCCGGCTCTCCGGGTTCGTCTCTACGAGCGCCTGTCGACCATTGATGGTCACCAGGCTCTGCGTTGCCTCGATGTCAACGATACCCAATGTGTGATTGCAGATCAGCACTGCGTCCTCGGTCAAGACCTTCATCGTTCATTCCCTCTCGAAATCGATCCTCTGCCCCCGGATCGTGACCGACTTTCCCGGTGCTTCCAGCTCCAGATCCACTGCCGCGTGCAGACGTACCCGTTCCGGTGACAGTTCGACGTAGCTGCCCGTGCTGTCGGCCACGCGGATGCGATGGCGGGCGTCGTCCATCAGAATCCGCTGTCCGCCCGGTGTCAACAACGTGTACCGGCGGACGCCCGTGCCCTCGACGCCGCTGTCCGGCGTCCCTCGAGCGCCGTAAAGCGCACCCAATACCACGCCCTGGCCCGGATCGCCGTGGGAGAAGAGCACCAGGACCCGATCGGAGACGTCGGGCAGTATCATCAACCCCTTGTTCTCGCCGGCCCCGGCGGTCATGACGTGCATCCACTCTGTCTCCACATCGCCGTATGCCGGGAGCGAGACGCGCACGCGCCCCAGCCGGTCGGGATCATCGACTCGCGTGACCACGCCCAGCGCCGCTACGGCGCCCGGCGTGATCTCGTGCGGCGGCGGGACCGCTGTCGAGAACTCCGAGACGAACCCCTTGCGGGTGTCAATCGTGTGGGTCGTGGTCGTCAGAGTGTACCGGCCCGCGAACCGCTCGGCGATGCCCGTGACAATCAGCGGGCGTCCCGGCTGCAG
>SLDA01000185.1 GCA_007125545.1 Thermoflexales bacterium | reverse complement strand
TAGTGAGGAGGTAGATTCGTCGGCATGAAATGCTCCCTCCTTGTTTGCCTTTCCTGGCAGCCGGAGGGCTGCCAGGGCTCAAGCCACCACGCTTACCAACTCATCCGATCCAGAGTGACGTGGTCCCAGTAGGCGTCAGCATGTTTGAACGCATTCAGCGGCTCGGCACGGAGATAGACGGTGATCGTCGATGCCTGGGCATAGGCCTGAACTTCCAGGGGTTTGAACTGGTCGTAGATATTGGCCTTCGACCAGATGACGGTGGGTGCCCAGGGGTCGCTGTTGCCATATGGATCGATGCCGATCATCACCTCCATACCGGGATCGCCGTCGACAATGTCGCGAATGATGCCCCCATCCAGCCACTGGGATCTGTGCGCATTGTCCAGATCGCTATACCAGGCGTGAGCGTACGCTCTGGCCCGGTACACGTGGCCCGGTTCGACCGGGACGCGCTGATAGACGCCGGCGTCACCGGTAGCCCAAAAGAAGAAGTACTGGAGTGCCTGATTGCCGCTGTAGACACGGCGCGGATTGTCATAGGGAGCTCCAGAGTGAATGACACGCATCTCGGGGCGCCATCTCCCGACGTCCCAAAAGGCCACCCAGTGCCCCGGAACAAAGATATTGTCCCACACCTCGCCTGTATGTGTCTGGCGCCACCAGCCGCCCTCAAAGCCACCGTTCTGTACTAGGGACTGCGGATCTGGGGGCGGTGGCGTCGGCGGGGTTGGGGTTGGCAGCGGGGTTGGTGTCGGCTGCGGAGGGTCGACTATCGTGTAGGGCAGGTAGACGGTACGGCCCGTGGCGGACCGGGCCGCCGCTTCAAGCAGCGGGTTCAGATGCGCTTGCTGGAGGGCGGTAGCGCTCCCCGGATCGGGCACGCTGCCACGATACAAGCCGAGAAGCATCAGCGAAATGACGATGAAGACGAGGCTAAGGATAGACCGGCGATTGACCATAGTTAACGCTCCTTCCTGCGATAGCCCCATTGTACCGGCGGGCACCGGCACGTCAAATTATGGCTTGGCAGTGATGCAACGTTCTGTTACAATGGCGAAGGTTCGTATGATAATGCTGGGACGGAGTTGAGGGTGCATTGACGGCTATATACGTACACATTCCTTTCTGCTTACAGCGATGCAATTACTGTGACTTTAACACCTACACGGGGCTGCTGTCGCTAGAAGATGACTACGTCGGAGCGCTCCTTCACGAGATCGCGTTGCGTGCGGAACGAAACAGCGATGCTGTCGCACAGACGCTCTACTTCGGCGGGGGAACGCCTTCGCTGCTGCAACTGGACGGATTGGTCAGCGTAGTCGGGGCGGTCCGCCGGTACCTGGATCTACCGAATGATGCCGAAGTCACACTTGAAGCTAATCCCGGCACGGTGAACCGGTCTTACCTGGATGGTCTGCGCGAGGCCGGTGTCACGCGGCTGAGTATCGGCGTTCAGTCGTCCCACAGTCACGAACTGGTGATGCTCGGACGCCTGCATAGCTGGCAAGATGCGGTCGATTGCCTGCGCATGGCGAGGGAGGCTCAGTTCGAGAGCGTCAGCTTCGACTTGATGTATGGGTTGCCCGGACAGACGCTGCACCAGTGGCTGGAGACGGTCGATCGCGTGGTGGCGTTGGGTCCAGATCATCTCTCACTCTATGCCTTGACGCTGGGATCGGGCACACCGCTTTCCGAAGTGCTCGCTTACAGCGACATTGAGCTGCCCGATGATGATGTGGCGGCAGATATGTACGAGGCGGCCGCGGAGCGGCTGCACACGGCGAATTTCTGGCAATATGAGATTTCGAATTGGGCGCACGCCCCCTCTCCGGCTCCCCAGATCTGGGCTCTCCCTCCTCAGGGGATGACAGAAGAGATCGGTCCGCATATCTCCCACCACAACCTCATGTACTGGCGCAACGAATCCTGGTTGGGATTTGGGGCAGGTGCGCACTCCTGGTTCCGGGGGCGACGCTGGAGCAACTACCCGCATCCGGAAACCTACATTCACGCGATGCGGAGCGAGCAATTGCGCGGGTTCTACGATGAAGTCATCTCCCCCGATCTCGAGCGTGGGGAGACGATGATGATGGGGTTGCGGTTAGCTGAAGGCGTCACGGATGAACGATTCTATGAACGGTTCCAGCTCCATCTCCGCGATGCCTACGGGCAGATCATCGATCGCGTCTGCAGCTTCGGTCTAGCGAGTTGGGACGGGGAGCGTCTGCGTCTCACGCCACGTGGGCGACTGTTGGGCAACCAAGTTTTCCAAGAATTCCTGTTGATGGAAGCGTGATAGTCTCCTCAAAATGTGGTGTCACAGCGTTGCGTTGACTTTCAGGCGAACTCTTTTACAATATACGTCCGTAAATCTCAGGTGTCAGACGGCCACCAGGCCGTCTTTGCGCGCTAAACACAAGTGGCGTTATCCTGCTGGAGGGAAAGTAGATGAAAGTTTATACCACGGAAAACATCCGCAACATTGCCCTTATTGGTCATGGTTCATCGGGCAAGACCACATTGATTGAAGCCCTGCTCTACTTGAGCAAGGCAACGACGCGACGTGGTAAGGTGGAAGAGGGGAGTGCGACGACGGACTTCGATGAGGAGGAGCGGCGACGTCAGATTTCGTTGAGCATGGCGGTAGCCCCCTTGGAGTGGAAGCAAGTCAAGGTTAACCTGCTCGATACGCCTGGGTATACAGACTTTGTGGGTGAGGTGCGCAGTGCGTTGCGCGCGGCTGAGTCGGCGCTTGTTGTTGTCGATGCAGCTGCAGGCGTTGAAGTGGGTACCGAACTGACCTGGGGATACGCCGAGGACGAAGGTCTGTCCCGCCTGGTCCTGATCAACAAGATGGATCGCGAGAACGCCGATTTTGAGAGAACCCTGGCGTCCCTCTCGGCGACCTTCGATGCACAATTCCTGCCCCTGATGCTGCCCATTGGCGCCCAGGACCAGTTTCGCGGTGTCATCAATGTGCTGGAGCGCAAGGCGTATCTGGGTCCAAAGGGCGAGCCGGCCGATGTCCCTGCCGAGCTGGCAGATCGCGTAGATGAGCTCTATACGGAGATTGTGGAAGCCGCGGTGGAGGCTGACGAAGCGTTGATGATGAAGTACTTCGAGGATGAGGAGATCACACCCGGTGAAGTACTTAATGGGTTGCGAACCGTGATTGCCGAGGGAACCTGGGTGCCGGTTCTGGTTGGTGCGGGTGGTGGTGACCTCACAGGCATCCAGCATCTATTGGACCTGCTGATTGCTGTCGCGCCCTCGCCCGTCGGTCGGACTTTCGAGGCCACGGGACCGCAGGGTGACGAGACATTGGATGTGAGCGATGATTCACCGTTGGCCATCAGTATCTTCAAGACTATCGCCGATCCCTATGTCGGTAAGATTAGTTATCTGAAGATCCTCGGTGGATCATTCAGCGGAGGCCAGACGGTCTACCTTCCCCGCACCCAGGAAACTGAGCGCCCCAGCCAACTCTATGCGATGCGTGGAAGCGAGCAGATCCAGGTCGACACGTTACACGCGGGTGACATTGGCGCCGTCACCAAGCTGGAGCAAGCTCAAACCGGTGATACGCTGTGCAGCAAGTCATATACACTCACCGTGCCCGGGCCCAAGTTCCCTGATCCACTCTACAGCGTGTCGATCTCGCCGGTTACCAAAGCCGACACAGCCAAGATGGGTTCGACGCTGACACGGATGGCTGAGGAGGATCCGACGCTGCAATGGCGGCAGGATCCGACAACCAAAGAGACCGTGCTCTCGGGAATGGGCGATGCCCACGTCGAGACGGCAGTCCGGCGAATGAAGTCACGCTTCAATGTAGCGCTTGAGGCGCGCACGCCCAAAGTGCCCTATAAGGAGACGGTGACGCAGCCGGGCCTTGCACAATACCGTCACAAGAAGCAGTCCGGCGGCGCCGGGCAGTTCGCTGAGGTTCATATGCGTGTTGAGCCCTTGTCGCGGGATGAAGGCTTCGAGTACGTCTGGGAGGTCTACGGCGGTCACATATCGACATCGTTCCAACCTTCGGTCGAGAAAGGCGTCAAGCAGGTTCTGACGCAGGGTATCCTCGCGGGTTACCCGATCGTGGATGTGCGTGCCGCTGTCACAGACGGCAAGGAGCATCCTGTCGACTCGAAGGATATCGCGTTCCAGATCGCGGGACGTGAGGCTTTCAAGGAAGCCTTCCAGGCCGGCAAGCCGGTGCTGTTGGAGCCGATTTATCTGTACACGATCACGGTGCCGGATGAGTATGCGGGTGCTGTGATGTCGGATCTCAACACGCGGCGTGGCCGCGTTCAGGGGATGGGACAGGAGGGCAATTGGGCCACCATCACGGCGGAGGCACCTCTCGCCGAGATGCAGCAGTATGCGACAAATCTGCGTGCCATTACGCAGGCCCGTGGTCTCTATTCGGTCGAGTTCGTGCGTTACGATATCGTGCCGTCACATCTGGTGGATGCGGTCATCGCGAAGTCGCGGGTTGAGGAAGAGTAGAGGGTCCGGCCAGCCCGGATCGGCGAGCAACGGAGCCCATGTGCAACGGGCCGGAACTTAAGTTCCGGCCCGTTTGCTATCGCAGATCACTGCGATGGTCGCTGCTAGATTATCGTGATGCGTGCCTACGGCGCTGATCAGGTGCGTATGCGGTCGTTCGCCTTATAGCGGTAAACGATCCGCCCGCGATCCAGATCGTAGGGGGATAATTCCAGTGTTACGCGATCTCCCAACAGGATACGAATGTAGTAGCGGCGCATCTTCCCGCTCAAGTAGCCGATGACATCATGCCCATTCTCAAGTTCCACACGGAACTGCGTCCCTTTGAGGGCTTCCTTCACGACGCCTGTAACTTCGATTTTGTCTTCACGTCCCATACTAACCTCCTGATGTTTCCATTAGTTGTGTTTCTATCGTCCTCTGAATCAGTTCCTCCGCTGCTTGTAAATCCAATCCTTGTGCGATGGCCAACTCTCCGGAGAGCAAGGTCAAGGCCTTCTTGTAGACTCGCATGTCGGGTACACTGAGCTTATCCAGTCCAGACTGCCGCCAGGCGAGGTCGCGGACGACCTCCGCAATTTCAAGCGTAGCTGCTGCATCCAGTCTGTCCTGGCAGAGTTTATAGCGCTGTTTGTGGTCGGTAGGTAAGGTCATCGGTGGAGAGGCCAGCACCGCCAGTACGTCGTGCACTGCCTCCTCCGCGATCACGCGACGCAAGCCGAGGCTCTCTGCTTCCTCAACCGGTATCATCATGATTGTGGCGGTGTCGTCCAGCATAGAGATCCTGTAGTATTTTTGATCCTTCGACAACGCCGGAAAGCGCTGAAGATTGTCGACAACGCCGGCCCCGTTCGATGGGTGATAGACTGCATCTCCAATAGCGAACATGCTCTGTCCTCCTTCTAAGCTCGGCAGTAAAGGTCAGCTACCGGCAACTGCTGCGTTCTGACCAACGATCTGAAAATGGCGTGATGTCGCCTACAAGTTGGGTTGGTTATGCTCGGCCTTGAGCTCCGCGAGTCGTGTGTCCAACCAGTTCAGCTCAGCCCGCGCCAATGTCGTCCCATAGTCATGGATAAGCCACTGCCCGACCTCCGTCGGGTCATCGTTAGTGTATTCCGTGCGCTGTAAGTATTCCGCTAGCTGCTCACGGCGACGTGCCAAATGTGCCGCCAACGTGTCTGGAGACAAATACTCGGCCAGAATGAGCTGTCGTACAAATGCTCTAATCGAGCGCTCCGGCAGTTCAGATGACTCAAGCCTCTCGATCAGTTCCCGGCGACCCGCTTCAGTAATCTGATACAGCTTGCGAGAGGGTTTTCCCCGTCCCGGTTCGACGTCGACGGAGACCAGTCCCTCTTCCAGTAGCGTGTGAAGCGTGGGGTAGAGACTGCCGTAGCTCGGTGCGTCAATCAACCAGGTAAGTCCTTTGAATAAGGACTTGATATCGTAGCCGCTCATGGCTTGCTGGGCCAAGAGTCCCAAGATGACGTGGCGTATGTTCACAGATGACTCCATCGCGTATTCGAGTACCGGGTTTGCGAGCCCTTGCCGCTACTCCCCGTGGGGCGCAAATCTAGCTCCCTAAATATATCAATCTGATATATAATACCATAAATGGATGGGTTGGTCAAGGCCAACGGAACCGGGGCCGTGCGACCCTGCACCGTGCGACCCTGCACCGTGCGGGCCTGCAC
>SLDA01000314.1 GCA_007125545.1 Thermoflexales bacterium | reverse complement strand
GTACGAGGTTGCGGCTGAGCAGGAACCATCCGACCCGGGATGCGTCCCTTTTCCCACGCTTCTTCAGGGGCCGGTCGTGATCGGGTACACCCTCGCGATCCCAACGGGACTTCGCATGACGCAGCAAGAGCAGTGTTCGCATGGCACCTCCTGAGACCAGGGACTTAGGGCATTGGTTAATTTCACCTTTATATATTATAATATGGTGATTGAGTTTTCACGTCAAGTTCAGGTGTCTGTTGCTACCACACTGATTCCACCCTGTGAAGACTCACCAAACTATTCCGCCCACTAGCACAGGGCAAGTCACACGTATATAGGAGAGATACTCATGGACACCACCACCCTAGGACGAACCGGGCTTCATGTAAGCCGCCTCTGCCTCGGCACGATGAACTTCGGTCCGCGAACCACGGAAGAGGACAGCTATGCTATTATGGATAGCGCGCTGGATTCCGGCATCAACTTCTTCGATACCGCGAATGTCTACGGACACAAACTTGGAGAGGGCGTTACGGAGCAGATTATCGGTCGCTGGCTGGCGCAGGGCGGCGGGCGCCGGGATCAGATTGTGCTGGCGACCAAGGTCTACAACCGGATGGGCGAAGGCCCGAATGACCGTGGGCTCTCGGCCTATCACATCCGTACAGCTTGCGAGGAAAGTCTACGACGGCTGCAGACCGATCACATCGATCTCTATCAGATGCACCACATTGAGCGCAGCAGCCCGTGGGAGGAGATCTGGCAGGCGATGGAGCAGCTCGTGCGCGAAGGAAAGGTCATCTACGTCGGCAGCAGCAACTTCGCCGGCTGGCACATCGCCAAGGCGCAGGCTGCGGCGAAAGAGCGCAACTTTATGGGCCTGGTCTCTGAGCAGAGCCTCTACAACCTGACGGAGCGCACGATCGAGCTAGAGGTGCTGCCCGCAGCCGCGGACTATGGACTCGGCGTTATTCCTTGGAGCCCGCTTGCAGGCGGGCTTCTGGCGGGCGCTGTGGCCGACGCCAAGGAAGGGCGCCGGGCGTCGGAGCAGATGCGGGAACGGCTGGAGAAGAACCGCGAGCAGTTCGAGGGCTATGAAGCCCTGTGCAGCGAGTTGGGCGAGGAGCCTGCGAATGTGGCACTCGCCTGGATGCTGCACAACCCTGTCATCACAGCGCCAATCATCGGCCCCCGCACCCTGGAGCAGCTCAAGGGCGCCACGCGCGCCGTCGAGATCAAGCTCTCCGACGAGGTACTCACCCGGCTCGATGAACTTTTCCCCGGACCTGGCGGAACCGCGCCCGAAGCGTACGCGTGGTAGACCTTAGCCGGATCTAGCCTAGACGCAGTGCGCCGGGCTGAGCGCCCGGCGCACTGCGTATCTCGGGTTAGCTGCGATGTAGACCATCCATAACGTGTGCTGTACAATATGTCCATACCACTCTGCAAGGAGGGATGGCTTGACAGACCGAAATGGACCGATTCTGAGTGCACGCGGACTGAGCCGCGAGGTGGACGGCCGGCATCTGGTCGACGACGTCTCGCTCGACGTGGATCAGGGGCAGATCATCGCCATCGTCGGGCCGAGCGGCGCCGGCAAGTCCTCGTTCCTGCGACTGTTGAACCGGCTCGATGAGCCCACCGCCGGCACCGTTTACCTCGAGGGGCGCGACTACCGCGAGATCCCCGCGACTGAACTACGGCGCCGCGTCGGCATGCTGATGCAGGCACCCAACCTCTTCCCCGGCACCGTCGCCGACAACCTGCGTTTCGGCCCCACCCAACGCGGCGAGACCCTCTCCCTGGAAAGGATTGCGGAGCTGCTCGACCGCGTCGGGCTCTCGGGGTTCGCCGACCGCGACGTGGGCCAACTCTCCGGTGGCGAGGCCCAGCGTGTATCCCTGGCGCGTACGCTCGCCAACGAGCCGCAGGTGCTGCTGCTCGACGAGCCCACCTCGGCCCTGGATGTGGACAGCCGGGAGGAGGTGGAGTCCCTCATCATCGACGTGATACGCGACCGCGAACTTACCTGCCTCTTCGTGACCCACGACGCCCCCCAGGCGCGGCGCCTCGCCGGACACGCGATGGTGATGGAGGCAGGCTGCTGCGTGACGACAGGCCCTGTTGAGGAGGTGCTACGTGCTTAACCGGATGATCGATGACCTGATCGTGCTGGGCCTGGCCCAGGCCGTGGTGACTTCACTTCTGGTCGTGGTCGTCGTGCTCGTGAGCCGATTCCAGCGCGTGCATCTCGAGCGCGAATCCGCCGTCGCGATGCTGCGGGGCTTCGTACAGGTCGTGGCCGCGGGCTCTGTGCTGCTCCTGCTGCTGCAGGGTCCGCACTGGACCAGCATCTTCGTCCTGGCGGCGATGATGGTCGTGGCAGCGCGCATCTCGGCCCGGCGCGCGCCGGGCATCGACGGCGCCTTCTGGGTTTCGCTCCAGAGTATCGTCGTGGGGTCGGGTTTGGTTATCGCGCTGATGACCCTGGTGGGCGTCATCGAGGCGGATGTCACGGCGCTGATCCCCGTGGGCAGCATGGTCGTCGCGGCGGCGATGCGGTCCAACAGCCAGGCCCTCGACCGCTTCCGCGCCGAGGTGCTGGCGCACACGGGCCAGATCGAGGCCGCCCTTGCCCTGGGCGCCGAGCCTCACACTACGGTAACCCGCTACGTGCAGGCCTCCATCGAGGCGAGTCTCATCTCGCCCATCGACTCCCTGCGCTCCCTGGGCATCGTGTGGATTCCGGGCCTGATGACGGGCATGATCCTGTCGGGCACCGACCCGGTCTACGCCGCCATCTACCAATTCGTCGTCATCGCCATGATCCTGGCGGCCTCGGGCCTCACCGCCGTCCCCGCGGTGCTGCTCGTCCGCTCCCACGTCTTCTCCGCTGCCCAGCAGCTCGTCCTCCGTCCGGGTGACACCGCCGTGTGAGTCGCACAAGCAACAACAGAACCTGTTGCCAATCGGAGCTACGGCTGGATGTGCGCGGGATTGGTTTACACATACACCATCCCTCCTGCCTCACTTATCTAATGGGAGAGTCCTATGGCAACGAATCGCATCGTGAATCGCCCGGCGTTTCGCATCGCGGGGCTACAAGCTTACATCTCGGGCCCGGACACTACGCAGTTTGGACGCTTCTGGCAGACCTGCCACGGAGAGGGCCTCTTCACGCGCTTCGAAGCGCTGACCCAGATGCAGCCCGGCGTCCAAACCGGTGGCGTCGTCCTCGGCGTCTCACGTGTGGAAGCTGACCCCGCCCGGCGCGACTTCTACTATCTGATCGGCGTCGAACTACCCGACGCGCTAGCATCCGACGCACCCGCTCTGGCCGGGCTGGAGATCGCAACGGCGCCGGCGGGAACCTGGGCCATCTTCGACGCACAGGGCCCCGTGCCCGACGCCATCGTCGCAGCCGAGATGTTTGCCTTCGGGCAGTGGCTGCCCACGTCCGGCTACCGGCATGCCCTCGCACCGGAGATGGAAGTCTATCTGCCCGGCGAGAACCGCTGCGAGTTCTGGTTGCCGGTGATCGCCGCTGAATAATGTGTGGACGGTCAGCTTTGGGTCACGTATAATGTGACCGAAGTATGCTTCTACCAATGCGAGCGGAGGAGTTATGCCAACTACTACTGTATTCGAGGCTCTCGGAGGCGCAGAAGGAGTTCTTCGTCTCGCCCACGCGTGGCACGAGCAGGTCATGGCCGACGAAATCGTCGCGCATGCCTTCAGCCACGGATTCCACCCGCAGCACACGGAGCGGCTTGCAGCCTACTGGGGCGAGGCGTGGGGCGGTCCACCGACCTACAGCGAACAGTACGGCAGTGAGTCATCGGTCGTTCGGATGCACAGCGGCAACGGACGTCATGAGGAGATGGACCGCCACGCCATCGAGTGTTTCGACCGCGCAATGGATGACGTCGGGCTCAGCGATCCTCTGCTCCGGCGCGTGCTGCACGACTACTTCGCGTGGGCCACGACCACCACAATGTCAGCCTACCCCGATAGCGCGGATGACGTGCCCGAGGACTTACAAATCCCGCATTGGTCATGGGACGGCTTGCAAGTGTGAGTGCGTCAAGGCTCGCGTGGATCGGGTGCAAGAGAAGCGCCTGGCAAAGCTCAAATGCTTGGCCTTATGCACATCGTGTGGTCGCGTAAGACGCGGCCACACGACGTGGGGCATACTGCAGTTCACCGATAGATCAGGTCCAGAATGTTATCGCTGCAAATACGGACGGTCTGGGAATCCACGCGCTCCACACCCGGTTGTCCTTCGGCAGCATCGGCGCTGTCGGTGTGGAAGTAGCGCTTCTCCAGTATGTAGGGGGGGTCCCACACCAGCGGCGCGATGGGGTCTTCGCTCTGGCGTTCCAGGGCAATCCGAATCCTATCGCGAATCAGCGCACGCGACGCCTCTTTGGAGAGCGAAATGGCGCTGGTGCGGCTCAACCCCTGCTTGACCGCGGCGGTGGTGATGCCGGGGATCAGCTCCTCGATTTCGCGACACGCGGCGTGATCCCCGCTCAGGAAAATGACGGGAATGTCCATAGCGCCCACCTGCAACGCGAACTGGGCGATCTCGCCAATGGGGTTTCCATTTAGCGTGTACAGATCGATGTGACGGCTACTCTGGGTGTGCGCAAGATTCCCATCGGCGACGCCCGCCATGGCGTGCTGTCCAATGATCACCGCCACGTCATACTCGGCAAAGATGGCATTGCGCACGTCTAGGGTCGCCAGCGGACGCCCGTGCATCAGGCGGGCTGCCGGATGCAGCTCTTCGAATAGAATACCGCCTGGACCGTGCATGTCGAGCACTAGCACTTCGGTAGCGCCTCCAGTCAGCAGACCTTCGACTGCCGCGTTGATCTCGGCGGTAAGTAGATGCTTGGCCTGTTCATAGTAGGGCGCACCACCGTAGGATTGCTGCTCGAAGCCTACAACGCCCGCTACACCTTCCAGATCGGTCATCATCAGGACTTTCATGTTCTAAGCTCCTACGTGTTATGAGTGGTCTCGTACGCTGCGGCGACTTTGTGGAAGATGGTCAGGGTATCGGCGATGTCGGCGGAGGTCCAGGCCTCGTGGAACATCACGTTGAAGTGGGCAGCGACGGCGGCGCGGGCGTTAGGGCAGGGGAAATCCCGGTTGGGATCGTGCACCGAAGCGCGTACATACTCAGGGCTAGTCCAGGGATAGCCACTGGAACCAAAGACACGACGGTTCACGAACCAGTCCATCAGATGTGGCAGCGCGGCGCTATAGTCCGCCATAATGGGCAGCCCCTCGGCGCTCAACGCACGGCAGAAGGTGTCCTTGTCCACCCGCGACGCCTCCGGATGATAGCGCAACCGCAGGAACCAACTGCTCGACTGGGCGCCGTCTAGCAGCGGCGGCAGCGAGATGCAGTGCAACCCCTGCAGTCCGGCTTCCAGCTCTGCCACGATCTCACACCGGCGCCCAACTATGGTGGGCAGCTTCCGCAGCTGGATCCTACCGATGGCGGCTGCCAGATCGCTGAGGTTGAGATTGAGCGAAGCCAGGGCATTGGTGGAACCCTCGGGTAGAGCAAAAGGCTTTCCCCGGTCAGAGGCACGGCGAATCCTGTTGTAGAGGTTCACATCTCGTGTAAACACCAGACCGCCCTGACCTCCAGAGCTATGGTGTTTGCCGAACATCGTCGAAAATACCGCAATATCGCCGAAGCTACCGACCGGGCGTCCGTGGAGCGACGCGCCATGAGATTGTGAGCAATCCTCGATGACGGGTATACCACGCGGGCCCGCGAGCGCCATAATCCCGGGGATATCTGCCGGCTCACCCGCAATGTGGGCCACGACGATAGCCCGCGTCAAAGGCGTCAAGAGTGAGGAAACTTGCTCAGGGCCAGTATTGTAACTTCCAGGGAGTGTGTCCGCCACAACCGGAATCTGATTCAGAAGCGGAATGGGCATCATACCACCAGGATCGGTGACCGCCCCGACGATGACCTCGCCGAAGGGCTCCGGGTCCAGCGCGCGCAGCGCGACGTAGATGCCGGCTGTACCCGAACTCACGGCGTCAGTATAACCGCCCCCCAGATAGGCCGAAAACTCGTCGCAGTAAGCCTGCTCCTCAGGCCCGTTATAGCCAGGGCCCGCTCCGGCAGCTATGGCCTCGTCAAACAGAGCGGCAACAGCCGCCTTCTCCTCCGCACCGATGTGAGCGCGGGCCGGGAACGCGTGAGGGCGCACGGGTTGCCCGCCCTCCAATGCCAATTGAGCCATACTCACCTCCATCACGAGCAGTGCTAATTAACGATTATCCGCCTACTTCTTCCGCATATTCCGATCGCGTCGATCCGAGGTCGTCCTGAGGCACAACAGGAGTGCTGGAGGCGTCGCAGGTTCGCTGCCTCTGGTCCTCAATGTGCAGTACTGCCGGGATGGTTCGCGCCCCTATCGCCATAGCAACACTTGCGATTCCCCCTAGCAGAAACCAGAACTGGACACCGAACCTATCGGACAACGGCCCTGCAATGACCATCCCTATCGGAGCGGCTATCCCAGCCAGGCTACCCACCACGGTGAACACGCGCCCCTGAATCTCAGGCTCGACCACGTCCTGGATGATGGCGAAGAAGGGGCCATTGACCAGTGGATTCGCGAGGCCGGCTATAAGGATACCCGCAAGCGCCAGCCCAAAAGCGGACGCAGGCGTCACTCCCACTACGATGAACGCAACTCCGGCGATCATCATACCGAGCGCCGACGTGAGAATCCGCCGCTTGAAGCCGCCCCAAGCGCTCAAGATAACGCCACCCAAGATCAGACCGATCCCCCAGGCGGACTGCGTCCATCCCAATTGCAGCGCATCCCCACCAAAATGACTGCTGACCAGAATCGGCATCAGCGCGAAGGCGGGGTTGATCAAGCCGTTAAGCACAGCAGCGACAACCAGCACGATGACCATACCGGGCCAACTCAAAATATACCTGACTCCCTCCGAGATATCTCCTACCAGCGTAGCTACGGGGCCGGTCGTGCTTGCGGGCTGGCGGCGAGGTTCGGGGATATGGACGAAGAAGAGCGGCGCAACCGCAAGAAAGGCCGTTACCACGTCGATTCCCATGATCGCCTCCAACGGCATCACGGCAAGTGCCAATGCACCCATAGGCGGAGTGATGACCGTCAACGCGCCCTGGAGCGTCTGGTTCATCCCGGCGACGCGCGAAAGCTGCGCCTTTGGTACCATCATCGAGGTTGCAGCTTGCATCGCGGCCCAGTGAAAGGTACCGCCAAGGGCACGCACAAACATGATCACGTAGATATGCCAGATTTGCAGGGCACCGGTCCAGGCCAAAATCCCCAGGCCCGCAGAGAAGAGTGCTACCCCGCTATCCGCGATGATCATGACCCGCCGTCGCGACCAGCGATCGACAAGCGCACCGGCAATAGGCGCCAGGAACACGTGCGGCAGCGTCGCGACCAACGCTGACATTGCCAGCACGGTCGCCGAGCCGCCGGAAGCTATGGTCAACCACCAGACAAGGGCAAAGCTGCCCATCTGGCTACCCAAGAGCGAGAGCGCCTGCCCCGTCCAGATTGTGAAGAACGGCGCCACCCACGATCGGCTCGCGCGCGTATCGTTCTCAGCACCTGCGTTATTACTCACGAGATCCTCCCTTATAGCCCCACATTTCTGTTCACCTATACCCTTCCCAATGAAGATTCACGTCTTGCTCCGTAATATTAATACGTTAGTTTAACTTTGTCAACTATCGGATCAATATTATTGATATGCTAGCGCGACGCAGCTATGATGAGCCGCTTGTGGGAGGTCGGTCCTGTGGAAAGCCTTAGGTTCTGTCGCAAGCGTGTTGGGGACAGCAGAGATCTCACACACGAGCGAAGAACCTAAGGTCTTACCGAACCAGGGCTCTATACCCGGCAGATGGCGGGAAGGTTGGAGGCACAGGCTACCAGGTGCGCTCTTTGAGCAGCTCCTGAATCGCATCCTTTGTCACCGGCAGCTCGTCGATATGGTCCTCGAGCCAGCGGGAGAAATCGGCCTCGATATGATCATCCCACTTCCGGTCGATTTCACCCGGCGTGTAAGCACCCTCCCGGAGCCGCTGCTTGCCAAACACATCTCGCAAGCGGATCAATTCCGAAGTCTTCACGACCTGCTCCACCAGGTGCGGCGGGATGAAGGTAACACCGTCGTACTTGCCCAGGACCACATCGCCCGGCATTACCGTCACCTGACCGATTCGGACTGGGCAGTTAACGCCGACGAGCATAATCGTGGGCGAGGCGTAGGTCGGGTGGAAGCCGCGAACATAGCTGGCAAAGCCGGCAATCTCCTCGATCCCTTCCAGGTCACGCACCGACGCGTGGTGGACCACGCCTCTGCCCGATTTGGCGTAGATAGCGGTGGCAAGGTTATCGCCCATAATGGGTCCCTGTTCGTGCTTTCCGTAGACATCGGCGATGTAGACGTCACCCGGCACGAGCATGTCGATGGGCCACGAGATCTGGTCGCCGATACAGCCGCTGCGCGCGCCCTTCGCTTCCATAAGCACCCGCATATCAGGGCGCCGGGGCATGTACATCGCCGTAAGCGCACGCCCCACCAAAGTTTCACCCGGATGCGTGGCCATAAATCCGTCCTCATACTGCCATTGATAGCCGGCGCCATGCAGCACGCCCCACGCCTGCGTCAGCGATACATGCTGGACCCGATCCAGCAGCGCATCGGAGACCTTGGGGCGCCCATCCGGGAAACGCTCCCCAGTCCACTCGGGAGTATAGTCGGCAATCTCTTCCGGCGTCATATTAAGCGGTGCGAACTTTTCCATAGTCACCTCAGCGTTGTACTTGAACAGCATAATGGCCCTCAATGTATGGAAAGCGGGCCTCCAGATCCTCTGCCAACTCGACGCCAAAACCGGGCTTGTCCGGCAAGATCAGCCACCCCTGCTCGATCCGCGGCTTTTCTGCCAACAACGCCCATTGAAGGGGACCCTGGATCATACACAGCTCCAGCATCCAGGGGTTCGGGAGCGCCGCGACATAGTGAGCGTGCTCCATTGCCATCAGCCCGTTGTGCCAACTGTGAGGCGCGGTCCAGACCCCATAGCGATCCGCCATCTCAGCGATGCGCATCGCCTCGGTCAGCCCACAGAGCGCAGCATCGGGCTGCACAACGCCATGCGCACGCGCCTCCAAAAAGGGACGAAACTGCTCCAATGTAGTGAAGGACTCTCCACCCGTGATCGGCATCTCTACCGCGGCTGCCAGCCGCGCATATCCCGCGACATCATCCTTGGGCAACGGCTCCTCGAACCAGGTGAGTCCCAAGCGATCCAGTTCGACGGCGATAGGAAGCGCCTGTTCCTCGGTCAGACGGCAATTGCCGTCCAGCATTAGGTCCATGCGGCCATCGACTTCCTGGACTAGCTCGCGCACCAGGCCAAGAAACCGGTCGACGGTCACATCATTCCAGGCCCACTCCGTGCCCATACGGAACTTCAGCGCCGAGAAACCCTGGTCGATATACCCAAGCGCCTCCTCAATCAACTGCTCAGGACGGTCGCGCCAATCGTAGCAGCAACCGCTAGAGGCATAGAGCCGGACGCGGTCGACCGGCGTCTCATTGAGCAGCGCGGCGACACGCTTGCCCGCGATCTTGCCGCGCAGATCCCAGAGCGCGCAATCGAGCCCTGCAATCGCAGCATCGTGCGCGCGAGCACCGCCATTGGGATGTAGCCTAATACGGGGATCATGGGGATCCTTGCCTACCAACTCCGGCGCCAGCCAGTCCACCCAGTCACGAATCAACAGCGGCCATCCATAGGCGCTGGCCTCACCAATGCCGGTCAAGCCCTCGTCGGTATGAATGACGACGATCGCGGCATCGGCTTTCACCGTGCGATAGCGGGACGTGATCCATTGGCGCTCGGGTTCGTGCATACGGGAAAGGCATAGGGTTTCCACTTTCGTAATCTTCATCCTCGGTTCACCTCCAGAGCAGGTCTAAGTCTAAGGGTCACACCACGTTCTCGACTAACGTAGCTCAATCACGCTCCATAGCCGCTGGACAGGTATCATCAACGTGAGATCGCGATCGGCGCCACAGTCCACGCCGATATCCAGCGGTTCAGCGTCGTAACTGTAGACCGTAGCACGGGCGAAGGAACGTTGATAAATCGATCCAGGAACAGAGATGGTGACACGCGCCTGCGGCGCGACAGCATCCACCTCCTGTCCATAGGCCAGATTGATGACATGGATCACGGCGGCCCCATCGGTGCGCTCGCGGGGAAAGACCCAGACGTCGGTTTCGGCCTCGAGCGGGTGGGGAGCGCCGTCCGCCAGCGCGGACTCCAGCATCCGGCGCGCCTGGACGGTCTCGAAGCTGGAGGGAATGTCCACAGGCGGGACCAACGGGCCCACCGTTCGACAGGCATTGAATAGGTCGGGGTGCCGCCGGACAAAGCGATAGAGGGGCGCATACGCCTCGGTCGGCCCATCATACCAGTGCGTGCCCTTCTCGGGGGTGAAACACCACATACGGTGGGGGGCCATCAGCCGCTGACCACAAGCATAGCCAAGAGCGATCCACAGGCGCACCAGGCACTCGGAATTATGCTCCTTCACGTAAGCCCAATCCCACCCCGCCGCGGTCGCCGCCAGCGGCTTGCCAATAGCCTCCGCCATCCGGTAGGCGCGCACCGCCTCGATCAGACGCCCGGTTCCCTCAGGCGCGTAGTGCGCAACCTCACCTACGAGATAAGTCAGATGCGGAGTGACGACGACGTGCTCCAGGTGCGGGAGACAAGTATTGGCGCTCAGGGTGACGGGACGGGCGACGATCTCAGAGGCCAGCGCGCCAAGCTGTCGCGTGTTCTCCGCTGCAAGCTGAAGCTGACAGTCGACAAACGCTTGGTGCAGGGGAATCTCATCCTGGATCTCGCAATACGTCTCGCGGGTCGTGGCATAGCGCCGGACCAGGACGCGGTAGTCAAAATCCTCGAAACTCGTAACGCCGGCTTCCGATAGAAGCTCGGGCTTCACGTGGGCCTGCAACCATTCGCGGAACTCGCGCATGCAGAAATCACAGAAGCAACCACCCTGTCCAAAGGCAGGGTGCGCCGATCCCAAATGGTCGTCCACGTGGAGACCGTGCGCGGCGCCGGCCATCGCTCCCGCAACCTTCGCCCGGACGTGAGCGCGGAAAGTGGGGTGGTTCGTGCAGCCGAACCAACTGGGCGTCCCTTCATAAACGTGGTCCGGGAGCCACGGCACGCGGATGGGCTGACCCGCGATATCGCGGCACACCGCCTCGCGCAGGTCGGAGTCCGCGTGCAACGCTTCCGCGCCGGCGGTCAGGCACCACATTGTGCCCGTGGCGTGAATGCCCAGCGCCTCATACCGGCGTACCCGTTCCAGCGTGTGTGCGCCGCCCCATCCCACCACGGTCGTACCATAGTCTGCGTAGGCGGCCTCATCGCGCGCGGCATACATAAAGACAACATCATCGGCATATAACGTACGGGGCATGGATCCTCCCTAGTGATACATAGGGTACTGAGCACCGGCGGCAGCCAAAATCTCATCCCAATCCGCATCGGTGAGCGAAAGACTTAGCGCATCAACCCACTGTTGAATGCGCTTGGGCTTGCCGGAGGCAGGAATCGTGACGTCGATGTCGGGATTGCGTAGCGAAAACGCCAGCGCCACCGAGGGCAGATCAACGCCCTTGGCAGCACACACAGCCTCAAGTCTGCGAGTCGCTGCAATCACCGCTTCACCGGCGGGAGCGTAGTTGTACCGCGCGTCCGGGACAGCGCCGGTTGCGAGGATGTAACCTGCATAGGGGGCAGAGTTCAGGATCGAGACGCCCTTCGCCAGAGCCGCGGGGAATAGGGTGTCTGCAGCGGATTGGTTGAGCAGCGTGTAGGTGTGGAAAATCTGGATGACATCCACCTCATCACTTTCGACGGCTGCTTGAAGGCAGTCGAGACCGAGTGTGCCCATTCCGATGGCTCTGATGAGCCCCTCGCTGCGGAGCGCCATTAGCCCCTCCAACGCACCCCCCTGACCGAAGACCGCGTTTAGATCCTTGGTCTGCACGTCGTGGATGTGGACGATATCGAGCACGTCCCGGCCCAGGCGCGTGAGGCTGCGCTCGACCGAGCGTCGAATTTGGCCGGCGCGGTAGGCTTGATAGTAGGCGCCGATCTCGAGATCGGAGTAGGATCCCGCCTTGGTGGCGATCACGACCCTGTCGACCAGATCCAGATCCTGTAGAGCACGGCCCACAATCTCTTCGGTCTGATAAAGAGGGGCTGTATCAATGTAGCGTATGCCGGCATCGAAAGCCGTCTTTAGGGTGTCGAGCGTCTGCGGGTAGGGCACCTCACGGGGCCACGCAGCAGTGCCGAGACCGATTTTCGTGCTGATGATGCCGGTCCGACCCAATGTCACACGCGGCACAACACCTAACTTCGACGAGAACATAGACACTCCTGTCGTGAACACTGTAAATTGGGGTGATGAAGCGCTCGCTGCGGCTTCAGACCGTCAGAGCGTACCAATACACTGCCGATCCACCCAGTACCGCAGCCTGCTCTGTCTCTGAAAGGTGGCTGATGTAGTCCAGCACAATCGCCATCGTGACGTCATACTCTGCGGCCTGACGGCAAACAGGCCAATCCGAACCTATTAGGAGCCGATCGGGGCCGAAGGCCGCGAAGACGGTATCCAGGTAAGGGATAAAGTCGGAGACGTCCCAGTCGTTATGGTCAGCCCGCGTCACCATCCCCGATACCTTGCAGGCGACATTGGGATAGGTTGCCAGCCGGCGGATGTCTGCTGCCCATGGCTCCACCACACCCTCCGCAATGGCAGGATTGGCGATATGATCGAGTACGAAACGCTGATCCGGCACCGCCTCCACCAAGCGGCAGGCCAGCGGCAGCTGAGCGGGGCGAATCAGGATATCGAAAGTCAAGTTGAGGGCTGTTAAGGTCCTCAAACCCTGAACGAAGTCGGCACGAGGCGCCTCCGGTACCCGAGGATCGGTCAGGATCGACGATCGAATGCCACGGAACTTGGGATGGGGTGTGAGGCGCGCGAGACGCGCGGAGAGATCCGGAACAACGAGATCGGCCCAGCCCACCACGCCGACGATCCACGGATGCTGATCTGATAGCTCAAGGAGCCAAGTTGCATCCTGCCACGTCGATCGCGCCTGAACAGCAATCGTGGCATCGAAGCCGATGGCCTCAAGCTGTGGCCATAGATCGGCGGGCAGATAATCCTGTTTAAGCACCTCGGTCTGAATCCAGCCATAGGCCATCGGATCGTAGGTCCAGAAGTGCTGGTGTGCATCGATTCGCATCTCTCTCCTACCCCTCATGTGTCGCAACGACCAGAGAGCGGAAGCGGTCCTCGTCCCATTCCGCGCCCCAGCCGGGCCCATCGGGCGGGGCGATGGCGCCGTCCACAATCAGCGGCGCGTTGATCATGCCCCACATCTCCCCCTCGCTGCGCAACCCATCTGCTGATCCGCGGTTGTACTCATAGTAATCGGTATTGTCGATGCAGCAGCCGAGATGAGCGTGGAGGAGACCAAAGAGCCCACCCTGTCCGTTCAACTCCACATTGCTCCCGTAGAGCTCCGCAAAGTGCGCCAACTTAAGCACCTGGGTCGTGCCGTGACGCGCGTTGGCCCGAAGGCGATCGGTGGCGCCCTGGATCAACCATTGTGCAGAGAGCTCGATATCGTGCATCAGGCGCTCGGTCGCCATCACCGGCAGTGTCAATTCACGGCACAACTCCTGATAGAGATTCATCCGCTGCTCGAACATTGGCTCCTCCAGCCAGACGAAATCGAGTTCTTCCATCACACGTCCTACTTCAATTGACTCGCGGAGTGTGTAGGAGCAAACCGGATCATTGATCAGCGCATAGTCGGGACCGACAGCCTCGCGGAGCTTGTGGAAAATGGGGATATCGGCCTTCCCGCCTTTATAGGAGTGGGTCTTGTAGGCCCTGACCCCGAATGCCAGGCCCTTCTCCACGGAATCCAGATATCCATCCAGGGACATATCGCCGCCCGTAAGGTAGACAGGCAACGACTGGCGCACGCGGCCCACCAATGCATAAACCGGCAGCCCGGCAACCTTTCCCGCGATATCCCAGAGGCAAGAGTCGAAGTCGCCGAACCAGCCGGGTTCCTGGTAGACCCAGCGCGTGCCTTTGTGGAAGAGCTGCCACCAGTGCTCACGCTCCAGAGGATCTCCGCCGATCACGTGACGGCGGATGATCGCAACTTGGTCCGGTCGCATCGTCGTCGTGCAGCGGCCGGAAATCCCGGCATCTGTCTCTACTTCCAGGATATGCTGGCACGCCGGTCCCTCAGAGACGCCCGTGTGCGTATACTGAATTCGCTGCAGCTCGGGAACGCGGATGATCGCGTTCGCACGTCCCCTGCCCGCTTCACTTTCAAGCACCCAGAGCCGTACAGCCGTGATCTTCATCCGGTCTCTGACCTCCTTTAACTCCCACCGTTAGCACAGGATGGACTATGGCCCGTTTGTACACCCGCCTTGTGAAATGACAACAAGGAGAACAGCTCGATGAAGCTGTCCTCCTTGCAGTTGCAGGGCACCGGACCAGGACGTAAGCTCACAACGGATGGTCAGCCCTCACTCTCGTGACTTGGTGAAGATCGTCGCGATTCTGTCTATATCGAACTTCTCGGTTCGATCGTAGTTGTAGATACCGTTCTGCTCCTGTTCGATGTCAGTCAGCTGAGTATAGCAGTAGCCGCAGATATGATCGTAGTCCAGCAGCACATCGACAAGCCCCTCCAGGCGTGTATAGAACTCCTCCAAGCTCTGCGGAGCCTCCCCGTAACCCCAGGAATCCTCGGCGAAGACCAGATCTTCGCGTGGTATCCACTTGATCCCCCCAAACTCGTCGACGATATATGGCTGTCCTTGATACGCCACCTCGAACTCAGGAACGTTGCGCCAGACGCCAGTATCCTCTCGAGGTTTGAGTATGTCGCTTAGCAATTCGGGATCCTGAGTATAGTTGTGAACGGTCCAGATGTCAGTTTTGACGTGAGCGTAGCCGCTCGCATCATTCACCGGACGGGTGGGGTCAAGGTCGTGGGTGAGATCATAAGCGTCGATGTGAAGGCGCGCATGCTGCGGGTGTCCCGCACCACCCCGGGTCTCGTTGAACGGCGTCCATGTGATAATGGAGGGATGGTTCCGGTCACGGATGACGATTTCGCGCCACTCGGACAGGAAATTGCGCGCGCTCACCGGATCGGTAACGTCGATTCCCCAGCTGGAGGACTCGCCCCAGGTCAGATATCCCAACTGGTCCGCCCAGTAATGGAACCGCGGCTCGAACACTTTCTGGTGGAGTCGTGCGCCATTGAACCCTGCTTGCATTGAGAGCTGGATATCCCGCTTCAAGGCTTCATCAGAAGGCGCGGTCCAGATGCCATCGGGGTAGAAGCCCTGATCCAGCACCAGCCGCAAGTAGATGGGCTCATTGTTGAGGAAAATCTGGTTCCCATCTACATGCACCTTGCGGAGTCCGGCATACGCCTCAACGGTATCAAGCACACTCTCGTCATCTACTACCTCGAAGGTGAGGTCGTAGAGGAAAGGGTCTTCCGGCGACCAAGGTCGAGGCGCCTGCACAGCAAGGACCGCCGGAACGCCGGTGGTTGCTACGCTCTCTGCCCGGTCCACCACGATGTCGCCGGCTTTGAGAAGCGCGCGGAACCTAAGGCCCGGCTTAAGCGCTCTGAAGATCGGCACCACTACGAACCGGCTCCCATCCAGGTCGGGGACGATCTGCACATCCATAAGACCGAACTCGGAGACCGCCTCCATCCAGACTGTCTGCCAGATACCGGTGGTCCGCGTATAGAGGCAACCGTGTGACCTGAAGGCCGCGCTCTGCTTACCACCGGGCTGCTCACCAGAACGCACCTCATCGCGCACAAATAGTACGAGATCGTGAGTACTGCCGGGCGTCACCTGGGCCGTGATATCGAAGCTAAAGGCCACGGTCCCACCCCAATGGCGACCTACGGAGATGCCGTCGATAAAAGCTTCGCACTCATAATCAACTGCGCCAAAGTGAAGGAGTATTCGTCTGCCGTTCCAGTCAACGGGCACCTCAAGCCGGCGGTGGTACCACATGGCCTCAATAAAGTCTGTGTGCGCCACGCCAGAGAGGGCCGACTCAGGCGCAAAAGGAACCATGATTTCGCCGCCGTAGGGGCCATCAGCAAAGCCTGAAGCATTCCGAAAATCCCGCTGGTGCCCCGACTTACCGAAGTCAAAAACATAAGTCCAGGTGCCGTTCAGATTGAGCCAATCATCGCGCCGAAACTGCGGGCGGGGGTACTCAGGTCGTGGAAGTTGAGTCATAGGGATCCTCCTATATTTTTCCGTCCAAGTTGGTACACGCACAAGCATACTCTGGGCCGGATGTGGGTCAAGTGATGACGGCTACCAAGCCCCCGTGTACAATCGCAGCTTGTGCTTTGCGCCAGCCCGGCCCCCCAGTATACTCACGGTTGCAGCCAGCATCCATGTACTACGAACGGACAAGATTACCGGACATCCGGGCGGCGGACATACGATCAGGACGCCGATTTTCCTAGAGGATCTGGCGCTCAAAGTCATTAGGATAGCGGAGGCATAACCTATGGGAAGGAAACTTTCAGACTGGCTCTATCGGATCTCTACGGGCCGGGTCACATTGGCAGCGTTGGTCATCTTCCTACTTTTTGGCGCAACGGTGCTGCCGGAACAAGCGGCCAGAGCCGAAGAGGAGACGGGCACCGGGAGGTCGCCGGACACCTCCTTGTTCTATACGCCCGACGAACTCTATGAGATGGCTGAGGCCTATGGACAGGAGGGGCGCAGGGCCTACATCCGGGCCCGGTTCACGTTCGACCTTATATTTCCGCTCGTCTATCTCTTCTTCTTGGTGACGGCAGTCAGTTGGGTCTATGGCAAAGCTTTCGCTGCCGCCAGCGTATGGCGATGGGCCAACCTCTTTCCCGTGCTGGGCGCACTCTTCGACTACCTGGAGAATACCTCGGCATCGATCGTCATGGCCCGCTATCCTCAGCCCACACCGGTGGTCGACACGCTCGCACCGGTCTTCACGTTTGTGAAGTGGATTTTCGTCGGCGGGAGCTTTGTCGTGCTGACGGTGGGGCTTGTTGCATGGGGCGTGCAGTGGATGGGGTCGCATAGGCGCAGCGCAGACTAAACGTGGGGCTTCGAGCGCACCGACTCCAACCCGTGCGGGGCGGGCACCATTCTCAAGCATACCAGTTTCAAGCACAAGATTTTGCATTGATTTTTTGCGGAGATTGAAGTAGAATAGCCCTCGAAGTGGGTCGGCACCTCCGCATTGCAGTGGCATTGCAATGAGTCTTCGTAGCGGTTGGCCATAGAGTTGTGTTGGAGGACTGTATTGAGTAGACGCCCCTGGATCTTCGTCATTATTGTGGTGATTGCCCTGGCCGCACTAGCGATTCTTCCGGTGATAGAGAAGAGGGCCGGGCAGGAGGGAGTCGTAGCGCTGAGCACCCCCGCGGCATCCGGTGAGATGCCCGATCATATCAAAGATGAAGCGGGAATCGCTGCTTACTACAAGATTAAGGACGGTGTTACTCTTGACGAGTTGAGAGGGCTCTTCAATACGATTGAACTCGACCCGCCCGAGTATCTGCTCGGCTCTATGTCCGTTCCAGGTTATCCGGAAATCTACGATCCCCACGTTTACGTCGGCAAAGATGGGTGGGTGCTAGCCTACTACTTTACCGATGATCCTGTCTCGAAGATAATCGATGTGAAAGCACAAGACCTCGAGACAACGACATTAGGTATCATCGTGGCGACCATTGTACAGGCAGCGGGCGTCGAATATACCGGCGCGCAATATTACGACTTTCGCTATCCGAACGCAACCCAGATTATGTTCGTTGCCGAGAACTACAACGGGGGTGAGAACAAGTTTACCGTCCACTTACCCTCGAGTTACACTTTCTATGAGTATAGCTGGGCGCTCGCCGGTGAAGGGAACAAGAGATACTTTAGAGTCAACGGCACGAACCAGGCCATCTCAAGTGACACCAGCTACTGGGACGAGTCCACAGGCTATGGCACTATAGCAGAGAAGGGGCTTGCTCCAGGCAAAGACCACTCGATTACCGTTGACGATTACGGCGTTTTGGTGTTGCTCTATCGGGAACCCGACTGATACCCTGATGCGTGAATCCTCGATGAAGAAACGACTGTGCATCTGGTTCACCGTGGTTGCGATCTTTCTGTTCGTGCCCGCCCTACCAGCGAGAGGGGAACGCGCGAGTATCGTCATCCAAGGTGCCGATGCGATTGCCGTCCGCTCCGTCGCGAGCACCTCCACGGAGCGCACCCTCACGAGCCTGCTCCGCAAACCGGTTCTCTTGCGCGACCAGCCCGCGTTCCGGATCATCCTCGTGGGTGCTGATGCCAACCGAAAGCTGGCTGTCCAATACCCGGCAGGCCTTTTCCGCGACGATCAGGCGCCAGAGATGAGCGAGTTTCAGCTTCTGACAGGAGACCACGGCGTTTTAGCAATCGCCTGGTCCACCGATGAATATGCTCACAGCGTAGTGCGCTGTGGAAGTGGGTCTGACGCACTAACGATGACATTTGAAGAAATCTTGTGTGATCGGGAGCATCAGATAGCACTAGTCGGTCTCCATGGCGAGAACTCCTACTTCTGTTGCGCCTTCAGCACAGACCTTGATGGTAACACAGCCGCCAGCCATGGATTCCTCATCTGGCCGGAGGCGGAGCTTATGATGCCTCAGGAAGTACCGGCGTGCTCTGAGCAGCGGGCTGACGCTGGGGCCCCCTAGAATGCCTCGTGTTCAGTGCGCGCAATGATCTCGTCCTGCAGTGCGCGGCTCAGGTCGCAGAAGTAGTCGCTGTAGCCCGCGACACGGACGATGAGTGTACGATACTGCTCAGGATTGATCTGGGCGGCACGCAGCGTGGCCGCGTCCACGACATTGAACTGGATATGGTGTCCACCAAGCCTGAAATAGGTGCGGATCAGCTGGACGAGGCTGTCGAGCCCGGTGTCGTCCGCCAGAAGCCGCGGCGCGAACTTTTGGTTGAGCAGCGTACCACCTGTCCGGACATGATCCATCTTTGCCGCAGACTTGATCACCGCCGTTGGGCCGTGGCGATCAGCCCCCTGTACCGGTGAAATACCCTCAGAAAGCGGCGTCCCAGCATAGCGTCCATCCGGCGTCGCCCCGGTGACCGTACCGAAATAGACGTGACAGGTCGTCGGCAGCAGGTCAATGTGGTAGGTGCCGCCCCGAGCATTGGGGCGCCCCTCGATAGCCGCATAGTACGCTTCGAAAACCCGTTGCATCAAGTTGTCTGCAGCGTCATCGTCGTTGCCGTAGCGTGGCGTGCGGTTGAGCAGCTGTTGACGCAGTCGCTCCTCGCCCGCAAAATCCGAGCGCATGGCCTCGCATAGTTCACTCAGCGTGAGCGTTCTCTGCTGGTAGACGTGAAAAAGAATCGCAGAGAGCGCGTCGGTCACGGTACCCAGACCCACGCCCTGAATGTAGCTCGTGTTGTAACGGGCACCGCCCTGGTGGTAGTCGCGCCCGGTGGCGATGCAGTCATCGATGAGGAGTGAGAGGAAGGGAGCCGGCATCCGGCTAGCGTAGAGCCGCTCAATCGCCGTGTTACCCACGATCTTCAGATCGACGAAGTGCTGAAGCTGCCGGCGGAATGCAGCGAAACAGGCATCGAAGGTGTCAAACGTCGCAGGATCTCC
>SLDA01000009.1 GCA_007125545.1 Thermoflexales bacterium | reverse complement strand
GTTTGTGCTGGATGAGCCCGGACGTTACATACGGCTGTCGCTGAGCAGGGTGCGCGCCTTCTTCGAGTTCTGGCCTTCGCCCGACACGACGCTGCTTCACAATATCGGTCGGGTGGGCTCCTTCGGATTGTTCCTGCCGTTGATGCTTTACGGCCTGCACCAGGTGGTGCGACGACCGGAACTACTCCGGCGGAGCGAACTGCTGATCCTGTTCTACGCGTTCTACACGGTGTTACATGTTATGACCTGGGCCATGGTGCGGTACCGGCTTCCCGTCGATGCAGTGGCGATGCCGTGGGTGGGTCTGGCTATCACCGACCTGGGCGCACGTGTAGGGGCCAGTCTCCGCCGCGAAGGGTGGAGCGCGGCACGTCAGGGTGCACGTGGGGTACCGTCGATCGTCGACAGCGCCGATGGAAAGCAATCTCGTTGATACACTGGAGGTCACATGGTTATTGAGGAATATCTGCGAATCTTCACGAGATGGTGGTGGCTGCTCATACTCTCGACGCTCGTCGCCGCGGGGTCCAGCTATTACACTGTGTCGCGGTCTCCGCGCGTCTATCAAGCCACAACGACGGTCATTATCGGACAGAGCCTGAGTCGATCCAATCCCAACTTTCAGGACTTCGCGATTGGCCAGCAGTTGGCACAGACGTACGTGAATATGGTACAGCGCGAGCCGATCCTGCAAGGAGCCGCAGCCGCCCTGGATCTGGACTACGTCCCCTGGAGCGGGAACGTGGGAGCGCATATCGTTCCGGGCACACAGCTCGTCGAGATCAGCGTTCGTGACACCTCGCCCGAGCGGGCGCAGGCGTTGGCGGATGGGATCGCCCACCAGTTGATCCTCCAGGCGCCGGACGATCCGGCCGATAGCCAGGCGCGGCGCACGTTCATCGAGGGGCAGTTACAGGCACTGGAGCGAAGCATCGCGTCGACCGAAGAAGAGATCGCCGATCAGCAGGTAAGACTGGCTGCCGCAAACAGCGCCAGAACGATTCAGCAACATCAAACCAATATCGAAGCCCTGCAGCAGAGATTGGGCACTTACCAGGCGAGCTATGCATCGCTGCTGCACTCCGCGGACGGTGGGATCAACTATATTTCGATCATCGAACCTGCCCGCTTGCCCACAACGCCCATCAGCCCGAGAGTGGGTCAGACGGTGGGACTGGCAGCGATGATGGGTATGGTGCTGGCTGCAGGTGGCGCGTTCCTGATCGAGGCGTTCGACAACACGGTGAAGACGACGGATGACGTCGCGCAGGCGACCGAGCTACCGACACTGGGAACGATTTCCGTCACCCCGGGAGGTCGGTACGTGGATAGGCTGCCGTCAGCCTTCAACCCGCAGAGCCCCGTCTCGGAGTCTTTCCGGGCTTTACGAACCAACATTCAGTACTGTGCCGTGAACCGGCAGCTGCGTACGCTGTTGCTGACCAGCCCGACCCCAGGTGAGGGGAAAAGCTTTGTGCTGGCGAATCTGGCGATCGTGATGGCGCAGTCAGGACTTGCGGTGTGGCTGGTCGATGCCGACTTGCGACGACCGGTGCAGGGGTACAATTTCGCCCTGAGTCAAGACGAATCAGAGCAGGGACTGAACAAGGCCCTTCTGGAGACTGAAGTCGACCTCGAGAAGTACAGCGTACGGCTGGACCCGGAAGTCACAGCCGAGAGGTTGGCCGCCCGCGAACCGGAAGTTGGCCAGGTGCGCGAGTTCATTCTCGGTGATGGAAGCGTGACGATTATCCCTGCAGGCAAGGATGTGCCGTACCCCGCGGATCTCCTGGGTTCACAGCGGATGAAGAATCTGGTGAAGCAACTCGGGCAAGAAGCCGACATTGTCCTGTTCGACACACCGCCGACATTGGCCGTGACCGATGCGGTCGTTCTGGCAAGCGAGGTCGACGGCGTCCTGCTGGTCGCCCAGGCGGGGCACACCAAACGGGCGGCGCTCCGGGAAGCGGTGCAGAGACTGAACCAGGTGGAAGCTACTGTGGTCGGCGTGATCTTGAATCGTGCGTCAGTCGGAGACCGTGGCTACTATCCCTACGAGGAAGGCACATCGTGGCCGTCCTGGATGCCACAATTCGTACGGAATATTGCGAAGAGCCGGAACAAGTCGGGTGTGGCGACCGCTCAGGAGGCGCCTGTAGACAGGGGCAAACGACTGCGGCCGCCATCGAAGTGGGGATCCGACCCCGAGAAGGTGAATGGTCGAACCGAGCAGAGTATCGATCTTGTCGCTTCGGGAACGACGATCGACAACAACGGAGGCCAGTCGAGCACCGGGAAAGGCGACACGACGGGTGGCATTGAAGCTCCCGCTGACTCGTCGACCGGCACTACTCAAGAAGCTGTGCGGTAGAGGAGAAACTCGATGGAACCTCTTGTCATCGCGCGAGCACCGGGTCATATTACTCTGGGCAGCATCTATGCACCGTTCGGCACCCTGGCCGAAGCAGGCGAGCAGCTCACGCTTACAGCGGCGGTGAACTATTATGCCTACGCGATTATCACGCCAAGCCGCGCCGCCGATGTGCACATTTCAGTCGCCGGAAATGATAGTCCGGGTGCGGATGAGCTCTACGGCGGCGCCGGATGGCTTGGCGGGTCTGACCTACCCAGAGCGATCGCGGAGCTATTCGGCGCCGGGCGGGGACTGAGCATCTTCCTGACTTCTCAAGCACCCCTAGGGGTAGGATTGGGGCTCTCCGGCAGCCTCACGGTCTCCATGATCAAAGCGCTGGCCTTCTCCTGTGGACTGGATCTGGATGCGAAGGAGGTCGCGGCCCTGGCGTGCTATGTGCGAGTCGACCTGCTCAGTCTGGAGGGTCGCGATCAATGCCAGTACGCAGCCGCCTATGGAGGCCTAAATCGCATTGTCACACTGAACAGCAGCGTAAGGGTCGATCCCTTTGACCTTCCGATTGAGCTGCAGCAGTCGCTGGAGCAGCATCTGATGCTCTTTGCCGCAAACGGGATCCCCCATGCTTCCTCGCAGCACAGTGCACCCGCACGGACGCCTGTCGAACAGGCGTCGTCACCCACCCCCACGGTTCCGGCAGGTATCAACCGCAGCGTAAGAACTTCGCTTGAGATAGGCGATTGGACACGCCTCGGCGCGTTGCTTGAATCCACCTGGCTCGAGCAGTGCCGGTTGGCTCACGTGAGTCAAGATGATATCCTGGTTGCAGCCCTTAAGGCCGCCCGGGAATGCGGGGCGCTGGGTGGTCAGGGCACCAGGATCAACAGCGGATTCCTGGTTGTAATCTGCCCGCAAGAGCATCAACCCGGCGTCACTCGTGCCCTAGCCAAACAAGGCCTGAGACGGATGCCCCTGGCGCTCGAACCGGAAGGCGTTCAGCTTCTAGAAGCTATGCCCCGACCAAGACTCTCATCGCTTCCATCCGAACAGGATAAGCACTCGATCAGGAGCCACCTCTCAGGGCTGCGTTGAACGGACGAAGAAAGGGGATGCCAGATGCAATTCGGCTACTTTCCAGTACCGAACGCGGAGGACTACGCGCAACTGCTGCGCCAAGTGCGCTACGCTGAGGAGGGGGGACTTGATTTTGTTGGGATTCAGGATCACCCTTACCAGCGGCGCTTTCTGGATACCTGGACCCTGATCACGGCGCTAGCGGTGCAGACGGAGCGCCTGCGCTACTTCCCGAACGTCGCGAACCTCGCCCTGCGGCGCCCGGCGATGCTGGCAAAATCCGTCGCATCCCTGGACGTGATAACGGGCGGACGTATCGAGTTAGGCCTGGGCGCGGGCTACTTCTGGGATGGCATCGTAGCGATGGGAGGTCCCAGACGGGGCCCCGGCGAGGCCGTAGATGCGGTTGAGGAAGCGATCCACATCTGCCGCCGAATGTGGGAGGGCAGTCCAGGTGCGCGCTTTGAAGGCGAGCACTACCAGCTCCGGGGTGCCAACCCGGGGCCCATGCCCGCGCATCCCGTCGCCATCTATCTGGGCGCGATCGGCCCCCGGATGCTCGGGCTCACCGGCAGCCTCTGTGACGGCTGGGTGCCTTCCTCCCCTTACGTACCGCCCGACCAACTGATGGAGAGCCACCGCCGGATTGACGAGGCAGCCGAGGCCGCGGGACGCGACCCCGGCTCCATTCGCCGCATCTACAATCTGATGGGCAGCATCACGGACGGAAAGAGGGGTGACTACCTGGAGGGACCGGTCGACTATTGGGTGAATGAGCTTACTTCGCTGGTCATGGACAAGCGGATGGACACGCTCCTCTTCGCGCCGGGCACCTCCGACGACAAGCAGCTGCGGCTGTTTGTGGAAGAGGTGGTACCAGGGGTCAAAGCGGGAGTCGGAGTGGAGCCTGGCTAGAACACGACCCGCTGCCAGCGGGCAGCGTTGTAGCGGCCCACCATAAGGGCGGCTTGCACCCCCCAGCCCGCGACGACGCCCCACCAGATGCCCTGCGGCCCAAGCCCCAGGACGCTCGCGAGGAGCCAGGCCAGCGGGAGTTGCACCAGCCAGAGCGCGGCCAGGTTCACGAACATCGGTGAGACGGTGTCTCCGGCCCCCACCTGTGCCGCGTCATACACGAGCGTCACGGCTTGGAGCAGATAGCCGAGGCTCAACCAGCGCAACATCACGGCTGCGGAGGGCAGCGAAGCGGGATCGAGGTTGAACCAGGAGAGTGCCCACGGCGCGCCGATCAGAAGGACGCCCATCAGGGTCGCCGAGATCCCCACCGTCGTAGCGGCGATCCACCGGACTGCCTTCTTGGCACGGTCCACACGTTGGGCGCCCAAGTTGAGCCCCATCATAGCGGAGGCAGCGCCGGAGAACCCCATTCCGGGAACCTGCATCACACTGAGAATGCGCATGCCCACGATCCACGCGGCCAGCGTATCGGCCCCATAGGACGCGATCAGGCGTATCAGGAGCGAGGTCGCGAGATTGGGCGCGCCGCGCTGCACCACGCCAGGAAGCGCAATGCGCACGATGCGACCCATCATGGGGAGATCCAGCCGCAGATCATGAATATCGATCGCAACGCCGGCGCGTCCGCGCAGCAGCACACCCAGCCCCCAGAGCGTCCCGACCACGTGCGCTCCCACCAGGCTTGCCGCCGCCCCACCCAACCCGAAGTAGCGGACCAGTAGCGGCTGCGCCACGAGCTGTGTGCCCGTGGTCCACAACATCATCGTCAACCTCACCTGGGGCGCGCCCGCGGTGTTGAGCATGCCGCCGATGCTCGGCACCAGTTCCATCGCCACCAACCCCGAGAAGATGACGCGCGCATAGAGCACGGCCAACGGCAGGACCGTCTCGTCAGCACCGGCAAGCCGCATCAGAGGTTCGGCCAACAGATACCCTGCCACACCCAATGCAGCGGAGCTGAGCGTCATCAAGACGACGGCCTGGAGGGTCGCGAGGTTGGCGTTGCGCTCGTCCCGGGCACCCACGTAGCGCGCGACCACCGCCCCGCCGGCACCGCTGAGTGCCATCAGGACGCTGATCAACGTGATGCGCACCGACACCGCCAGCCCTGCGGCAGCTTGCGCGCCGGGCCCCAACTGTCCCAGCCAGAAGGAGTCGTAGAGTCCGGGCAGCATAAAGAGCGCCTGGCTGAGTGTGGTGGGCCATGCCAGGCGCCAGATCGCCCGCGAGAGCTTGCCATAAATGGCATCCTCGGCGGGAAGTGCGCGCGATGAGACCTGAGTTTCGATCAATCCCTTCGCTTACATCTTGGGCGGCTTAAAAGCGAACTCGCCTTCGCCGATCTCGGTCGATTCCGTCCCGAGCGGGACCACCTGGAACCAGGTGTTGCCCGGTTTGAGGGGCAACGGTGCACCGTCACCGTAGGTGAAAGTCAGCATATCGTTGCGGTTCTCGCGATACCAGATACCGGGGAACATCTCCCCGTCCCGGAAAAGCAGGGCTGGGCCTTGACCCCATAGTTGGATCTGGATGGAGAGCTTCCAATTACGCCGGTCACCGATCATCTCTTCCCAAAAGTCGCTGTAGACGTGGTTGGCTTTAATGATAATCACGTTCGCTGCCGTGATCTGTTCCCGGGTGAGTGCATCGACGTGCGCCTGCCCCCCTACCCTACGGCGCCAGAGCCCGGATTCGGCATCATAGTTCCATTGACTGGTGAAAGAGTTCGGAAGATAGTTAACCGCGAAAGCCGTCACGGGTTCCCCGCCCACCGGCACCGCTTCGCTGAAGGCCATATGGGT
>SLDA01000159.1 GCA_007125545.1 Thermoflexales bacterium | reverse complement strand
CTATGACCATTGACCTATACCCGCTTCGCTTCAAGGAAATCCTCCGTAACTACGGCTTCGGCAATCGCTGGATCGTCGAGGCTTACGAAAAGACAGGCCTGCCTGAAGACCACCGGGTCGGCGAGACCTGGGAAGTCTGCGACCGCCCCAATGGCGAGTCGAACGAGGTCACCAACGGGCCGCTGGCGGGTGAGACGATCCACACGCTCATTGACACTTACGGCGAAGCCTTTCTCGGCAGCGACATCGTCGCGCGCTGCGGCACGCGTTTTCCCTTGCTCATCAAGTTCCTCGATGCGTCCAATGTGCTCGGCGAGCAGGCGCACCACTCGGACGAATTGGCGCGGAAACGAGGGCTCGAGGACCCGGGCAAGACGGAAGCCTGGTATATGCTCAAGACCCGTCCCGGTGCTACGATCCGCGTTGGTAACCTGCCTGGTGTTACCCGTGCTGATGCTCACGACGCCATTCTCGACGGCTCCATCAAGGAACTGATGCGCGTCTATGAGGTCGAGCCGGGCGATGCCTTCCTGCTCTATGGCGGTACGATGCACTATTCCGCAGGTGGGGTCCTCTTCTATGAGATTATGCAGAACTCCGACGTCTACATTGGGCTGCGCGCGCCCGACCCGGCACTGCCGCCCGAGGAGCGTGAGGCCCTCGCGGAGGCTGCGCTGGAGGGGGTCCATATTGAGGAGGGCTTTGATGCCAAGACGGTCCCTGTGGCGCTGGCGGCCGGCGTCAACACGCGCACATTCGTCTTCGCGTGTCGTTACTTCGCGTTGGAACGCTACGACCTGATGGCGCCGACGATGATCACGTGTAATGGCACCCGCTTCTATGTCCTCTCGCAAATCGAAGGTAGCACACTGGTCGTGCACGGTGAAAACCGTGAGGTGCTCAAGCCGGGCCACACGGTGCTACTGCCCGCGAATCTGGGACTGGTGACGCTGGCGCCCCTGGAGCCCGGCGCACTGCTGAAGACCTATGTACCCGACTTGATGACCAATATCGTTGAACCGTTGCGTCTCAGCGGCGTTCCGGATGAGGCGATTCTGGGCCTGGGTGGCAAGACCCGCCTGAACGACCTGGCGCCCCTGCTAGACCCGTAGGGCGAAGTTTCACTTCGCCCCTCTGCCAGACTGCTATGATACCGAGCTCAACTCCATCTCCCCGCGATCGCGTGCGGAGGGCGTTAGCCCACCGGGAACCGGAATCCGGTGGGCGGGTGCCTTTTGCCTGGAACTTCGGTCCGACGCCGGAGATGACGCGCGTACTGGCGACATACTTGGAGGGGCGCGGGATCGACTGGCCTACCTTACGCGACACGGTCGATGACGTACGCGCGATCGCGCCTCTCTACACAGGCCCCGAGCTGCCGCCGCACACCGACATCTGGGGCATCGTGCGCCGGTCGCAGTCCTATGGCAGCGGTGCATATGAGGAGGTCGACCATTATCCTCTGCGCGGCGTTACCGATCCTGCGGTGATTGCCGGCTACCGCTGGCCCGACCCCGAACTCTACGACTATGCAGGTTTCCGCGCGCAGGTGCTGGCAGGCGAGGATCCGGACGCTCCCGCCACCCTCAAGGCCCGGAAGCTCGCCATCAACGTTTGCGGTAACCCCTTCGAGATCTACTGTTGGATGACGGGGCTGGAGCAGGCCCTGGTCAATGTCCTCCTGCACCCCGAGGTGGTGCACGCCGCGCTGACCCGTATCGCGGACTTCTTCGCCGCCAAGATGGCGCGGGCCTTGCCCGAGATCGTCGATCTGGTCGACCTCCTCTACTTCGCCGATGATCTGGGAGGCCAGAGCTCCCTATTGATGTCGCCGCGGGCCTACCGCAACGTCCTCAAGCCGTATCACGCGTACCTCTTCCGCGTCGGGAAGCGGCTGGCGCCGGAAGCTGCCGTGATGTTTCACAGCGATGGAGCCGTCTTCGAAATTCTCCCCGAGTTGATCGATGCGGGCATCGACGTCCTTGAGGCGGTCCAGACCGATGCGGCGGGGATGGACCCAACGCGGCTCAAGGCAACCTATGGCGACCGGCTCGCCTTCCACGGCGGCATCCCGGTGCAATCGTTGCTGCCGTACGAAGACGCGGAGACTGTCTACCGCGAGACTCGACGTCTGGTCGAGGTCTTCGGCGTGGGCGGCGGCTATATTGCCGCGCCCACGCACGCGATCCAGGTGGGCACGCCGCCGGAGAACGTGCTGGCGATGCTGCGCGCGGTGCTCGGCGACGCGGATTATGGTGCGGCGCTTTCCGATCTCTGACCTGGCTGCGCTGCCAAGGGTATGCAGACGGTCGGAGACCGGTGAGCGTTGCGGCTGGGTGATGTGATGCGACGTAGTGGGGTTGCGGGTGGCGCGGTCGGAGACCGGCCACAACAGAAGGAAGGGAGACCGGCCACAACAGAAGGAAGGCCGGCCACAACAGAAGGAAGGGAGACCGGCCATAGCAGGGGGGTGGGGGAGCGGATACAACGGAAAGCCGGCGAGGGTTGTTCCCTCGCCGGCTTGTTGATGGGTGGTTGGGCTTCTGAGCCTACTCCTCCAGCGCCCGCTTGGCGTTGGCGACCAGCGGCTGAGCCAGATTCAGCAGTTCCGACGGGATCACGAACTTGGTCGAAGCACCCTCACCCAGGGCCTTGAGCGCCTCGAGATATTGCAGCGTCATCGTCTTGCTGTCTACGCCCTGCGCGACCTTGAAGATCTCATCCAATGCCAGCGCGAAGCCCTGCGCGCGCAACATGGCGGCTTCCCGATCACCCTCAGCTTGCAGGATGGTGGATTGTCTCTCACCCTCGGCACGGAGAATAATGGACTGCTTTTCGCCGTTTGCCCGGGTGATGGCTGCTTCTCGGTGCCCTTCGGCTTCCGTCACGGTCGCGCGGCGCATACGCTCGGCGGCCATCTGGCGGGTCATCGCCTCTTGGATATCGCGCGGCGGGACGACCTCACGGATTTCAACTGCCATAACACGGATGCCCCAGCGGTCGGTTACGTCATCCAGTTTCTCGTGCAGGATGCGGTTGATGTCGTCGCGCTTCGAGAGCACATCGTCCAGATCCATCGCGCCGACGACGGCGCGAAGGGTGGTGATGGCCAAGCCCCGGGCGGCGCCCGTGAAGTCTTCTACTTCCATCACACTTCGCTCGGGATCGATGACCTTGTCATAGACCAGAAAATCGATGCTGACCGAGGCGTTGTCCGCCGTGATACACGTCTGTGGCGGGACGTCGAAGAACACCTCACGCAGATCCACCATCACGCCGCGATCCACGAAAGGGATGAGGAAAATGATGCCCGGTCCGACGGAGCCCTTCGATCGTCCCATGCGGAAGATGACGATCCTCCGGTACTCCGGCACGATGCGGACGGCGGAGGCCAGAACGACGATGGCTGCTAGCACGAGACCTGCAATGATAATCAAATCCATGGTTACATCTCCTTACGCTGTTTGAGAGTAGTCTGGAGGGCCCGATGAAACGTCTGGTACTCTGGGACGCGAGACTTCCTCGTCCGACGCTTCCCGGGGTACAACCTCGAGGCGTACGCCCCTGATTCCCGTGACGCGCACGGGACTTCCAACCGGAATATCGTCTCCCACTGTGACGGCGCTCCAGTCTTGATGCTCAACCCGCACCTGTCCCGTTGGCGCCAAATCCGTTAACGTAACGCCCGTGACCCCTACGAGCCGCTGCGCACCGGCTTGTGGCGGCTTATGCACCATCGCCATAATCGCACGTAACACGAGGAGGCTGAAGCCGACCATACCCGCGCCTATCACCACGATGAGCCAGATGCTGACGTTCACGACAGGCGCTGCCGGAGGGGTAGGCCTGAAGGGCGTGAAGAGCAGGAGCGCACCCAGTACAAAGGGAACCAGCGCTGCGATGGAGACGATGAACTCCGTATCGGTAAGCAGCGCGACGACGAAAAGGACGACGGATAGGGCAAGCAGTGCGATAGCAGCCCAGTTCACCGGTAGGTTGCCCAGTCCCAGGAAGGCGATGATAAAGGCCACCGCAGCGCCGACTCCCGCCACCGTCAGACCCGGATCGGCCACCTCCACCAGGATGAGCAGGGTACCGAGCGAGAGCAGCAGGAAGGCGATGTTGGGCTCCGTGATGATGTGGAATAGCCGCTCTCCCAGCGTCATCGGCTCGTTTTCGACGGCGCGCCCCTCCGTTTGCAGCGTCACCCCGGCGACCTCGGTCCCATCTAATTGCTGCAGGAGATCGTCCAGGTCGTCCGCGATCAGATCGATGACGTTAAGCTCCTGGGCCTCCGCGGCCGTGACGGACAAGTTCTCCCGTACAGCGAGTTCCGCCCACTCCGCATTCCGCCCCCGAGTTGTGGCGACGCTGCGCACCAGCGCCGCTGCATCGCTGGTCATCTTCTCATCCATCACGTCATCGACGTCGGCGCCCAACGGCACCGGGTGGGCAGCACCAACGTGCGTCGCCGGGGCCATGGCGGCGACGTCCGCCGCGAGCAGGATGAACATGCCGGCCGAGGTGGCCCGTGCGCCACCCGGCGAGACGAAGACAACGGTGGGAACAGGGGCATCCAACAGCAGCTGGACCATGTCGCGCATCGCCGTCTCCAGCCCGCCCGGTGTATCCAGGGTAACAACCACCAACTCGGCGTCGCGATCAGCGGCTATCTGGAGCCCACGCCCCAGATACTGGGTGGAGAGGGGATTCATAACGCCGCTAAGGCTCAGAACGATGATGGGACCGTTCTCTGCACGGAGGGGCCGGACTCCGGCAAGCAACAATAGGCTTGCCAGAAAGACCAAAAACAGACCACGTTTCATACTTACCCGCCTCTCTGCGGTGAGTAATGTGCAAGTGCACTTGTTGATTCGGGGGACGCGTCTTACCTGCAGGAATCAGGATAGATCGTAGCTGGACCCATCCCCGGCGCGCATCTTACTTCAATCGTACCGCAATACAGGCGCAAGGTCAAGTGCAAATCTGCCATGTGTGCGCGCCAACTCTCCGAGAGGGCCGCGCCTACCCCGGCCCTCTCGGTGGACCGAGGACCGATGAGGCAAGAGGTTCAAACAGGTACACCTTTCCGCGCCGAGGAAACCATCGTGGCGTCTGGGTGTTAGGGGACGTTATCTCCCTACGGTCGCTATAGGTCGCGCACCAACACGACAGCATCCGGCGCAACCCGCAAGCCCACCCTCTGACCGGTCTGCACCTCGGCACCGGGAGGAAGCTGTACGGGCAGCGCGTGGCGTGCGCTGTTGGTCTGTACCTCAATCACGGCGTCGAGGCTCCTTCCCGAGTAAGTGAGTCCGGTGATGATCCCCTGGAACGCGCCTTCCGCGACGACCTCCAGCCCCTCAGGCCGTATACACGCGTAGACGTCGTCTCCGGCCCTGAAGGCGTGGTGGGGGCTGCAGCCAAAGGTGCCCAGATCGGTGGTTACAGATTTCGCATCGGCACCTACGACGCCCTCAAGCAAGACGCTCTGTCCCACGAAAGTGGCCACGAATCGGTTCTCCGGAAACCGGTAGATCTCCCGTGGCGAGCCCACTTGCTGGAGCGCTCCATCCTTGAGCACCGCGATACGGTCGGAGATCGCCAGCGCGTCCGCCTGATCGTGGGAGACCAACACTGCCGTAGCGCCCGCGTTTTTTAGAATCCGCTTGAGCTCCAGGCGCATATGTACGCGCAGCGCGGCGTCCAAGTTGCTGAAGGGCTCATCCAGGAGGACCACGACCGGCCTCCGGGCAAGGGCGCGGGCCAGTGCCACACGCTGCTGCTGCCCACCGGAGAGTTCGTGCGGGTACCGGCCTTCGTAGCCGACGAGGTCGACGAGTTCCAGCACTTCCCGGATTCGCGCCTGCTTGTCCGGCTCACGGTAGCCAAACCCTACGTTGCGTGCGACGGTAAGATGGGGGAATAGGGCGTAGTCCTGGAAGACCATGCCGACGCCCCGTTTCTCCGGAGGTACCCAGCTACCCGCTCCGCTCACCCGCTTGCCGGCAAGGAGGATCTCGCCGGCACCGGCGCGTTCAAACCCGGCGATCAGGCGCAGAAGCGTTGTCTTGCCGCTCCCGCTCGGCCCCAGCAGCGTGACAAGCGCGCCCTTCTCCACCGCGAGGGAGACCGACTTGACCGCCGGATCTGTGCTCCCCGGATAGGTCTTCGTGACCGATTGCAGCTCGATTGCCATCATATCTGGCCTCACTCTCAATACCGGCT
>SLDA01000016.1 GCA_007125545.1 Thermoflexales bacterium | reverse complement strand
TTCACCAAGGTGTGTCGCAATCCACCAGGTAACACCAAAAGGATCCACAATGCCACCCTCCCGGTTCCCGTAATCCTGATCCTCGGGTGGATAAAGCGCCTGTGCGCCTTGTGCGATGGCTTGCT
This sequence comes from Thermoflexales bacterium, assembly GCA_007125545.1. GTDB lineage: Bacteria > Chloroflexota > Anaerolineae > B4-G1 > SLSP01 > PWVB01. The sequence goes on along the minus strand of SLDA01000016.1, from coordinate 6,104 downwards.
CAAACACACGATCGGCATCTTCCACAAACAGATAGATGCTGACAAGCGGCAGATCTCCGATTCTGTGCTCCGTAATCGGGTCGGTTGGCGCCCGAATACCCAACATCACCGGCGAGTCACCGATTTTGACCTGGATATTGCGCACAATCCCATCCGCATCAACTGAGCGCCGGAGTTCGACCGCATTGAAGGCCTTTTGGTAGAACATCACAGCTCGCTCAGGATCAGTGATCATCAGGTATGGCGTTGTCGTGTGGTAACCTCTCGGAAGGTGCTCATTTGCAGTCGTCATAACGAATTTCGACCTCCTCGTGGCGCAACTCATACTCCCTCAGAGTACACTCGCCTTTCGGAACCGGCAAGTCGCATATATCGATGCTTGGCGCCGTTGACCTATTCTAACGCCGTTTTGTCCTGTTCGATTTGTCGCGGACGTAAGGTACAATGAACTCTGACGCGGGGAGCCAGGGTGATCAAGGGAGGGATGGCTATGGACTACAAAGCTTTGCGGGAAGCGTTGGCAGCTCAGGCGGATCTAATCCGAGGACTTGTGGATCATCTATCAGAGCAGGAAGTCCGGTGGAAGCCGGGACCTGATCGGTGGTCGGTGCTGGAGGTTGTGGGTCATCTCCACGATGAGGAGCGATGCGATTTTCGCGTGCGGCTCGACATCCTGCTCCATCAGAGCGGCGCGCCGTGGCCCGAGATTCGTCCAATGGAGTGGGTTACCGAGCGCGACTACAATGGGCGCGAGCTGGTAACCTCCCTCGGCGCTTTCCTGGAAGAGCGACAAGCTTCGCTCGAATGGCTCGACAGCCTCGACTCCCCGGACTGGGAAAGAGGTGAGGAGGCCCCCTGGGGCGGCGTCTTCCATGCCGGCGATATGCTTGCTGCTTGGGTCTTCCACGGAGAGCTGCATATGCGACAGTTGATTCGGCTGCGACAGGATATTACGACGGCGAGGGCTCAGCCCTACAGTGTGGCTTACGCGGGAACGTTGTAACAAGGAACCGGTACCGGATCGAGCTAACTCCCAACTCCTCCTGACCAATACCCAGTGGGACTTTGTAAGGTGGATGGTAGAATGGTAGTATAGATGATCTATTACCCGGCAAGTGGTTTTGTCGTGCTAAGCCGTTAGCCGGGGGAGGGTAAAGCGATGACCGAATACCATCAGACGAGTCGTGCGAAAGCGCCCGGCGGATTCCGAGAGCGCGGATGGCGAGTGGGCTTGGCCCTAACGGCTTTGTTACTCCTGACCGCCTGTGGCTGGGCCGGCGCACTGTCCGGATCGGGACGCGATGCAGATGCTAACCAGACCGCGCTCCAACCCACTTCCAGGACGCTGAAGTCGGAGATCAGGGTCGAGGAGACCGTGCTGCCCACCGAGACCGTTTCCCCGGAGGTCACTGTGGCACCGGATGTGGAGCCTCTTGAAGAGACGCTGCTGCTTCAGGATAAGCTGACGGCGCTTTACGAACAAGCCAACCCCTCAGTGGTCTACATTCTTGTGACGCGTCGCGGTGTAAGCTTGTCCTTGTATATGGGGAGCGGCAGCGGCTTTGTATATGACTCCGAGGGCATCATCGTGACGAATCATCACGTGGTTGATCCCGGTGACCGTTACGAGATCGTCTTCTGGAACGGCGATCGCCGGCGTGCCACAGTGCTGGGCTCCGACCCAGACAGTGACCTCGCTGTGCTACAGGTCGAGGGCCTACCGGAGGGCGCCAATCCTTTGCCGCTGGCGGATAGTAGCACCTTTCAGGTCGGGCAATTTGTCGTCGCCATTGGAAGCCCCTTCGGTGCCCAAGGCTCTATGTCGCTGGGCATCATCAGTGGGCTCGGACGGAGCTTGCCTTCGCAGCGGATGACTGAAACAGGCAGTAGTTATTCACTGCCTCAGGTCATTCAGATCGATGCACCGATCAACCCCGGAAACTCCGGCGGCCCGTTGCTGAATTTGAGCGGTGAAGTGATGGGCGTCAATGCCGCGATTGCAACCACTACGGGCACAAACTCCGGAGTTGGCTTTTCGATCCCCGTGGACGTTCTCACCCGGGTGGTGCCTATCTTGGTGGAGCAGGGGTGGGTGGCTTATCCCTATATGGGATTGGCGTTCGATGGTGACATCACGCTCGATGATCAAGAGATCTACGGTATCGGACAAACGCGCGGCGCTTATGTGCTCACGGTGATGCCGGGCAGCCCAGCGGAGCGAGCGGGCCTCGTCGCTGCCAGTTCGCAAACCGGACGCGGCGGCGATCTGGTCATCGCCATCGACGGTCGTCCAATCCAGGACTTCGCTGAACTCAACAGCTACTTGGTGCTGGAGACCGAGGTCGGACAGACGATTGAGCTGACGGTGCTACGGGGCAATGAAACTCTGGTGCTGCCACTGACACTGGGCACGCGTCCATAATCGGACAGGCTTGACCTTAGGCGCTTATTCTAAGCTGGATCCAATGCGCAGGAGCCGAGGCTCCTGCGCATTTCGTTGCCTGTCGCATGCGTGCCGCTATAGGCCGGATCCTGGATGTCTCAGGCGTCCGGCTAGTGGTGATGTTCCGCGGCTTCTGCCTCAGCCTTCGTCTTATGTACCGTCCCGTCTGGATGCTCCGGCGGCGTGTACACGGTGTATAGCTTCATCGGCTCCGTTGAGGAGTTGTTGAGGACGTTATGCCACGTGCCTGCCGGTACGATCACAGCGTCACCATCGTGGACGATATGCTCCTCCTCATTGTTGAGGACGAACTTGGCCTCGCCCTGCTCAATGCGGAAAAACTGATCTACGTCGTCGTGTACCTCGTTGCCGATATCCTCGCCCGGCTCGAGGGACATCACGACCAGTTGGCTGAAGGGTCCGGTGAATAAGACTTTCCGAAAGTGGTCGTTTTCAAGCGTGAGTTGCTCAATTGCTCCAACAAAACCCGTCATCGCATACCCTCCTCGTTTGCATCAAATCTACCAAACTCTACGAATCAGGATACGTCCAATGCCGGCTGAGTCAACCTCTCAGGCTAACATCTCTGTGGCGTGCCGATGCTCAGGGCAATCCCTATATTTCAACCGTGGTCGTCATATCGTAGCGCTCGCCGCTGCGCGCCGACTCCAGAGCGCCAGCCATCATCTCGGTGATGTGCAGCCCCCAGTCCACATTCACGATCGGCTCGCGGTCCTCCAGAATGCAGTCGATCAAGTGTTGGCTCGACTCGTGATAATAGTTGAAGGCGCCAGGTGTGGGCTGCGGCCATTTTGCCCGGTTGTGATCGCCACGCGCGGGAATATGAAACCAGCCATCCGCCTCCACGCGTGGAAGTAGGTGCTTGTGACTTGTGATAATGGAGGCCGTATAACCGGCGCCGAGGAGTAGATTGCCGTCTGTACCGAAGATTTGCAAGGCACCGCCCCCGGTGCCCGGCAGAATGGGGTGGTAGATCCTGCCGACGTGACAGGTCCCCACACCGCCCTCGACCATCTCATACATCGAGTATACATTGTCGACCGCTTCCATACGCACGTGCTTTGAGCGCGGCAGGTCGAGCACCACGTCCCAGTAGTTGGCTCCATCGGGGTCGGTCACTCCCGCCAAGAACTGGTCATAGGCTTCCTCCGGCACGATAGTGTGGTCGGTTACACCAATGGAGGCATGAGCGAACACGCTCTTGCACGGACCAAGGAGTGACACGATTTGGGTAGGTGCATAGGGCAGATCGAAGAGAAATCCCCCGCTCTCTTTGGTGTAGAAGGCATCCTGTCCATAGGGGTTGCTGCCCAACGCAGGTCCGTAGGTCGTAGGGCCGGTCCAAGCAAGCGAGAACCAGAGGACGTCACCGAGGACACCTTTCTTGACCAGTTCGCGCAGGAGGGCGAAATCGGGGTCGAGGAGAGTACTGGAGCTGGGCTCGACGATGGCCTTCACGCCGGCTGTGCGGATGGCCTCCGCGATTAGGCGCGCATCCTGCATCTCAGTTGCCAGCGGCTTCTGAATCAGCACGTGCTTGCCGGCTTCGACAGCCTTCAAGGTGAAGGGTACATGGGTACCAGGCGCGGTGAGAATGAAGACGGCGTCGATGTCGGCATGGTCGATCATCTCGTCGTAGTCGAGATACTGCTCCTTGGCGCCAAAGAGACGCATACAAGCTTGCGTACGCGTCTCGAAGCGATCGCACACGGCGACGAGGTCGACGGTCTCCATGCGCATCAGGTAGGGCAAATAGTAGGCCGTCGCCACCACGCCACATCCGACGATTCCAACTTTGACTTGTCTGCCACCCGAACCGGTCATGTGACTCACCTCCTCGATTGTACTTCACCGGACTTCATCCCACGCAGGACAGAAGCTTACTCGGTCAGGCTACAACGTGTTATCCTACCTGTCAATTGACGACACCGCAGCCCCTGTGTAAGGCCGAACCCGGCGTGACACGCGTTCTCAGCACTCACCTTGCTGCGAGAGAAGGCTAAAGCAGGCGTCTTTCACGATCTGACCAACTCCGCCAAGGAGGCCTGACCCTATCCAGAACATCTGTCGTAGGGAGTTCTACTCTGCCGAAAATAAGGATTACTCATGCTCTTGACAGATAGCCAAGGGTCAGAAGCGCCGGCAGCTCCGGAGCCCCTCCCTCTCCCGTTCTGATGGCCGGTTGACAGAAGCGCCGGCAGCTCCGGAGCCCCTCCCTCTCCTGTTCTGACGGGAGAGGGAGGGGTTGGGGAGGGTGAGGGCCCCCAACTAGCTATCTTAAGCTGATCAAGCCCATGCGGTCCGCCTGATCCAAGATCACGTCCATTTCACGGCTCAGTAGCGACGGCGCGGGAGGTTCGCACGGCTCATCGCCGCTGCTGGCGCTCAAGCACGTGGTCACCCGCTCCCCGACAATAATGACATCGCCCACCACGATATTGACGGCGCGGTGCCGGATACTCCGCCGATCCTGTGCTCTGATGCTGTGGGTCGTAATCGCAGACAGGCCACCATAGTCCCCTTGTGCTTCACACTCGTACATGTGCGTATAACGATCGTCGGCACACGCTGTACGGTATAGTTCCTCAATGGACTCCATAGGGAGTCCAACATAGATTGCCAAACGGGTGACCTCACGTTCTTCGCCGGCTGGGAAGCGGGGCGGACTATGCCCGTTCTGGAACTGTGCCATAATGATGCCGCTGGTGTCCTCTATGCGTGTCAGAACGCCGAAGTCTTCGGCCAGACTCGTGTCCGCCGACTCCCATTCTGCCGGCGTTGAGTCATCATTCAGCAGAGCATAGCCGTATCCAAGGCGCTCTAAGGCAACGAGCAGCACCGTGTGTGGATCGGTACGCTCCCCCTCAATCACCTGAATCTCCTCGGGTTCATAGAGCGCTTCGATGTTCTTGCCGGCGGGCGGGCTCTGATTGCCGTGGCCATCTGCCAGCACCACGGAGATAAGTACGGTGTCCGCAGGTGGCACGAAGCTCGCCCTCCGATCTCTTCCCCCCACCTGGCGAGTCGCCACCTCGTGCTGTAGTGGATCGGAAGGGTTACTGGAAGCGTAGATTTTGTAGACGAGGCCACTCACGCCATCCGGGACCCATCGCTCGTCGATACTCCAGATCACCTGCAGCTCTCCGGGATGCGCTTGGCTTCCCTGGACCTGCACATCACGTGGAACGGGGAGGAAATAGGTGCGGAGACGCGGCCACGGATACGTCCCTGCATGAACATCGAGCGTAAACTGTGACGCCAGGCCCATCACACCGACGACTTGCACCTTGTGCAATTGGCCTCCCGCATCACGATGGCCCATAGGCCCTATCGCTACCGTGCTGGCATCCGCCATAAGTCGCGTGGGTCCCAGCGGCTCGCGTGGTTCTCTGCTCTCCGGATCGTGGCCATAAGGAAAGGCGTAGAACCAGAACTGAGGACCATAGGCCAGCCCGGGTTCTGACAACGAGACCACTAGCGTAGAGGCGGGCATCTCGCTGGAACTAGTTATATCCCATAGTGCGGCCGACGAGTTCTGCCACTCGAAGGCGGGAAAGACCCAGACTGTCTGTCCCGAACTTGCCTTCGCAGCCCACTCAAAGTCCTCGTTTCTATAGCCAGTAGTGTTGGGAGCGTGCGC
>SLDA01000052.1 GCA_007125545.1 Thermoflexales bacterium | reverse complement strand
TGTATGCTAATAGCATCCAATGGGCAGGGCTTCATCATCCGCGCGTCGACTTGGCCCGTGCCAGACCCTACACTGCCCGAGAAGTTGTGCGTCTTGAAAGGAGCTACTATGAACAGAAATTCACGGTTCAAATCGAGTATGAACGCTTTAGGGCGGCGGGTTTTTGTCTATGTCGCTGGGCTGCTGGTCGTCTTTCTGCTTGGCTTCATCCCGATGTGGGGACAGTGGCGTGAAGTCTCCCGCTCTCTGGCCGAGACCCAGCAGCAATTGACCATGGCGCAGATGCAGAACACCCTGGCCTCCGCCGCCATCGACGCGCGGCAAGGCGACTATGAACCCTCCCATCAATCTACGGGCGATTTTTTCACGGCTGTACAGGCAGAGATCAATAAAGGTGCGGATTCGGCCTTCTCCCCCGCGCAAAGCGATAGCATCCGACTGCTGTTGACTCAACGCGATGAGCTGATCACGCTGCTGGCGCGTAGCGACCCCGCAGCAGCGGGGCGGTTAGGTGATTTGTACAACGACTATCGTGAAGTCGTGCGGTGACTAGGGGTTTCATCCAAAGTATGAAACACACGGTCAAAATCGGGGCCCAGCAGAAACAGTCCCCAAGGAAATGAAAGAAATCAGGAGCAGTATGGCGCTCGATTCACCTTCGCAGTTGGACGGCTGGACGTTTCGGCGAGTTGTACGGGCTACGCTCGTCCTCGCGGGCGTCGCCCTGAGCTTCTGGCTGCTCTACCGCTTCTACCAGGTCATCTTCATCTTATTTGTTGCCATGCTGCTGGGTACAGCGATCCGTCCAGCCGTGACCTGGTTGCAGCAACGTGGGCTACCCCGGATGGCAGGGGTGATACTCGTCTACTGCGTGCTCCTCGCGGTGCTGGTTGGCTTCTTATTGTTACTCTTTCCGCTGATTGTCGAGCAGGGCATAACGATTACCGCCGCAGTGCCGGGCTACTATCAGAGTCTGCGCGCTTGGCTGGGGAGCTACCCCAGTCAGATCTTGGTGCGCCTAAGCGAGTTCCTCCCGGAGACGCTGCCCAGCCTGGGGCTCGGTGAGCAGACCGGGCCGGAGATGATAGCGTCAGCCGGGCAGGCGTTGGGCTATGCAATCGGCGCGGTTGAGGTTGTCTTCTTTGCTATCGTTATCCTGTTGCTGACGTTTCACTGGACGCTGGATGGACCGCGCGCGCTTCAGTCGTGGTTGCTGCTGCTGCCGCAGGAACGGCGCGAGAGCGTGAGCGACCTGGTGAAGGCGATGGAAACTACGGTAGGATTCTACATGGCGGGGCAGGGCGTCCTGTGCCTGGTCATCGGCGTGTTATCCCTTGTCGCTTATCTGCTAATCGGCCTGCCCAATGCCCTGGTGCTGGCGGTCATCGCGGGCGTGCTGGAGGCTGTGCCGATGGTGGGGCCCCTGCTCGGGGCCATTCCCGCGGTCGTCGTGGCCCTTTCCGTCGCGCCGACCCAAGCGGTCTGGGTCATCGCTGCCTCTGTAGTGATTCAGCAACTGGAAAACACGCTGCTGGTGCCGCGCGTCATGCGGAAGGCGGTCGGCGTCAATCCGTTTGTCTCGCTGCTGGCGCTGTTCGCATTTGGCTCTCTGTTCGGCATAGCCGGCGCCCTGATGGCGATTCCCACAGCGGCTATGCTACAGCTGCTGTTCAATCGCTTCGTCTTTGGGCCGGAAGCATCGCAGCCGGAGGAAATATCCGGTCGCGATTATGCGAGCCGGCTGCGCTATGCGGCACGGGACCTGGCGCAAGACCTGCGCAAGCAAGCGCGCCTTTCCAAGAGCGGCTCAATACCCAGAGTCCAGCAACTTGACGAGGTGATGGATGAGATTGAGACCCTGACCACCGACCTGGACGCTTTGCTGGCCCAGCGTCATACAGAAGCTGCGCCATGACGAAACACCTGGTACGGTTCGGGGCGGCAGTGCTAGCCACCTTATTGGCCCTGGTCGCGCTGTGGCAATTCCGTGGGGTCCTCGTCTATGTGTTGCTGTCGTTGACGCTGGCGTCCGCGCTGGGCCCCCTGGCTGCCCGCCTGCTCAAAGGCCGCCTCGTGGTGCGCGCAGCCTGGTTATGCCTCTATCTGGTAGTGCTTGGCAGTTTTGGCTTCTTACTCTTCTCAACCGGTGAAGCCGCGATCAGCGAAATCCAACGGTTTGCGCTAACCGTGTCGGCACAGGATGTGTGGCAATTGCCGCCCTGGTTGGAGGGCACCACGTTCCAACAGGCGCTGGTGACGCGCCTACCGGCACCAAGCCAGCTCTTCGAAGCCGTGACCGGCGACCAGGGACAGCTTGTGCTGCCGACCCTCCTCGGCATTACACAGGGCCTGGGCAGCGTGGTGAGCGGCGCACTCATCGTGCTTCTCTTGAGCCTATATTGGAGCAGCAATCAGGTCCATTTTGAAAGGCTCTGGCTCTCATTGTTACCGGCGGAGCAGCGCAAACAGGTGCGGGATATCGTACGCACGATCGAACTGAACATCGGCGCCTATCTGCGCGGGCTGGTCGTGCAAAGTCTGCTGGTCGGGTTGCTCTTGGGCCTGGGGTACTGGCTCCTTGGATTTCCCTATCCGGCGCTCCTGGCGCTGACCGGAGCGTTGGTTTGCCTGATTCCTGTGATGGGAGCACCTTTGGCGCTGCTGTCGCCGTTACTGGTGGGACTGCTGACGAGTGTGGAGACGAGTCTGTTGGCGGGCCTTTATACACTCGCCATTCTGATTGCCGTGGGTATATGGGTCAAGCCGCGCTTGTTCAACCGCAACCTGAGTAATCCCATGTTAACCGTGCTACTGCTCGTCGCTCTCTTCGACGCCTTCGGGCTCATCGGCATTCTGGTTGCGCCACCGGTGTCCATTGTATGCCAGGTTCTGTGGAATCGCCTGGTCAGCCATCGCGCCGTAGCCGGGAACGCGGCAGAGCTTTCCGACCTTCAGGGGCGACTGTCACGGGTACAGGCTACGATTGAAGGGATGGATGAGCCGCCACCCTTAGTGACCAGCAGTCTGGAACGGCTCACCCACCTGCTGGCAGAAGCCGGACCCATCCTCTCCGCAGCAGAGCCTCCTCAGCCAACTTGAGTAAGCTGATGGCTGCTTCGCTGGGCTCCGCTCCACGTTATGTGGAGCACGCCGGCGCTCCTCATCAAAACGCGGAGTCAAAGATCCTCGCGGCACCGATGACCCCACGCTGCCCACGGTGTATGCTAAGGGTAGTCAAAGTGAAAGGAGATAGTCATGGTTAACATTCTGATCTACCTTGTTGTTGCGGCAGTAATCGGTTGGGTGGCGACGGAACTCATGCATAGGCGATCCAATTTGCTGCTCAATATCGTCCTGGCGATCGTTGGCGCATTGCTGGCAGGCTACTTTCTCAGTCCCATCTTCGGGGTGGGCACGATCAACGATGCGATCACCCTGCCGACGATGTTAGTCACACTGCTAGGAGCGATCATCCTGATCGCCATCGTCAGCTTGTTCCAACGCAGTAGCCGAGGGCGCAGGCGGTAATCGCCCTACAGCAGGGACTAACACGAGCGCCATTCCCATTCACCCGGACGCAGACCCTTACGAAAATACCTAGACACTAAGGAGGCAGCGATGCCGAACAATATACCGCTCGATGAACACGCGGTGGATCGTCGCGAAGAAACTGTAGTTACACAGCAACCGGGCTTCGCGGCGACCGAACAAGTGACACGCGATGTGGCCGCCGAACGACGGCAGAGTATGGCCCTGATCACCCAGATTATCTGGGGGTTGTTTGGGCTCTTGGAGATTATGCTGGCGTTACGCTTCTTGCTGAAGCTGATCGGCGCCAATCCTGACAGCGGATTTGCCGCTTTCATGTATGGCATCACTGGCCCGTTCACCGCGCCCTTCGACCTGTTGATAGGAACACCGACGTCGGGGGCCATGAGCCTCGAAATAACGACCCTCATCGCGATGGGGATCTACGCGCTGGTCTTCTGGGGGATTAGCTACATCGTTCGAATCTTTGCGAATCGTCCCAGCGCGCGCACGTCCACGCGCTCGACGCGGGAGCAAACCGGCACGGATACCGAGCTCACCACTTACACCAGCCTCATCGACTAGACACTTGGAGCAGCCAGGCAAACCCTTACCTGACGACTCAAATGCATCACACAGCCATAGGAGAGTAAACATGAATAAGCGAGATCACGAATACGATAACGGTCACAGTCAGCTGGGCGGCTTCTTAGCCGGCTTTTTGGTTGGTGGATTGTCCGGTGCGATAGCGATGCTGTTATGGGCGCCACAATCAGGTAAAAAGACGCGTGCCAAAATCCAGCGGAAAGGCACCGAGGTCCACGATCAAGTAGTCAAAGGCATGGAAGACGCAACGGCGCAAGTTCGCGCCAAGGCTCACCAGGTCACGCACGGCGTACAGGAGCAGGCCAAAGACCTACAGCAAAGCGGGCAGGATGTGATTGATGAGCAACGGGATCAACTGGGAGAAACCCTCAAGGATTTGGGGAAGACGGTACACACCTAACCGCCGAAGGCCGAGCACAAGAGCTGTGGCTCCTGAACCCGCCAGATCAACTACCACTCGGTGTGCTAAAGAGGCGTGAAAGGATGTTAACGCCTTTTTAGCACACCTATACTATCCGGTGACGCCGGGCACCAACCCGTCGTTCCGGAACCCCGGAGCCCTGTAAGAAATTCTTACAGGGCTCCTCCTGCGCCGAGCGCTCCCGCGACCTGGTGAGAGCCCCGGGACCTGCGTCTCCGCATGAGCGTCTTCGTCATTTTCTACGCTTCATTGTACACTTCCAGATGTGGGACAGAAGGCATCGATCTCTTACATACCGGCACTACGCGAAAGAAGAGGCGCGGATGATCGTCAGAGAGGCGAGGGCAGCGGGGCGCGCGTGGGTCGACGAGGAGGCGGGACGGTTGCCGGGGTTCGTGGGCGCGTTCTTCTCCGGTTCAACGAACGAGATGGCGGATGACGTGGAGTTGCCGGCTACCTCGGATGTGGACATCCTCGTCGTGGTGGATGGACCCGCGCTACCCAAGAAGCCGGGAAAATTCCTCTACCGTGGTGCCCTGTTGGAGGCCTCGTATCTCCGGAGCGAGGAGATCGCCACCCCGGAACAGGTGTTGGGCACGTCCCACCTGGCATGGAGCCTGCGGGCGGCAAGCCTCATCTCCGACCCGGTGGGGCGGCTGACGCCGCTCCAGGTCGCCGTGGTTCGTGACTATGCGAAACGCGAGTGGGTGCTCCGTCGCTGCGCGCACGCTCGCGACAAGGTACTGCGGAATCTGAACGGGTTGAGCGAGGCCGCGACGCTCCCCGACCAGGTCAACTCCTGGCTGTTTGGGTCGGGTGTCACCACGCATATTCTGCTGGTTGCCGGACTGCGCAACCCCACCGTGCGCAAGCGGTATCTGGCCGTGCGCGAACTGCTGGAGGAGGTCGGGCGCGCCACGTTCTACCCTACCCTGCTGGAGATGCTGGGCTGTGCACGACTGAGCCGGGATCGGGTAGCGCAGCACCTGACCACCCTGGCCGGCGCATGCGATGCGGCCGGGGCCGCGATCACAACCCCCTTCGAGTTCGCCGCGGATATGGGCCCGATCGCCCGCCCGGTGGCCATTGACGGCAGCCGCGAGCTGATCGAACAGGGCGATCATCGCGAGGCCGTCTTCTGGATCGCGGTCACCTACACGCGCTGCCAGAAGGTGCTGGCGGTCGACGCGCCGGCGGAGGTCCATGACCAGCATCTGCGCGGTTACCGGCGCATGCTGGCCGATTTGGGGATCGCATCCTATTCCGATCTGGAGCAGCGCAGCGACCTCGTCAAAGCATTGCTGCCCCGGGTCTGGCGAGAGGCAGAAGCCATCATGGAGGCGACTCCCGGCATAGAACCGTAGATCGGGTCGTTCAGGGACTGCGGGGGCTGCCCGTAGGCGGTTCCAACCTTACCAACGCATTCCGGCATAACCGTGCGCGCGATCTGCGGCATAATACTAGTCTACATAGGACCAAGAACGAGAGCGAGCATATCTCAGGTAGCCTGACACCCGCGGGGAGGAGAATTGAGGCAGAGACTAACCCTACTACTGGCCTGCACACTCTTGCTCGCCGCACTCCTGCCCGGCACTCGCCGGTCCGCGCCCGTGTTGGCGCAGGTTCCCGTGCCGCCCGTGCAGGAGCGGCCCACCGGCCCCCAGGGAACCTGGGCGGGAGGATAT
>SLDA01000086.1 GCA_007125545.1 Thermoflexales bacterium | reverse complement strand
TCGTCGAAGTCCGCCGCAACCTTGAAGAGCTCTGCAAACTCCGGATCCAGCTGCCAGAGCAGATAGTAGATCATGCGACTACCCACCAGAGCTATCTTGACCTCCAGGGGAATCGGTTCCGGATCCAGAGAGACTGTGCTGATCAAACTAAGTTGCCGGCCTAAAGACTCAACTTTAATGTCGCAACTCATCAACGAGCGCTTGAGCGCTTCCCAAGCATAGGGCTGCGTCAGCAGTTTGCGCACATCCAACACCAGATAGCCGCCATTGGCCAGATGGAGCGCACCGGGCTTGATAAGCATAAAATCAGTCATAAGCGCGCCCATCTGCGCGCGATGCTCGATACGACCTATCAGATTCTGATAAGTTGGGTTATCCTCGTAAATAACCGGTGCCCCTTCCGTTTCTGTGTTATCGACCAAGAGATTGACAGCGTAATGGCGGAGCGCCTGTTCCTGTTGCTCCTGCTGCATAGCCTGCATCACCTGTGGCGCTCCAGACTCTTGCTGTGGTAGGAACTGCTCGGCGTTATTTACAACATTCTCCTGCACCTCATTCAAGTGCTGTACAACTTGCTCATAGTCGTCATACTTCCTCCGGAGTTCATCGATCAGAGACCCCACGGCAAGACTTGCCATCTGCCGGTTAAGCTCTTCCAGCTCCTCTCGCATCTCCCGCTGCCAGCCGGGTACCTGCTGGAGTATTTTCTGAAGCTCGGACTGCAAGCTCTCGACCTTCTGCTGGACCTGCTCCTGCTCTTCCTCTGACATGTCCTGAATATCATCCGGTGCCAGCACCTCGCCTTGTCGTGTGGGAGCGACGGCGATGCCACTGGGTGTACGGATCAGCGCCATATCCTCCTCACGCGCTTGCTCCTGTAGTTGATTGAACGCCTGTGACTGTTTTTCCCTGAACTCCTCTGTGACAGACTGGCGCCGCGATTGGTACTCCTCACTTTCAAAGGCGGCAGGAAGTGCACTGCGAAGCTGCTCGACCAGTTCCTCCATATCTTTGCGAAATTCGCGTCCGGTACCCGCCGGGAACTTGATCGCCTTGGGCTTGTGTTCCTCCTCAAAGTTGTGAACGTAACACCAATCAGGTGGGCTTTCTCTCTCACGAGCCTGCGATTCAAAGTATCGATGGATAAGACCACGTTTGTCCAGGCCCGTAGGCCCGAGTGCGTAGATATTGAAGCCGTTATTCTTGATGCCGGAACCGAACTCGATCGCATCCACCGCGCGCGGCTGACCGATCACTTCATTCAGCTCTTTCAAGTCGTCAGTTGTCTCAAAACTCATCGCAGAGAGATCAGCCTCTCGATGAAGCTGATCGACTGCAAGACGGAAATCGTGTTTATTCATATCTTAATGCCTCCTGATACGATAGCCTTTTAACAAGGACAACGACCGCCATAGCAGTTGTTAGAGCAAGAGCGCTGCCACGGCGTTCACGTTCTGAACCTCGGGAATTAGTGTCTGCCACTCTAGACTTTGCAGTGGAGCGGCGATAAGTTCACCGTTGGACAACACCGCCAGCAACGTATCCTCTACTTGCAGAAACCGCTCGACCATGTGCTCGGGCCAGACATTGTCCAGCCCTGCCATACGGGGCCTCCAGGTCTGCCCGCCATCCTCTGTCTCCTCAATACGTCCCTGCCGGTCGACACCGTCAGCAGGTCCCAGGATCATGTGGGCGGGTCGATCCGGATCGACCCATACTGCACGGCAGTAGCATGCGTACAGTTGGTCCCAGCGCCGGCCTCCGTCGTTGCTATAGTAGAGACCACCACCGGTGGGCGCAATAACGATGTCGGCGGACGTGGGATGTACCACAACGGAGTGAACGTCCAAATGCAGTCCCATGCCTCTTTCTCCGTCCACGCCTTCCTTGCTGCCGGCAATGAGTCGCCAGGCCTCACCCCGATTGTCAGTACGGAGCAGCCCACCTTGCTCGACCGCCGCGTACCCAATCTCCCCGTTGAAAGCGAACCCGCGCACGCATCCCGCTTCAGGCGAATAGGGAAGAGACCAGCCGTGTGAGTCACGTAGAGCTGCCACCTCCCCACATTCGCGCCACATCTCGTCATCGCCCTCGCGGACAAAAACAGCGGCCGGCTCCGTTCCAGCGACGGCGCGGCCGCTGCCATCCGGATGGAATGTCAACCAACGAACATGCTGGTGTTCCAGTCCGTGGTCGGAAGGCCACCAACTCTGGCCGAGATCGGGGGACCGATAGATACCTTCTCGCGATCCGGCAAGTACAGAACCAAGCTGCGCCGTGACGCTCGTCAAGTGCTTTCCATCGAGCCCTCCGCGCACTTGCGTCCAGCCCGCCGCTCGCTGCTCATAAACATAGATTCCAAAGCCCGAAGCGACAAAGAGAAAACGACGTCCTGATCCACTGACGGGCTGATCGTCACCCGAGTTTGGCGGAGAGGGTGGGGACTGCATAGATGCCTCGCTTTCGCAATCGGTTGGGCTGGAGCGGCCTCTCAACTGTAACTACCCTGACACTGAAGCCTTTATCCAGGATTATAAACCGGTAAAGATCCAATGATTCTCCAGCGCATCCAATGCACACAACTAATACTCACGTTGATCTGCTTCAGTCTAGCATGGGGCCAGCCACGAAAACCGCCGGAATATGTTAGGTTTGAAGTCGGGCTGCGTTTGAACAGGGTTGGGACAGTGTTATAGGCCACGATTCCTGCACTTGGCCCCTTGTCCCCATCGCCCAAAAAAGCTATGATGAAAAAAAGCAATTGTTTGGAGGAACTATGTTTCCTATTAGCGACGACGATATACGAGGCGCACCACCGGCCATCGTGACTTGGGGCCTGGTAGCTGTGAATGTGTTGGTCTTCCTCTACCAGCTTACCCTAAGCGAGGAGGCTCTGGTCAACTTCTTCTACACCTTTGGTGCGGTACCGGCTCTGATTCTGCAAGGAGAACAGCTCTATAGCTTGTTCACCGCAATGTTCCTGCATGGTGGTTGGTTACACATCATTGGCAACATGGTCTTCCTCTTGGTATTTGGTGACAACGTGGAGACGGTTATGGGCAAGTTCGGCTACCTGGTCTTCTATCTCATAGGTGGCCTCGTGGCATCGGCGGCCTTCATCGCCATCAACCCTGACACAACCGTCCCAAGCCTCGGCGCCAGCGGCGCCTTGGCGGCAGTGCTGGGTGCCTATATTGTGATGTTCCCGCGATCTCAGGTGCGGGCCTTGGTCTTTCTGGGGTTCTTCGTGACCATCACGCGAGTGACGGCCTTCATCTTTCTCGGACTCTGGTTTGTTCTGCAGTTGTTCCAGGGCATCGGTACGCTTGGGGCGAACCAAACCGGTGGTGTTGCCTATTGGGCTCACATTGGCGGCTTCATATTCGGCCTGATTATCGGATTTGTCCTGCGAGGTAGAGCACGTGAGATCAAACGTTTCGGCGCCTGAACAATGAAATGAAATAGATAAGCAAGCAAAGGCCAATGCATATGAATGAAGTCCCGGACATCGACCTCACCGATAATCGACCGCGACACCGGCGAACGGAAGCCGACCGCCGGAGTCGCCGTACGCAAACAGAGCAAAGAATTCACGATACGCAGGTTGCCAATCGCGTACTCAGCGCGCTGGTGGATACCCTACCCGTCGGAATCATTATTGCCGATGCCGATGGACGGTTGCTTATGACCAATCAAGCCGGCAGCACGATCTTGGGTGGACCAGTCCTGGGCACGGTGCAACAGCCCCAGCATAGCTACACGGCCTACGATGAGGAGGGGAAGGCCCTGACACCTGCTGATATGCCGCTGATGAAGGCTTGGAAGTATGGCGAGTCTCCGCGCGATCAAGAGCTGCTGCTCCGCTTTCCTGATAACAGAGAGGTCGTTATTAGCGTTTCGGCCCAGCCTCTGCGAGACGACGAAGGACACACCGCCGGAGCCGTCACTACCTTTCAGGACATTACCGAGCGAACGCAGCGGGAGGGCGCCTATGAGCGCCTGCTCATGCGGCTCGCGAGCGAGCAAGAGCGTACAGCGCAGCTCGCCGGTGATCTACGACGGGAACGAGATCTACTGGAAACGATTATGGAGAACACGCACGCACAACTGGCCTATCTCGACACCCACTTCACCTTTGTGCGCGTCAACGCAGCGTATGCGGAAGGTATTGGTAAGCGGCCTGAAGCCCTGATCGGGCGCAATCACTTCGAACTATTTCCGGACGAAGAGAACCAGAAGATTTTCGAGGAGGTCCGGGATACAGGACAACCCGCCGCTTTCAGCGCCAAAGCCTTTGTTTTCCCCGACCAGCCTTCCAGGGGCACGACATATTGGGATTGGTCTCTCATGCCGGTCAAGAATAAAGAGGGAAAAGTTATTGGCTTGGTGCTAAGTTTACTTGACGTGACAGCCACCACTAGCGCACAGGCCGAGATCGCGAGTGTCGCCCGCTTTCCCAGCGAGAATCCTCATCCCGTTTTGCGGATCAATGAGGACGGCGTCTTGCTCTATGCTAACGCGGGCAGTGCGCCCATTCGGTCCGATTGGGGTATTGAAGTAGGTGAGAGAGTGCCACTCCGCTGGCGAACGCGCGTTCGCGAAGCCGTGCGCAGCCAACACAACTCAAGCGCCGAAATCCACGCGAGCGGCCGTATCTTCTCACTGACGGTGGCGCCGACAGCCGATGGCTATGCAAATTTGTACGGTCTCGATATTACCGATCTGCGGCACGCCCAGCGCTCTCTCCATGAGTATGCAGGACGTCTCCGCGCCCTCCATCACATAGACCAGGCCATCCTTGCAGCAGAATCTATGGAAGCGATTGCGGAAGCGGCACTGGCGCGTCTCCCCCAGATGATGGACTGCGTGCGAGCCAGCGTTATGCTCCTCGATTTCGAGACCGAAGAAGCTTCGCTGCTGGCCGTCTATACACTTCACGGCACAACACGAGCCGGACAAGGCTGGAAAACGCGCTTAACCCCGGAATGGGATGCGTTGATCACCAGATTACGCAAGGGGAAGAATGTCCACATCGGGGACGTGCAATCCAAGCAATTGGCTGCGAATATACCGCTGGCAGATGTGCTGAAGGAAGAGGGGGTTCGCGCCCTACTGGTGCAACCTATGCGAGCGCAGGGCCGGCTCATAGGCGCCCTGCGCTTGGGCCTACGCCTTCCAGGAACTGTATCACGCGAGCAACTGGAACTAGCGCGTGAACTGGCAGACGAATTGGCGATAGCAATCGAGCAGGCACGCCTGCACCGCCAAGTGCGAGAGCATGCCGAGCAGCTTGAGCGGCGTGTTATCTGGCGTACAGCAGCACTGCGCATCAGCGAGGCGCGCTTCCGCGCGATCTTCGAGGACGCTCCCGTCGGCATCGCGCTCCTCGATCACGAAGAACGAATCATTCAGAGCAATGCGGCCCTGGAGCGCATTCTAAATACGCGTGCGGAGAGTCTGAGGGATCGACGACTCAGCAGCTTCCTTAATACTGAGGATAGGAAGGTGCAATCGCAAGCGTATCGGAGGCTGATGGAAGGCGCTGCCGAAAGCTATCGAACCGAAGTGCGCTTTATGCCCCCGGCAGATGAAGGCGGCGAGCAGGGAACAAATCTTGGGACCCCGGTTTGGTGTACCATCACCCTATCGCTAGTCCGTGACGTGGAACACGAACCACGATTGGCGGTAGCAATGATCGAAGACATCACAGAGCAACGTGAAGCCCAGGCCGCAATGATTCAGAATGAGAAGTTGGCGCTGACCGGGCAGTTAGCTGCTTCCTTCGCACATGAGATCAATAACCCGCTGCAGACCGTCATTGGATGCTTGGGACTGGCGGATGAGAGCATTGAGAACGAAGCACCGGTGCGGGTCTACCTGGAAATGGCATCTGACGAGCTGAAGCGCGCTGCAGGTATCGTCGGACGCTTACGGGAGCTAAACCGCCCCTCGCAGTCCGAGGACAGGCAAAGCCGACGCCTCGAAGACCTCGTCGGCCACGCTCTGGCTATTGCGGAAAAACAATGCCAAGACAGGGGCATTGAAGTCGAGCTCATTCATACGGATCGGGCACAGACTTATGTGAAGGTCGTCCCTGACCGTCTCCAGCAGGTCTTCCTCAATCTGATCCTCAATTCTATCGATGCTATGCCCCACGGAGGTCGGCTCTCTGCGACTATCACAGAGACTGAGTCCCCCCCAGGTGGACTTGTCGTCTTCCGGGACACAGGTGTCGGTATTCCGCCCGAGATCCAAT
>SLDA01000074.1 GCA_007125545.1 Thermoflexales bacterium | reverse complement strand
GTGGTGCCGTGATGGCGCATCGATTGGCCTCGTACGTTCGTGCCGAGGGTTGGTTAGGTCGCGAGGTGATCTACTACCCGGTGGTTGACTCAACCAACGATGTGGCCTTGGCCGCTGCGGCGCGGGATGGGGTGGAGGGTCTGGTGGTGGTGGCAGACGAGCAGAGATTGGGGCGGGGTCGATTGCAGCGGCGTTGGGAAGCGCCGGCCGAGTCGAGCCTCCTTGTTTCCTTGCTTTTCCGACCTCCGGAGCCATTTGACTATCATGCAACCCGCACGCTGATGGCGGTGGGGCTGGCGCTGCTGGATACTGTACGAAATGTAGCCGGGATCGAGGCGCAACTCAAGTGGCCCAATGATCTGATCGTCAACGGCGAGCGCAGCGGCTGGCGCAAACTGGCGGGGATGCTCAGCGAGGTGGGAGTGAGCGGCTCTGGAGAGCCTGTCGCACTCGTTGTTGGGGTGGGTCTCAACGTGAATATAGCCCCCAAGAGCGTAATGGGGCTGGGGCCGAATGCGAGCAGCCTACTGACACTGACCGGTCATCGGGTGAGCCGGGTGCAACTTCTGGCACATCTCCTTGCGGGCGCCGAGCAGCGGGTGGAAGGAGTACGCCAGGGCGTCGATCTGGCGCCCGAATGGCGAGCTGCGCTGGCTTGGATAGGCCAGCGGGTGATGGTCGACGGGGTGGGGGAGCGGGTCGTGGGGTTGGCGGAGGATGTTGACGGCGAGGGTGCACTGCTGCTGCGGCTCCCTGACGGAGGCCTGCGTCGCTTTACGGCAGGCGATGTAACACTGCGCCGCGCTTGATTCTTGTGCGTTCCGGACTATCATCAAAAGTGGAATGGCGTACCAATTCCGACCATCAAGCTAATGCAAAGCTCTAGCGGAGAAGCGGCAGAGGAGCGAACAGGCTATGCGGTATATCGTCGTTTCGGATATTCATTGTAATGCACCGGCGCTGGAGGCCGTGTTGCGGGACGCACCCCACTTTGATGCGGTGTTGTGTCTCGGCGACATCGTTGGATATGGACCCGATCCCAATGTGTGCGTCGAGCGAGTGCAGGACTATCAACTTACCTGCTTGGCGGGCAATCACGACTGGGGCGCGGTAGGCAAGGCGGATTTGCGTGTCTTCAACCGCGATGCTCGGGAAGCCTTGCTATGGACGGAGGAAGAACTCACGAAGGTGAACCGCGAATTCCTGCGGAACCTGCCGGCGAAAGCTTCTCTGAATGACCGGATCTTGTTGGCTCACGGAAGCCCCAGAGACCCGGTGTGGGAGTATCTGGTCGATGCGACGTCGGCATCTCAGAGCTTTCGCAACCATGACTTTGACCTATTGTTGGTGGGGCACTCCCACCTTCCACTGACATTTGAGTGGTCGCCGGACGAGCAACGGGCACGCCCGCTGCCGACCAAGCTGGATACGCCGGTGGAGATGGAGGGCCGGCGGCTTATTGTGAACCCCGGCAGCGTGGGGCAACCTCGTGACGGCAATCCCAAATCCAGTTATGGTTTGCTGGACCTGGACGCTCAGACGTTTACTTTTCATCGGACGGCGTATCCTATTGAGATCACGCAGGAGCGGATGCGCGCCAAGGGGTTGCCGCCGCGGCTGATCGATCGGCTGGAGGTCGGACGCTAGAGATTCCTTTACATTATTGGTACATTCGGTGTTGTAGCTGACCGCCCCCACGACGTGGAGGCGGTCTTCACCTAACGGACGGGTGCTTGAGACAGGTTCGGATACAGTGGAACTAATCCTCTATTTGCGGCGTCAGTAAGGTGAAGGCATTGCGTGGGTGATTCATCAAGGAGGAGATCGTATGGCAAAGCGAGTGTTATGGATTGGGCTGGTCAGTGCATTACTTGTAGCGTTAGTGGGCGGATGCGCGGCGGTACCTCGTATGGCATCGGAAAGCGCCTCGTATGATGCGATGCCGCCGATGGCGGCGCCGGAGGAGCCCCGTGAGTCGGTGGACTATCAGGAGGGGGCGACGGCACGCTCCCGGGCGGAGTTGGGCGACGTCATCCAGACTCGGATGATCATCTACACAGGCGAGCTTTCGTTGGTGGTAGCGGACACGAATGAAGCGCAAGCTCAGGTTATGGACATCATCGAGCAGGTCGACGGCTATATCGCGAGCGCCAACAGCTATACCTATGGCGACAACTTGCGGCGCATCAACCTGTCACTGCGCGTCCCCGTACAAGCGTTCAGCGCGACAATGGATGCGCTGCGTGGTTTGGCGTTGGAGGTGAGCCAGGATGCGATCGGTAGCGAGGACGTGACCCAGGAGTATGTAGACCTCGAGTCACGGCTGAACGCCCTGGAAGTAAAGGCTGTGCGTTTGGAGGAGTTGATGGAGGAGGCCGAGGACACGGAAGCGGTCCTGGCGGTCTATAGCGAGTTGAGCGAAACACAGATCCGCATCGAGCAGACGAAGGGGCGGATGCAGTATCTGGAGCGCCACGCGGCAATGTCGACGATCAACGTATCTTTGATGCCTGATGCGATGTCCCGACCGGTGGCGGTCGCCACCTGGCGGCCTGGCGGCACGGCACGGCGGGCGGTTGAGTCACTCGTGACGACCTTCCAGTTCCTATTCGATGCCGCGATCTGGCTGGTCTTGGCCGTAGCACCGGTGGTCGCCGTCATCGGACTGGGGATCTACCTGTTCGTCAGAATCGCGATCTGGGCGACGCGCCGCATGAAGATCAGGACGAGCGCCTAGTTACAGTGGTTGGAAGGTAGAGGGCTGGGGAAGAAAGCTTCTCCGGCCCTTTTTTTGTGGAGTCTCGGTATCGAGCGGGTCCCCAGCAAGGAACCGGGTGACCGGTTAGGTCACATCACGGTGGACCGCTTGTCTCCTTGGATGCGGAGCTTCGTCTCCCTGTGCGATAGCGGCCGGTAGGGTGAAGCTAAAGCAGCTTCCGGTTCCATCCGAGACAGGAGACTCCAGACCGACCTCGCCATCCAGCTTGTCAATGATGCGCTTCACCAGGGCGAGCCCCAAGCCATGCCCCGTGGGACGCACAACACCAGACTGTCCAAAGCCCTGAAAGATGCGATCCCGGAGCTCGGCAGGGACACCCTCCCCATTGTCACAAACCCAGAAGCGGACGCGCGCATCCGGTAACACGTCCGCCCCCAGTTCGATGTGGGGTGGCGTGCCTCCGTAGCTTATGGCATTGCTGATGTAGTTCGCCCACACTTCTTCGATCCAGGGACCGTAGCCCATCGCGAGGGGCCAACGTTTGGGCAAGATCAGCTCAGCCTCGTGGCTGTCAATCAGCCGGCGAAGGCGGTCCATGACATTGTCAACGAGTGGGGCCATGTTGACCGGTGCCGGGCGCACCGCCGTTTTGCGGACGCGTGCGAAAAGGAGGAGCTCCTCGATGATGCTATCCATCTTGCGGCCGACGCGCGCCATACTGGCGATGATCTTCTCCAGATCCTGGGGAGAGAGGTCGTCGTACGGTTCCAGGAGTGCTTCGGCAAAGCCGATGATGGTGCTCAGAGGGTTACGCAGATCGTGCGCCACCGAGTCTGCAAAGGCGTCCAGCTCGGCGTTATGATTCTCCAGCTCCCGTGTGTGCTCGACCATAGCCTGCGCGGCCTGTTTCTGCTCCGTGATGTCCAGAATCTGGGCAATCGAGCGCACCGCGCCACGGGAGTCGCGGTAAACGGTAAGGCTGAGTGCTGCATTCCGTACGGTGCTATCGGAACGCAGAATGCGGACCTCGTAACGAGCCGGGACAGCGTACCCTTCCTCGCGTGGCTCATAGCACTCCATCACGAGTGGCGCGTCTTCCGGGTGGAGATAGTCGACGAAATGGCGATTCTGGATCTGTTCCGCTGCGTACCCGAGGATTTTGCCGGCTTCAGCGTTGGCGTAGCGGATAGTCGCCTGTTCGTCGATCAGCAGGATGCCTACCGGTGAGTACTCGACGACGGAGCGATAGCGCTCTTCGCTGGCGCGGAGTGCGGCCTCGATTTTCCGTTGTTCGGTCACATCCTCCAGCGTGCACTCATAGTAGAGGGGGGTGCCGTTCTGATCGTGGATGACGCGGGCGTTCTCTCGGATACGCACGGGGGTGCCCTCATCCGTGTAGAGCTCACTCTCGAACCCACGTACCTCACCGTTCTGCTCCAACTCCTGACGGAAGCCGGCACGGGCACATCCGATCTGGTGAGTGGCGACTTCTTCCTGGATGTCGCCAGCAGCAGCGGCGGGAGTGTGGCCGAGGAGTTCAAGCACGGCCGAATTGTAGAGCGTGATCTCGCCCTCTGGTGTTGCGCGATAGATACCGACCGGCAGGCTGTTGAAGAGGGCGTGCAATCGTTCGATCGCGTCGTGCAGGACGACATTATGCTTCCTCAGGGACTCGTTTTCTTTACGTAGGCGGCTGAGTTCGGTGTCGATATCCATGATGTCGCTTGGACAAGTTTCCTCCGTGCGTTTCACTCCATTATAGTAGCGGTATGCGTCTGGATCAAGGTCTTCTGTTACAGTCTAACTGGACTGCTACGGCTTTGTTGTAGCCCGCCGGACGATCGGAGGGCCGTGCGGATTCCGAAGGAAGGCATGGAGGGCCTCACGCCCGCGCCATGTCTTCCTGTACGCGCCGGATACGCTCGCGTTCGGTGAGCGGATCTCCGTCGTCATCGACGGCAACGATGGCGCCATCTATGGCGCGGGTGCGGATCGTCCCACGTGCATAAGGATTGCCTACAAGCTGGGGGCTGTCAAGCAGGCCGGTGGTGACGGCCCGCGTCAAGGTTGCGGGATCGCCCAGCGGATCGTCGACATCATCGGCTCCCAGGGCGCGGATCGCGTCGATCAGGATGTGTGCCTCGGCGACCAGCTCTTCGGTACGCTCCAGTAGGATGGGATCATATTTCATATCGGGTTGGCCCTGTAGCGCGGTCTCGATCACGTGCTGTGCCATGACCGCGGACTCGATGACCTCCTCAGCACTGGCGGCGTGGTCTGCCTCGGAGTAGCCGACTATGTGCAAGAGGGACGGGTGGAGTGCCATCTGGAGCGAGATCGATTGCGCGAGGTGGGCGCGCGCCCGGACAGGATCGACCGGATAGCCCAGGAGCCCACTGCGCGTCTGGCGCCAGATGCGGAAGGTGTCGGACGCAAAGCTCTCCGCCAGCTGGATTTGTGCCAGGGCTTTGGCCAGGTCCATACGGTTGGAGAGCTGCGGTGGGCTCTCAAACATGTACGTGGTGATGTAGTCGCGGACTCCGGCTTTGCGGGCGTTGTGGGCATAGATATAGGAGACGGCGACGGAGATCACGTCGGGTGCATCCCGCATACCCCAGTGATAGGGCTCGTTGCCCTCGACGGGGATATTGCGTTCGCCGTGCCAGGCCATTAGAGCTATATGGTCGCGGATCGAGTCCTCCAGGCTTAGGGGACCTCGTCGATCCATGTTGTTGAACCAGAAGAGGGAGGTGGCGCACCACGCGTTGTTGAGCGTGCGAACCAGGACTTCAGCGTAGCGAAGCAGGTCGGCGGTACCGGAGTAGGAGCGGAGGAGTGGATAGTTGCCGGTCCGGCTGGCGGCGTAGAGTCGCTCCAGGTCCGCTTCACTCCGAAAAGGAACGCCGCCCGAACCTCTGCGGCGTGAGTTCTGCAGATCGGGACGGAAGAAGTGTGCTTGTGCTTCCTGATCGGCGCCCAGCGAGATGACATCGATGACCTCGGCCTCGGCGATTTGCGCGATCCCTTCGACGGTGGGTTCGATCGTCTCTGCCGGGATGCCGAAGTGGTGGCGTAGGAGAGGGTAGGGGGCTTTCCAGTGAATGCGGTCGAGTAGGGACTGTGGCGGAACTGGGCGCTCTGCATCAGACCCTGCTCCCTGAAGGTAGTGAAGGGTGGCGGATGGGGGCTCGCTACCATCGAAGATAGCTTCAAAGACATCCATCTCACGGGCCACTGCTGCCACGGGCGGGGTACCGCCGAACACAAAGGTCCGGTCGGTGAGGTCCGCCGCCTGCATAATGGCCCAGAAATCGGCCAGTTCCCGGCGTGCCGTTTCAGGCGTGAGCCGGTAGCTGACGCCGATGACATCGGGCTGAAACTCCTGTGCCATCTCTGCCCAGGTTTCCGGATCGGTGGCGGGACCCGTAAAGCGGACCTCGTGACCCAGACGCTCGGCCTGGGCGAGGAAGTGCTGAACGCCGGCGACGTGGACACAGTCCCCCAATGCTCCTGCGAGTATTTTCATCGTCTTTCTCCTACCT
>SLDA01000536.1 GCA_007125545.1 Thermoflexales bacterium | reverse complement strand
CTACCTCCTCCAGGCCCAGTCCCTCACTATTCGGCTGTACCCCGATCGCAATCAGGGCGATCTCTGCTTCCAGATCTTCTTCTTTCTTCGGCCCCTGGACGTGAACGCGAACGCCCGCACCAGTCTTCTCAATGCGTTCGACCCGTGTCGAGGCCAGCACCTTAATTTTCTGGCGGCGGAGATAGCGACTCAACTCGATTGCCGCTTCCTCGTCCTCGGCAGGCAGTACATGATCAAGCATTTCGACCACTTGCACATCCGCGCCATACGAGCTCCAGACAGTGGCGAACTCCAGGCCAATGGGTCCCGCGCCGATAATAACGGCGGAGGCAGGGAGCTCACGCCGGTCCAGCGCCTCACGATAGGTTAAGATGGACTCACCATCCACGTCAACGCCGGGGATGGAGCGCGCACGCGCCCCGGTAGCAAGAATGACGTCCCCAGCGTTGAGCGTTACATTCCCTTCGTGTGTCATCACTTGCACGGCGGGGACGCCACCCGCTGGATCGGGAACCAGCCGACCCTCCCCCCAGAACACGTCGATGGCACTACCCTTGAGCAACGCCTCCACGCCCTTGACCAGCCGTCCCGCTACCTGGCGGCTCCGCTCGATAGCCGCGGGGAAATCCAGGGTAACGTTATCAGCGGAGAAGCCGAACTCCTTGCCACCTCGTGTGATAAGACGAGCGACATCAGCACTTCGCAGCAGGGCCTTCGTAGGAATACAGCCCCAATTCAGGCACACGCCACCCAAGTGCTCGCGCTCTACAATGCAGACACTCAGCCCAAGCTGAACAGCGCGGATCGCCGCAACGTACCCACCCGGCCCTGCACCAACTACGACAACATCGTACTCAGACTTGACCATGCTCCGCTCCTTCGATTGCTCCGATCCTGTCATGTTTCGACTTCACCAGTCTTGTAGCCGCCGCCATCATCTCCTCAATATCCAGCGCCGTCGTATCAAAAAGGATTGCATCAGCGGCAGCTCGGAGGGGCGCAGCTTCTCGCTGGCTATCGATTGTGTCGCGCCGGCGAATCCCTTTCAGGACTTCTTCATATGTGACATCTTTGCCCTTTTGCTTGAGTTCCAGATAACGGCGGCGTGCGCGTTCCTCGGCAGAAGCGTCGACGAACAGCTTTATATTAGCGTCCGGAAGCACAACGGTGCCGATGTCCCGTCCGACCATAACTACGGAGTGCTGTCTTGCGATCTCGCGCATACGATGTGTAAGCGCCGCACGAACGCCGCGATAGGCTGAAACAGGTGAAACGGCACGTTCAACCTGAGGGCTTCGAAGCTCCCAGGTGACATCCTGGCCCGCTACCCGCACGGTGTACTGGCGCCCATCGGATTCAGTAGGCGGCAAGACCTCGATATTGACTTCTTCGGCAAGACGCGTGACACGTGTCTCATCTTCCACAGGGATATCCTGATCCTGGACGGCCCACGTCACTGCACGGTAAAGAACACCGGTATCCAAATAGAGGCACGCCAAATAGCCGGCAAGGTAGTACCCGATCGTGCTTTTCCCTGAGGCCGCAGGACCGTCAATTGCTATTGTTATGCGCTTCGAGCAACAATTTCTCTGCGTCATGACTTGGACGAGCGCCTGCCCCCGGAGGAGCGTTTGCGCCCGGAATCCCCACGACCAGATGAAGGCCGACTTCCTGACCGCGGGCCCGAGGGACGCCGGCTGTCAGGCCGGTTGCGCGAAGATCCCCTGCGAGTAGGCCGCCCTCCACGGGGTCTGCGACCTGCCTCCGCACTCTTACCCATGACTTCGCGCTGCAACATACGGACCTCGTCATCAGTCAGATGGCGCCACCGGCCCAGAGGCAAGTTACCAAGTTCCAGGGGACCCATCGCAACCCGTATGAGCCGCTTGGGCGGATGGCCCAATGCGGAGACAACCCGCCGCACAAGGTGCTTGCGCCCCTCATGAACAGTGACGCGTAGCCAACAATTCTCACGCAGTTCCTCCTCGACGGTGACCTGGTCGAAGGCGGTCGGACGACCCTCCATAGTAATCCCACGCTTCCAGCGCTCAAGCGTCGCCGCTTCGGGCAGCCCCTCTACCAAGACGCGGTAGACACGAGGATGCTCGTAGCTGGGATGTGTGAGGCGCTGCGTGAGCGTGCCGTCGTTGGTCAGTAGGATCAAGCCCTCGCTTTCCGCATCGAGACGTCCGACGGGATAGAGACGAGGCGGCTCCCCTCGCCGCAATCGCGGTAGGTTGACCAGATCGACAACCGTCTTACGGCCCTGCGGATCGCTGGTCGTAGAGATAATCCCCCGTGGCTTGTTAAGCATAATGTAGAAACGTGGCTCAGGACGCGAAATCGGGACGCCATCGACCTCGATCCTCTGTCGGGACGGGTCAGCCTGATCGCCCAACGTGGCCGTCTTTCCATCGACAGTAACGCGCCCCTCCTCAATCAAGCGCTCAGAAGAGCGACGCGACCCATAGCCAGCACTAGCTAGAATCTTCTGCAACCGTTCAGTTTCCATAGGCATTATTATACCTGGTTCACGGTCAATCGCGAGTATGAACCTCTCCACGATGATGGGAGATAGCAAGGGCTAGGGCTACCCACGACGCCTGAGTGTGCTATAATCTACTTGAGGATGTCCAAGGCCTCGACACTTCACTTCGATTCTGAGGAAACGTGATGGACAGGAACGCAACCTCCTTACAAAAAGTCCAGGCCAACTTGAACTACACCTTCCACAACCCGGCACTGCTTGAACTTGCCTTAACCCATCCCTCTTATGCACACGAACACCCGGAGCAAGGCGGCGAGGAACACCACAATCAGCGCCTCGAGTTTCTCGGCGATGCTGTTTTGGACTTCCTCGTAGCAGCCTGGCTTTACCGTACATATCAAGAATTCCCAGAGGGTCCTCTCACACGGCTTAGAGCGACCTTGGTACGCACGACGACGTTAGCGGATCTAGCAGAGGAATTGGAGTTGGGTCAGGCGCTGCGACTCGGTCGCGGCGAGGAAGAGAGCGGCGGAGATGCACGACCTGCCAATCTTTGCGACGCTCTGGAGGCCACGGTTGGCGCACTTTACCTGGACGGAGGTCTGGACGTTGTGTGGTCACGTCTAGAATCTTGGTTTGTCGGCAGGGTCGATATGATACTCGAGGCGGAGTCTTATGTCGATGCGAAATCACGCTTCCAAGAATGGGCTCAGGGTGAGTTAGGCAAGACACCTGCGTATCAGATTATCGATGAAGAAGGCCCGGACCATGCCAAAATCTTCACAGCCCAGGTTCTAGTAGGGCAGCAAGTCGCGGGGGAGGGTGTTGGGGCCAGCAAACGTATGGCAGAACAGGCAGCCGCACGTGCGGCTCTAACTAAGGCGCGGGAGGATTTCAGGGACTAGGACTTTGTCGTGGCATGAGGCAGCAACTCAGTACGACTAAGTCAGAAAATAGAGGAAGTAAGAACCTATGTTGCGTTTTGATCGTTTTACAGAGCGGGCCCAAGAAGCCGCACAGCATGCTGTAGAGTTGATGACTCATTATGGACACAGCCAGGTTGATGCAGAACACCTGCTTTTGGCGCTCATTCAGCAGAATGACGGCACCATACCGGGGCTGCTCTCGGACCTGGGTGCAAACCCGACGGAACTGGCGACGGCACTGGACGAATTACTTCGCAGCAACCCCCGTCCGGGTATTTATGGCGCGCGTGGCAACCAGCAGGTGTTCATCACGCCCCGTGTTAAGCGTATCCTGGACATCAGCCAAGAGGAAGCAACAGCGCTTCAAGACGAGTACATCTCGACGGAGCACCTCTTGCTCGCGATCGCCCAGGAACATAACACCCCAGTTTCGCGGTTGCTGCAATCCAGCAATGTCACCCACGAACGCGTCAAGGAAGCTGTGATGCAGATGCGGGGGGGACAGCGAGTGACTACACCACAGGCAGAGACCAGATTCCGGACTTTGGATCGTTTCAGCCGGGATCTCACACAGTTTGCGCGAGAACAAAAACTCGACCCTGTTATCGGACGCGAAGAAGAGATCCAGCGGGTCATCCAACTCCTTGTGCGCCGAACCAAGAACAATCCGGTCCTAATTGGAGAGCCCGGTGTAGGCAAGACCGCGATCGTGGAAGGGCTGGCGCAGAATATCGCCAGCGACGATGTACCCGAGATCCTGAAACACAAACGCCTACTCCTGCTGGACCTGGGCGGCCTGGTAGCTGGAACTCGGTTCCGCGGAGAGTTTGAGGAGCGGCTCAAGACGATCCTCGAGGAGATTCAGCAGGCTGAGGGCGAGATCATTCTATTTATCGACGAGCTACACACCGTTGTCGGTGCGGGCAACGCGCAGGGTGCGCTTGACGCCTCCAATATGATCAAGCCGGCACTCGCCCGGGGTATGTTGCAGTGTATTGGCGCAACCACACTCGATGAGTATCGCCAGTATATCGAGAAGGACGGGGCCTTAGAGCGGCGGTTCGCACCCGTTTTCGTGGAGGAGCCCTCGGTTGATGATACTATCGAGATGCTACGCGGTTTACGCGACCGTTACGAGGCGCATCACAAAGTGCGCATCAGCGATGATGCGCTGGTAGCAGCGGCTCGACTGTCGCACCGTTACGTGACCGACCGGCAGTTACCGGACAAGGCCATCGACGTGATGGATGAAGCTGCCGCGAAGTTGCGGGTCACGCTGTTCACCCTGCCGCCCGACCTGAAGAAGCTGGAGGCAGAGATCAACCGGCTCGGGGTCGAGGAGGAAGCGGCAGGCAATGTGCGCGACTATGAGCGGGCAGCGGAGGTGAAGACCCAACGGCTGCGAGCGAAAGAGCAGTTCGAAGCTGAGCGCGAGGCATGGCTCAACCGGCATCAATTGGATGAGACCGTTGAAGCTGAGGATATCGCCAACGTCGTTTCGGTATGGACGGGCATCCCGATCTATCAAGTCCTGGAGAAGGAAGCGGACAAGCTGCTGCGTATGGAAGAAGCGTTGCAGACGCGCATCATCGGCCAGGATGAGGCTATCGGTGTCATCGCTGACGCGATCCGGCGCGCACGAGCCGGGCTCAAAGACCCCAACCGCCCTATCGGGACATTCGTCTTCTTGGGTGCTTCCGGAGTCGGCAAGACGGAAACAGCAAAAGCACTGGCCACCTTCCTCTTTGACGATGAGGACGCCCTCTTGCGGGTGGACATGAGCGAATACCGTGAAGGTCATACGGTCTCCCGCCTCTTCGGAGCGCCGCCGGGATACGTCGGCTACGACCAGGGCGGGCAGCTCACGGAGTCGGTGCGTCGTCGTCCCTACCAGGTCGTCCTTTTCGATGAGATCGAAAAGGCACATCCGGACGTATGGAACGCGATGTTGCAGATTCTCGACGAAGGCCGGCTGACAGACGGTCAAGGCCGCCTCGTCGATTTTCGAAACACTGTCGTCATTATGACCTCAAACGTCGGCACCGGATACCTGACACGGGGGGGTGCGCTGGGATTTGCCCGCAGCCGTGATGGAGAAGAGGAAGAAGGCCACCGGCGCACGCTGTCTGCACTCAAGGAGACCTTTCGACCGGAGTTCCTTAACCGTGTGGACGAGATCATCATTTTCAACAACTTGACACTCGACAATGTAGAATCGATCGTGGGCCTCCAGATGGAGGAGATCCGCGAGCGACTCCTTGAGCATGGTCTGGATGTTACGCTCACCGATAGCGCCCGGCGATGGTTGGCGGAACAGGGATTTGATCCTCAATTCGGAGCACGTCCCCTACGTCGAGTCATTCAGCGATACGTGGAAAGCCCTCTGAGTGTGGAACTGCTACGTGGAAACTTGACCGGTGGGGCTCAGGTACAGGTTGACCTGGAGGATGGGAGTTTAGTCTTCCATGCGACCGCGTCGCAGCAGCCTGCAGAGGCAACAATAGACGCCTGACGCATGCAAGGAGACGACCATCCCGTTCACACATCATTATGGAAGCGGAACCCTACAGTTTCTCCAGGCAGGCGTTGATCTTGTAGTCGAGATGATTTGAGGTATAAGTAAGAGACTCGATCTAAGCAGCTTTTCGACGTTCCGCGACACCGCTGATACTCTTCTCGCGGTTCTGTGTCGAGAGGCGACAAAAGGAGGTGCATATCGGGGAAGGTGAGACAGAGCAGAAGGTCCCGATCTGTGCAACTCATCTATTCAAGATTCAGGTATGAAGGAGGATTTCTATGCGCAAGCACATCTCAATGACATTGGTAATGGTGTTGTTATTCAGTCTCGTACTATCGGCCTGTGATCTACTGCCACAGCCGGAGACCGACGCCTTCAGGGTCGGTATGGTGACCGACGTGGGTGGTATCGACGATCGATCATTCAACGCCACGGCGTGGCGCGGCATTGAAATGGCGGAGGAGGAGCTGAACGTGGAAGGAGACTTCCTCGAGTCAACAGCGCAGCCAGACTACGCCCCCAATCTCACGCACTACATCAATCAGGACTATGATCTTATCGTCACAGTCGGCTTCCTCTTGGCGGATGATACCCGCGATTTTGCGGAGGCGAATCCCGACTTCAACTTCGCCATCGTTGATTTTGCCTACGATCCCCCAGTCGAGAACATTCGCGGATTGGTCTTCGCTACCGATGAAGCCGCGTTTTTGGCCGGCTATGCAGCTGCAGCCGCGACACAGACCGGCATAGTGGCAACGTTCGGCGGTATCAACATCCCGCCGGTGTCCATCTTTATGGTCGGGTTCGAGCACGGCGTGAATTACTACAATGAGCAGAATGGCGCCAATGTCCAAGTTCTCGGCTGGGACACCGCCGCTAACACGGGCGTCTTCGTCGGTAACTTCGACTCCACGGACGATGGTCGCCGGGTCGCCGATGAGTTCCTCTCAGAGGGCGCCGACATCATCATGCCTGTGGCAGGTCCCGTGGGCTTGGGAAGCGCCGAAGCAGTTCAGCAAGCCGGCAACGCCTGGATCATCGGCGTTGACACCGACTGGACCGTCAGCGCTCCCGAATATGACGCGATCATTCTGACCAGCGTTCTCAAGAATATGGATATCGCCGTGTTCGACACCATCCAGATGGCTGCCGAGCCAGGCTTCACCACCTTCGGTGGCGAGACCTATTTGGGCACACTGGAGAACGACGGCGTAGGCATTGCGGATGTCGCGCCGGGTACAATCACGGCGGATGTCGAGGCTGAACTCGATCAGATTCGCCAGGCCATCATCGACGGCGAGATTGACACCGGTTGGGCCGCTTACATCGGCGGGCTCAACTGACCGATACGATAGGTGCGGGAGAGGTTGCCTCTACGGACGACCTCTCCCGCTATTCTTTGGATGCTTTGGATGTGTCGGTGAAGGTGGAAGTAAGGAGTAGGAAGCAAACGGTACGGAGCACGCTCCCGGAAAGATATTGCTTCCTACTCCTTGCTGCTAACGAGTTCCTCTCCAGGTAAGGAGGACATATGCCCCCGGTTCTGGAACTTAAGGGGATCACCAAGCGATTTCCCGGCGTGCTGGCTAACGATTCCATCGACTTGACACTCGAAGAGGGCCAGGTGGTAGGCTTGCTCGGCGAAAACGGAGCCGGTAAGAGTACGCTTATGAACATCCTCTACGGGCTCTACAACCAGGATGAGGGCGAGATCTTCGTCCGCGGCGAAAGAGCCCACATCGAGGAGCCCAACGATGCCATCGCCCTGGGTATTGGTATGGTGCATCAGCATTTCATGCTGGTGCCGGTCCTCACCGTCACGGAGAATGTGATGCTGGGGATGGAGTCGACGCGGCGATTCGGATTCCTCAACCGTCAGGTGGCCGCCCGTCGCATCCGCGACATCTCGGATCGCTACGGGCTGGGCGTCGATCCGGAAGCCGTCATTGAGGACTTGCCGCTCGGCATTCAGCAACGCGTGGAAATCATCAAGCTTCTCTATCGCAGCGCGGATATCCTCATTCTCGACGAACCTACGGCTGTTCTGACGCCCCAAGAGGTATCGGGCCTCTTCGAGATCATTAGGTCACTCGTGGCCCAGGGCAAATCCGTCATATTCATCTCTCACAAACTCCGCGAAGTGCTGGAGATCTCAAACAACATTGTCGTGCTGAGGCGAGGACGTGTCGTCGGCAGCACGACCCCCGAAGAGAGCAATGAGCGAGATCTGGCGGCCATGATGGTAGGACGTGATGTCATATTGAGCGTCCCGAAGGCGGCGAGGGAACCGGAGCAGCCGGTTCTGCGGGTTGAGAATCTTTATGTCCGCGGCGACCAGGACAGGATGGCGGTCGACGGTGTCACGTTCGAAGTGTGGGGAGGCGAAATTGTCGGCGTTGCCGGTGTCCAGGGCAATGGCCAGACGGAGTTAGTCGAGGTACTGACCGGTCTGAGGAAGTCCGATGCTGGACGTGTAACCGTCGACGGCGTCGACGTCACCAACGCTCCGCCCCGGAAAATCACCGAAGCCGGGACTGCGCACATCCCGGAGGACCGGCAACGGGATGGGCTGGTGCTTGCCTATCCGATTATGCAGAACCTGATCCTGAATACCTACTACCAGCCACCCATCGCGAAAGGCATTAGGATCCAGGAAGAGCCGATGCGCGAGCGTGCGGAGCGGTTGGTGAACGAATACGACGTGAGGACGCCCAGCATCTTCACGCCTGTAGGGAACCTGTCTGGGGGTAACCAGCAGAAGGTCATCGTGGCACGGGAGTTGAGCAATCCGGTAAAACTGACCATTGCGGCACAGCCCACGCGCGGATTGGATGTGGGCTCAATCGAGTACATTCATACAGAACTGGTGCGAAAACGAGACGAGGGTGCCGCGGTCTTCGTGGTCTCTGCTGAATTGGATGAGGTCCTCTCCCTTGCGGATCGCATTCTCGTCATGTTCGAAGGAAGGATCATGGGCATTGTACCGGCGAAGACGGCGACGAAAGAGGCGTTAGGCTTGATGATGGCGGGGATTAAGAGCGAGGGCGAAGCGACCAACAAGCCTGATACACGGCGGGAGGCGTAGATATGAACAAGGAAGCGCACGAAACCGACGCCAGGGCGAGTACAGAAGTCCCTTCCGACCACGACGATGCTGCCTCAGACCGGAATACCGGAACCGAACCAACACCCCGGGCCTTAACCGTGCACGAACCGAAGCCCGGATGCCGGTCGAGACTGCGCACTCTGCTGGTTCCGCTGCTCGCGATCGTCACGGCCCTGATCATCGGCGCGCTCGTCATCGTCTTCACCGACACTTCGGTGTACGCGGCGTTCGAGGAAGGCTTTCTACAGGGCATTGTGCAGGCCTTGGTCGTGATTATCCGCGCCTATAGCGCTTTCTATGTCGGTGCCTTCGGAGATCCAGGACAGATACTGGGGGCCTTACTGAGCGGGGACACCACACGGATCATTCGTGCCGTCTATCCCCTTACCGAGACCTTGCGGACTGCCACGCCCTATATTTTCGCCGGGCTGGCTGTAGCTGTAGGGTTTCAGGGAGGGCTCTTTAACATCGGTGCGGAAGGTCAATATTTCATCGCGGGCCTGACCACGGTTTTCGTTGGGTATGCCCTTACAGGACTACCTGCCCTTATCCACCTGCCTTTGGCACTGCTCGCGGGCATCGTTGGCGGAGCCCTCTGGGCCGCTATTCCCGGCTATCTCAAGGGAAAGACGGGAGCGCACGAAGTCATCAACACGATTATGTTGAACTACATCGCATTTCGATTCGCCGAATACATGCTGGATGTAGGCGGACCTATGGCCAGAGGGGACGGCCGCCCCGTGAGTCCGGAAATTCAGCCCAGCGCATATCTGCCGCGTCTCTTCCCTGGACAGATACAAGTGCGCCTCAACGCGGGATTCCTCTTGGCATTGCTCGTGGCGTGGGGGGTCTGGTGGCTACTGTTCAAGACGACCATCGGTTACGAAATCCGGACGGTGGGACACAACCCACGCGCGGCAAAGTACGCGGGCATTAACGTCGCACGGAACTACGTCATTACGATGGCGATTAGTGGGGGCCTTGCGGGCCTGGCCGCATCAACCGACATACTCGGCGTCCTGCGCTTTATGCCGAATGCGTTCCACTCGGGCTATGGCTTCGACGCGATTGCCCTCGCGTTATTGGGAAAGAGTCATCCGCTGGGTGTAGTGCTCGCCTCGCTACTCTTCGGAGCATTGCGCGCGGGAGCTCGCAATATGCAGGGGATCGCGCGGGTGCCGATCGACATTACTTCAATCTTGCAAGGGCTGATCATCGTGTTCATCGCGGCGCCTGAGATTATCCGCCTGATCTATCGAGTGCGCCAGCTGCCGAAGGGCGAGGAAATTGACCTTACACATGGATGGGGTTAGCCAGGTATCGACAGGCGTGAGGAGCTATCAATGACAAATTCCCTCAGAATCGGAGAGGCCCGCCGCCGAAAGCGTCGAATGGGCATCGTGTTTTTTGTCTTTTCCCTCGCGATTCTCCTTCTATTTACTCCAGGTACTCGCGCCGACGACGTGACCACATTTACTTTCGTAACTGCGCGAGGAATGGAAATCCCGATTGCCGATCTCATCTTCCCGACCCTGGTTGGGCTCTACCTGATGGCAGGCTTAGCCGCTCTCGCCGGTATATGGCAGTTTGCGAAGGGCTTCGAGCACCCGAACGCGGTCTTAGGTGTGGTGGCAGGATTCTTCGTACTTGCTTTCCTCACGTGGGCCGCTCGCGGTCGGTCAATGAACATGACTGGCATGCTCAGTTCATCCCTGCTGCGAGCGGTGCCCATCGCGCTGGCTGCATTGAGCGGGATTATGTGTGAGCGTTCCGGCGTCGTCAACATCGGCATAGAAGGTATGATGCTGATGGGTGCTTTTTGCGCGGCTTTATTTGGAAGCTTGGGCGGCAGCGTCTGGATAGGGCTGCTTGCCGCAATGCTGGGCGGTGGCCTGATGGCGGGGCTCCTGGCCGTGCTTGCGATACGCTACAAGGTGGACCAGATAGTCGCGGGCACCGCCATCAATATCCTGGCAACCGGTCTGACGAGCTACTTGAGCACCAGATATCTACAGGTGAACCCGGCGCTCAACCGTCCGCCAACTTTCTCACCCATCGCAATCCCCGGCGTGGCCAGCATTCCAATCATCGGACCGGTCCTCTTTACACATACACTACCCGTCTATCTGACTTTGATTCTCGTGGCAGGCATCTTCATCATGCTCTTCTATACAAGATGGGGGCTGCGATCTCGTGCCGTCGGTGAGCACCCGCGCGCTGCCGATACCCTTGGCGTCAACGTTTTCAAGGTGCGGTACGTCAACGTGCTGCTTGGGGGATTGGTAGCCGGTCTTGGCGGTGCCTATCTCGTGCTGGCTTCCGTCGCGCGCTTCGACCAGCTGATGACGGCGGGCAAGGGTTTCATTGGCCTGGCAGCCATGATATTCGGCAAATGGAATCCTATTGGCGCTTTGGGAGCATCACTGATCTTCGGGTTCGCCGACGCTCTGCAAACCCGGCTCGCTATTTTGGCTGTACCGATTCCATCGCAGTTCCTCCTTATGGCGCCCTATCTCGTTACCATCATCGTGTTGGCGGGAGTTGTGGGACAGTCACGAGCACCGGCGGCGGATGGACGTCCTTATGAAAAAGAGTAGGCCTCGCGAGCACCGATCTTAAGCACTATGACCACACTCGAATCAAACTCGTGGCCCGCGGACTTCGTTGTCCGAATGAAAGACTGGCTGGGAGCCGAATCCGCGGACTTCTTCACAGCTCTGGGTAAACGCGACTATGGTCTCCGTTTGAACCCCCAGCGAGGTCCGGTGGCGCGGATCAAGGCAGCCCTGCCATGGATGACGTCACCGGTGCCCTGGTGCCCCGAGGGTGTGTGGCTGACCGAAGAGACGTTACAGGGTGAGCTGTCGCTGGGGAGCCATCCCTACCACACCGCCGGGGCTTACTATGTACAAGACCCCTCAGCGATGGCAGCGGCAGTCCTCTTGAACCCACAGCCCGGTGAGTGGGTGCTGGATCTGGCCGCAGCGCCAGGAAGCAAAGCCAGCCACATCGCGGCTCGGATGGCCGGCGAAGGCGTGCTGGTCGCGAATGAGGTTTCGCGGGGACGAACAACGGTGCTGGCTATGAACCTGGAACGGATGGGCGTGAAAAACGCGATGGTCACCAATGCGCCTGTCGACAGACTGCTCGAAGTATGGCCAGGCCTCTTTGACGCGATGCTGGTCGATGCGCCCTGCTCCGGTGAGGGCACCTTCTCACGAGATGCAACAGCACTGCGTGCTTGGACCGTCGACGTCGTCCGTGGCTATGCAGGACGCCAACTGCGCATCCTGTTACAGGCAGCGCCACTCGTTCGTCCTGGAGGCCAGATTCTGTACGGCACTTGCACTTTCTCGCCCGAGGAGAATGAGGGCGTGATTGCCGCCTTCCTCGAGGAAGCGCCCGAATACGAGATGGTCGATCTGCCGTCACTGCCGGGCATGGACCGGGGGCACCCGGAATGGATTAGGGCACCTGCCGTTCTGGAGAAGGCAGGGCGCTTCTGGCCCCACCGCGGGCCCGGTCACGGACATTTCTATGCCTTGCTCCGTCGCCGTGGCGAACCGCCGGAGGACCTGCCGGCGCAATGGACGGAAACGCGCGTACCGGGCCGGGTACTGCGCCTCTATCAAGCGACGCTGGGCCAGGTCTTGAGACACGATCCTCCATTGGAGAGGTTAGTACTCACCAAGAACGATGAGTGTTATGTCACGCCCATGGCGCCGGAGCGCTGGGCTCAGTTACCGGTGATGAGACCCGGATGGTGGGTTGCATCGCTGCGTCATGACAAGATCTTTCCCGATCACGCGCTGGCGATGAGTCTCGATCCTCAGGCCGTGAGGGCGCATGTCCGGCTCTCGCCTGACGACGAGCGACTCGACACCTTTCTAGACGGTGGGAGCTGGCCTGACGATGGTCCAGCAGGCTATGTACTCGTCACGGTCGACGAGTATGCACTGGGCTGGGGCAAACGTGGTGCCGGCAGGCTGCGCAGCCGCTATCCTGTGCACCTGCGACGAGCGCGGGCGGGCTAATTCGGAAGTCAGGCGGTGGGTTAGTCGTCGTCGCCGCCGAGGATCACGCGGCGCTTCTTGCCTGCGGAGACTTGAGGCTCCACCAGACCCATCGTCTCCATCTGCTCCATCAAACGTGCGGCACGCGGATAGCTGATCCGCAAGTGACGCTGGATACCAGAGGTGGAGACTTTGCCACGACTCTTGGCATAGCCGATTGCCTGATCCAGCAGATCGGCATCCTCGTCGAGTCCCTCCATACGCCAGTGTTCGGGTCCCTGAGTTTCGGCAATCGTTTCCCACGGCGCCTTGGCAGGCGTCGCTCCTACTTCTTTCTGCCAGTGCTTGATGATGGACTCAATTTCATCATCGGTGATATAACACCCTTGTACCCGCATCGGGGCAGAGGCGTCGGGCGGCAAGAAAAGCATGTCTCCATGACCAAGGAGCGACTCTGCGCCTGGGGTATCGATGATAACACGCGAATCAACGCCACTGGCGGTTGCAAAGCTGATGCGAGCGGGGAAATTGGCTTTGATGAGCCCGGTCACAACATCGGTGCTCGGGCGCTGCGTGGCGACTACGAGATGAATACCCGTGGCGCGGGCCATCTGAGCGATACGCGTTAACGTGCGCTCCGTGTCCTCCGGCGCCGTCATCATCAAGTCTGCCAACTCATCAATGAGGACCACGATGCGAGGAAGCGGCTCTTCTTCGCTATCGTTGCCACCGGAAGATGCGTGGCCGCGACGACGCGCCAAACGGGCATTATAATCGTCGAGATTCCGAGAAACGGCCTTGGCGAAAAGCTTGTAGCGCTCATCCATTTCGTGGGCAACCCACCGCAGCACCCGCAGCCCATGCTCTACCTCAGTCTCGGCACTACCTAGCAAATGGGGCAGCCCATTGAGATGACTGAGTTCCACCATCTTCGGATCAATGGCAATCAGCCGCAGCGTATCAGGGCTGTTATGCATAACGAGGCTGGCAGCCAAAGCCTTGACAAACACCGACTTCCCGCTGCCGGTGGTGCCGGCAACGAGCAAGTGTGGCATACGCGAGAGGTCGGCGACTTGGGGTGCGCCAGCCACGTCAAGACCTACGGCAAAGCAGAGCGGGCGCCCGCACTTGTGAAAAGCATCGCTTTCCAGTACGGAACGGAGACGGACAGTGCTGGTATCGGCATTGGGTACCTCTATCCCGACGACGGCACGCCCCGGAACCGGCGCCTCCACCCGCAGAGAACGCGCCGCGAGAGCCAGCGCCAAGTCATCCGCGAGGGATGCGATTTGGCTTACACGTACTTTGCGCTTGTCGTCCCCATCCGCACCTCGGCTTATGTACCCAGGTGAGACACCGAACTGCGTGACGGTGGGACCGGGTCGCACCTCCGTTACCTTCCCGGGCACGCCAAACTGGTCCAAGGTACTCTCAATGATACGGCTCTTGCGCTGAATCTCGTCCGGGTTCAGGCCGGCGGTAGAAGACTCACGGAGAAATGTTAGCGGCACCAACATCGCGTTCATCTTGGCGCGTCGAGGTTTGGCAATCGGCTGGGGCTCATGGATGCGGGGACTCGCAACCGCGCCTCGAGACGGGTTCACACGCGGTTCACTAGAGGCACGGGACTCGGGGACGGGAGAGCGGGCTGAGGGTGAGATAATGACCCCTTTGGCAGGGCTGTAGCTGCTTGCTTCACTGCCAGATAGCTCCATCTGGGCCAGCCGCGCACGCTCCTCGGCACGCGCCTGTCGCTGTGCCTCCCAAGCTACACGGACCTCCGCGAGGCGTCGCCCGAACACTTGCAGATCTTTGGCTGTAAGGTCGAAGGAAAATGCTAGACCTACACAGACAGTAATGCCCATCAACACACCTGTAATCACAGGGTTAAATGCTTGAGCTAGAAACTGGTAGAGGGCCCAGCCAATAAGTCCTCCGCCCGTTCCGGCCTCGACCAACAGCCAGCCCTCGCGATGAATCAGGGCGAAGGTCAACGTCTGTAAGCCAAGCAGAATCATCTCGAATCCCAGGAAGGGACGCCAACGCCACCTAGTGGCCTGGTGAACCAAATGCCGCAGCCACAAGAGACCCAGAGCCACGAGTAGCATGGCGACGGGATATGCAGCCCAACCAAACAGGAGCACCAGAAAGCGCACCCACGCTCCAACCAGATCGCCAGAATTCACACCCGGAATTAAGGTGATGAGGGTCACGAAGCCTAATGCGATAAGAGCGAGGGCAAGGATTTGCTGGCCGGCAGGACCGCAAGCCCAATCCCAGATCCACCATATTACGCGCTTCAGCGGCGAGTCTGGTGCAGAGGATCTGCCACCGGAGCTTGCTGCGCCAGTGCGCGTTGACGGTGCTCTGGCATGAGATTTGGACGACCCACCTTGAGACTTAGGTGTCGCCTTGCGCGGCTTAGCCGTTCCGCCGCGCGGTCGTGCCATTCTAGTAGAGCTTCGCCTGGACATCCCGTCTCCTTTAGTAGAGCATTGTGGAGCGTTCCGGCTGATCCTTAAGCTCAAGCAGCCAAAGCTAGAGCGATGCGATGTTCCTCCGGCGTGATATCCAGGATACGGACATTAATATCTTCACCGGCACAATATGTGCCATAGAGATCTTCCGGACAACTACACGCCAGTTCCGAGATGTGCAGAAGCCCCTCGATCCCCTCCGTCAGCTCGACAAAGACGCCAAAACGCTCGACGCTCGCAATCGCACCAGTAACGGTCTCGCCAAGATTTAGGTGTTCGCGAACCGTCATCCACGGATTGGGTCGAAGCCGCTTCAGTGAAAGGCCAACCCGTTGGTGATCCAGATCTACGTTCAGGATTTTCACGCGAACTTCCTGGCCTGGACATATGAAGTCCTCGGGATGGCGCACACGCCCCCAGGAAATTTCAGAGATGTGGATCATGCCCTCAAGGGGACCGATATTGACGAAAGCTCCGAAGGGGCGAATGCTGGTGACGATGCCGGTACAGACACTCCCAATGCACAGCCACTCAGGCCACACGGGCTGCGCCAACTCGCATTCCGCCACTTGCCGTTCCGACAAGAGAATCCGGTTACGTGCCGGTTCTACTTCGATGAGGCAAAGACGCAACGTACGGCCCAAATACTGCGCAAAGCAGCCTTCGCGCGCTTCGGGATCGGCGGGAAAAGGATAATCGATCAAGTGTGAGGCAGGCACGAAACCCTCGATCTCCTTCCAATGAGCGATCAGGCCACCGCGATTATAGCTATCGACCGTCAGGTTCATTACGGTATGACGCCTGAGCAGTTCGCGGGCCTCATCCCAAATTTCGAGCGCGACTGCCGGCACCTCAGTCCATTCCCAGGGCTTTTTCCAGCTTGTCGTGCTGACAGGTCCCTGTTCCAAGAGCGATTGCCAATAGCGCTCACAAGGGACACAGTACGGCGGGATATAGTGATCCATTCAACTGCTCCTTAATCATGACCTACACAAACTAAACTGACGAATCCTGTGCTTCTCTCTCCATGTCGACGAGGATACCAGCAAGATTCTCAATGGCCACGCGCTGCTTCCGGTAGAGGTCTGACTCGCTGACGGCTAGGCGCACT
Organism: Thermoflexales bacterium; assembly: GCA_007125545.1. GTDB lineage: Bacteria > Chloroflexota > Anaerolineae > B4-G1 > SLSP01 > PWVB01. Next base: position 3,379 of record SLDA01000536.1, on the reverse strand, counting down.
GCGACCTGGCGCACTTTCTCACCACGCAGAAACTTCATCTCAAGTATATTGTACAACAGCCACTCGGGTGCTGTCAACTTTCGCTCGCCATCAGGCCGTAGTCGTTCAATCGCACTGGCTAGCACCTCGCGGAGCGCCTTCACGACATTTCCATCGTGGTCGAGTGCAGCTTGGCGGACGATTTGCAGTTGGAGCAGGGGGTTCTCCGTAAGGCGAGGACCACCCCAGTAGTGGGCCAGCGCGTCATGAACCCATTGGGGTAGTTCCGGCGACTCAACCAGCGCAAAGCCAACTACTGAATCGCCTTCATACCGAAGCATCCCCCCGCGCATCTGAATGTCCCGAAGCTCATCCATCAGAGGGGCGAAAGCAGCAAATACCACTTGCTGGAGACGACGATCCGCCAATGCTGCCGAAGCTTGCAGCAGAAGTTGATCGAGACGCGGCTGCTGTTCAGGGGTCAGCGGCATATCGACGCCGGGCGCACTGAGCCCAACTAATCCGAGAAGATCACTACCGCTTCTATCACGCAACGGAATGATCAGGTGGCCTTCCCATTCGATAAATCCACTCCCCTCACGTGCCTGGATAATCGCGCTGAGCGGCAGGTCATTCAGCTCTTCCTGACTAATCGATAGATCACACCACGTCTCCCAGCGCAACTTGCCATCTTCGAGTACCGCCAGAAATCCACCGCCGCTAAGCATCAACTCGCATATAGCAGCGAGCACATTCTCCAGGAACTGATGCAAATCCGCCGTGGTGAGGAGGCGCTGGCTCAGCTCCTGGACCCGAATCACCTCAGCGGCACCGCTTCGATAGAGAGCTAAGTCGATGATCGGCTTGAGCAACTCAACGCCCAACTGTGCTCCGATCACGGCGACGGCAAGCGCCACAAGTGATAGTGTGTATTGTGCCAATCCTAGCCACGGTTCGACGGTCAATCCTACGCCGAATGCAATGAGAGCGAGAAAGGCTGTCACAGGGCCACGCAACAAGAAGCGCACCATGCGGTGCTTGATGACACGGTCCGGCATTAGCGTGCCGAAGAAAGCGACACTGTAAGCGAGCAGGGCCAGCATCGTACCCACAGCGATATTCCCCATAAGGAGGAACACATACAGAACGGCAGCGGGGAGCGCGGGGGGCCAACCCGCTAACAACAGATAGGGAAACACGCCCATTGCCGGAGCCACAAAGCTGATCGAGAGATAAGCCATGCGGCGCCGGGCGGTATGTGTATGACACCGCTTTCGGGCAAGCAGAGTCTGACGAAGTCCCCCAAGCGCCACCAGCGCGAAGGTGAGTGCAAAGGGGTAAAAGAGGATCCCGGGTCGAAGATGATTAGCGCCTGCCTCCAGTACCGCACCACGGACGACGAGGTCGGTGAAAATGGCAAGCAGAGCGATAAGGACTCCAATCCCGAAACTCAGAGGGCGGAGCCAGCGGGGAGAACGATCGCGCAAGACCAACAGTCGGATAGCCCGGACGAACTCCAGATAGAGTGGCGGCGTAAGTGCGATCCCGAACCATTGGAAGCGGAGCAGGGTTTCGGCGGCGCTCAGGTCTGTGACGTTCGTGAGCAACAGGTCCACCAGATAGACGACGACGACACAGCTCAGAAGGCCGACAAAAGTCAGCGCGACACGACTCCTGCGGTTGTAGGAGAGCATGTAGAGCGCTAACGCCAGAGCAGTGGCGCCAACACCTGCGGTCAGGACGTCATTTGCGCGGCTGAGGAAATGCAACCAATCCATAGTTTAGAAGCGGGAACAGGCTACCGAACACGCAACCGAAAAAACAGGGCCACTTCTTGGCCGGGCCAGTAGGCATCCTGAAAACCGCAGAAAGCGAAACGATGCTTAAGGGCGAAATTGAGAGCGGGGTAAGCTCGCAAAGGGCAGACAAGCACAACCTGTTGCACGCGCTGCCGCAAGCATCCCTCCACGGCTCGATCAAGTAGAGCGGACGCCACACCCTGGCGCCGAAACTGCGGTGCCACCGCCAGATCGACGATTTGGGCGTGGTGTCGCGCAGGATCCACATCGAGGCCCAGATAACCGACGACTCCACGTTGCTCGACAGCAACCCAGAAGCTATCCCGGTTCTGCCAGCCTTTGAGCGCTCCATCTTCAGGAACTGGAGGCTGAATGTGGAGAGTCCGCGGCAAGCGGATCTCACGGAAGGACACGTGCCAGCCGCCGGCATCCTGCGACTCCTCCATTTGCCAAGCGATATCGGTCTCATACGCCAGATCGATGCTGAGACAGGATTCCCAATCACCGTCACGAACAGCACGAATAAGCAAGACGTTCTCCTTTACACAATTTCAGCACAGCAGAAGCCGGATCCAATCCGGGAGATCCATAGCATTCGACGACGGGAGAGATCATCAGCGCCCGCACGCACAGAGTGCGCCTTACCCATCCCCTCCCGCAACAATGTCAACAGGAATGGTGCACGTCGTGGTGTTCCCATAGATATCTACAACCACGAGCTGGAAACGGTACGGTCCTCCAGGCGGAAATCGGGTAGGATCTGAGATATCCCAGGGGCCCAACAACCCGTTGTCAACCGCTCCTTCGTATTGGGCAACGAAGGTAGGCGCTGTCGAACCGGGGAAAACTACCTCGAATCGATAGTACGAAAAGGCATTTACCATCGCCGTGCCTACGACCTCGACAATGTCAGAGAGCTCACTACCTGCGACAGGATAGGTAATCTGGGCACTTGAAAAGGGGCAGTCCGGCTGCAATAGATCGGCGGACAGCCCAGAAGCAGGATCCAGCGGCGCGACCGTGCCCAAGGGTTCAGGTGCGGAAACCACGACCTGGGCGGCGCCCGGTGTCGCCGCGGACGGTGTCGGCCAACGCGGGACAGGTGTAAGCGTATGCAGGCCATTGGTAGGCGTTTGCGTGACAGCGCTCCCTATGGCAGCCGTTGGTATCCACATGACGCTGATCGCAAAAACGATGCCCCCAAGTGTCAGGAAGAGCCCCGCTACGAACCAAGCGCGCGCCATTCGATGGTGGTAGACCTCGCGCTCCAGGGTGAACTGCGCCACATCGCACTGCCGCTTGGCGACGATAGCGGATGCCACGTAGCCGGCTGCGCCAATCAAACAGATCACGGAGATCCAGATGACCTGCCGGACAAGCCACTCCAGAATAACGTTCATAGACTCCGCAGAACGCCTCGAATGATATGCTCCAACCTCGGTACCAGGATCTTTCCTGCCTCCAGAACTTCGTCGTGATTGGGCGACGATGCATACGGCGAGGCCTCACCGGACAAAGTATTGGTGATTCCCGACAGCCCCAAGACCCGCAATCCGCTATGGCGGGCAGTGATGACTTCAGGAACGGTCGACATGCCCACT
>SLDA01000485.1 GCA_007125545.1 Thermoflexales bacterium | reverse complement strand
ATCGCCGGGATTGACCTGGAGAAGGTCACCGAGGAGCACGTCGCCCGGACCGACGACGGAACGGTCTACCTCCAGTTGCCTCCCGTCGAGGTCTTCGTCGCTACGTTGAACAATGAGCGAACGTGGGTTTACGATCGCCGAACGGGCGTTGTCGGCCTCAATCCTGAGCTCGAGACCGATGCCCGGCGCGCAGCGGAACGCCGAATTCTCACGGCGGCTCTGGAGGGCGGGCTGGAGGAAGACGCAGAAGCCAACGCCCAGGAGGTTCTCCGTGCGTTCATATTAGCTCTTGGCTTTGAGGAGGTCGTTTTCGTCGATGAGATGCCGACGCCGGCGCCTGAATCTGCCATCACCGACCCATCAACGTAGGAGGTTTCGATGCGGATCAAGCGACTACCGGAGGACTTTCGAGTAGAGGAGCGTATCTGTTTTCCGGGTGATAGTGGCGCCTTTGCTTACTATCGGGTCGAAAAAGAGGGTATGACGACGATCGCAGTTCGCAATGCGATGGCCGAACGCCTCAAAGTCACGCCCAGTGCGCTGGTTTTTCCGGCGCTCAAAGACAAGTCAGCGATCACGGTCCAGTATGCTAGCGTGCGCAAACAGGGACCGGAGGAGTTGCACGGGAGGGGCTTCGTGGCACAGCGCGTGGGGTGGGGGCCGCGGGCGCTGCGCCCAAGGGATCTTGAGGGTAATCAGTTCGAGGTGGTCATAAGGGATCTTTCGGAAGTAGAGGCGCGCGGCTTTGGGGCGACGATGCTCCAACTGGAGACCTACGGGCTGCCGAACTACTTCGATGACCAGCGCTTCGGCTCTCTCACATCCGACGGATTCATCGGCAAGGAAATTCTCAAACGAGATGCGGAGCAGGTGGTTCGCATGTATCTGGCGAAGGCGATGGTCGGTGACCCACGCGAGATCCGGCAGTTCAAGCGGCTGGTCGCCGAACATTGGGGCGAGTGGGGCTTTCTGCTGCACCAGGCGCCCCGGCCATCCAACTTTCGCAGCGTGATTACCTACCTCAAAGATCACCCCAATGAGTATCGTAAAGCCGCAAACCTGATACAGGATCGCTTGCTCTCGATCTATCTCTCGGCGTACCAATCCTGGGTCTGGAACGAGATTGTGGGTGCCTATATCGATCAGACGCTCGTACCGGCTGCCCGTATCCGGGTGATGCGAGGAGAGTTTCCCGTCCCGGAACCAGACGAAACGATGCGGGAACTCCAGACCGTGCTGGTTGAGTTGCCACGCCTTACCGCGTGCTATGAAGGGCCCTTCGAAGCGGTTTCCGCGGAGGTTTTTGAGAAGGAGCAGTTGGAGTTGCGCGAGTTCAAGGCGCGCATCCTGCGCCGGGTCTATCTCACCAAGGGCGAGCGGACAGTGGCTTTCGCGCCGTGGGGTGTGTCGAGCGAGCCGCCGGAGCCCGATGCTCTGCATTCCGAGCGGTGGCAGGTACAGGTGAACTTTGGATTGAATGCCGGACAGTACGCGACACTGGTTCTCAAATCTGCCGCGGCATTGATTGGATCGAGCATCCGGGTGCGCTAGCACCCGGCTCCGGACCACGCTCCACCGATCCTCCCTTCTCTCCTTGTGTTATAATCTCCACTATGCAGATGGGGCAACGGCAGGTAGCGCGGGCAGCAGTGTTGGTGATGGCAGCGTTTGCTGCCAGCCGGGCCCTGGGGCTCGTGCGACAGATGGTTATGGGCGCCTACTACGGCACGGGCCCGGAGATGGACGCCTTTGTGGCGGCAGGTCGAATTCCTGAAACCATTTTCCTCGTCGTCGCCGGTGGCGCATTGGGTTCGGCGTTTATTCCCCTGTTCACAAGCCGGCTGGCCCGTAAAGAGATAGATGGGGCCTGGCATCTTGGCTCAGCAATTATCACGATCCTTGTAGCCCTGATTCTTCCCATCAGCCTGTTGTGCATCGCGATCGCGCCCTGGTTGGTTCGCGTCGTCGTTGCGCCCGCGATGCCGCTGGATGTACAGGCGCGAACCGTCGCGCTTATGCGCGTCATGTTGCTTTCCCCGACCATCTTCGGCGTCAGCGGTGTCCTGATGGGGATTCTCAACGCGCATCAGCATTTCCTGTTGCCCGCATTGGCCCCGATTGTCTACAACCTGGGCCTTATCCTCGGCGCGGTCTGGGGTGGTCGGACGGGGTTGGGAGCGATGGGACCTGCGATCGGTATGGTCGTCGGGGCGACGGGACATCTTCTCGTCCAGGTGCCCGGTCTGGTCCGCCACAAAGCCAGATATTGGCCCACCTTGGGACGTGGAGACCGCGGCGTGTTCGAAGTAGGCGTCCTGATCACGCCACGGATGCTTGGTGTGGCGGCTGCGCAGGTGAACGTTCTGGTTATCACCAACCTCGCATCGCGGCTTGGGCCTGACGCGATCTCGGCATTGAACTACGCGTGGATGATTATGCTTCTGCCGCAGGGCGTATTCGCGCAGGCAGTCGGGACCGCGGTATTTCCAACCTTTTCCACGCAGGCTGCCCTGGGGAGAACGGATGAGTTGAGTCACACCCTGGTCAATGCGATCCAGATGCTTATCGCATTGACTATACCGGCCTCCGTGGGTATGGTCATGTTAGGCGAGCCGATTGTGGCCACGATGTTCCAGCGGGGTGCATTTGATGCCGGCTCTACTCAGGTCGTCGCTGCTGCCCTCGCATTTTTCGCCCTGGGACTTGTGGGCCATTCTGTGCTGGAGGTCCTGGGACGTGCCTTCTTTGCACTGCACAATACCTGGACGCCCGCGCTGACCGCGGGCATCTCCGTAACCTTGAATGCGCTGTTGGGCGTGGTCCTGCCCTCGGTTTTCGTCGCTGCCGGGGCCTCGCCGCTGTCCGGACTCGCGCTGGCCGCCTCGCTGGCGACCATGGTCGAGGCCACGCTGCTCTTTTTTCTGCTGCGCCGGCGGCTGGGCGGCATTCCCGGCAGGCGACTGCTGCAGACGACGACGCGCGTGGGCGCTGCATCCGTCGGGATGGCGCTGGCGCTGTTAGCCTTTCGGTCCAACGGACCCCAGTCTGTCACTCTGCAAGCGTTTATTGGCGTGCCGGTGGGTCTGGTCGTGTACACGGGATTGGCGTGGATCCTGCGGGTTGATCAGCTCCAATTGATGGTCAGAATGCTTGCGCGCCGGGTAGGGTAGGTTCAAAGCGAAAGGAGTTCGTACGTGATCATCTCACTGACGACCGACTTCGGATTGGGTGATGGCTATGTCGGAGCGATGAAAGGGGTCATCTCCGGGATCGCGCCGGGGGTGCCCCTGGTCGATATCACTCACATTATCAACCCACAGGATCTGGGCGGTGCAGCGTACGTGCTTTGGACGGCGGTGCCTTACTTCACCGAGGATAGCGTCCATCTCGTGGTGGTCGATCCCGGGGTGGGGACGGCACGGCGGGCCATCGCCTCCCGCACCCCGTGGGGCGTCGTTGTGGGGCCGGACAACGGAATCTTCACCTATCTCTGGGCCGCGGCACGACCGGATCTCACCGTAGCCCTGGAAAACGCCAGATATTGCCGGACGACAATCAGCAGCACGTTTCACGGTCGGGATGTTTTCGCCCCCGCCGCAGCGTATGTTGCAGCAGGGCTGCCTCTCGAGGAGCTCGGTCCGGTTGTCTCCGATCCGGTCACCTTGCCGCTTCCGCAGATGGAAATAGGCTCGCGAAGTATCCAGGGAGAGGTCATCTATATCGATCACTTCGGCAATGCCATCACGAATATCGGCCGGCTCATATGGGAAGGTCCGGTGCTGCATTTGGACCCGGCCTTTGGCACTACGGAGGCGCGTATGATCAACGCCTCGCGCGTGACAGTCCGGCTGCCGGGTAGGATTGTGCTACCGAACAGAGGTGGCCCGACGAATCGGGCTTCGCATAGCGATATCGGGAGGATCCATCGTACCTACGGAGAGACCACACAGGGTGAGCTACTGGCGTTAGTCGGAAGTGAAGGTATGCTGGAGATTGCCGTGAATCAGGGAGATGCGGCGCGGACGTTGGGGTTACGTGTCGGTACTCCTGTCGAGCTGGTAGAGCCTGGCGAAGGGGATTGAGGCTGGTGAGCGTGGACGAGTCGCTGCAACAACGGTTGCGTAAATTGGGCGTGATTAAGGGCTTGGCTGGCCTTCAGCCACGCGCGACGCCTGATGCAGATCCGGCTTCAGCACGGCCACGGGCCACGAATCTGCCGGGTGGGGAGGTTACGAACGAGCACGGCACTTTCTGGCTGGCGCAGTATACGTATCCGGGGAGCTGCCTGCACGGGCGCCACGCCATTGGTGCCCTCTCGGAGCTGCCGGCCCGCGCGCTGGAGTTGGTGGGCGTCCCAGATCTCGGCCGTCATCCGGCCTTTCTCGACACGGAGACGACCGGTTTGTCGGGGGGCACGGGCACACTGGCGTTTCTGGTCGGGGCGGGGATCTGGGATGGCGCGCAATTGGTGCTTCACCTCATCTTTATGCGACGTCCTGAAGAAGAGCCCGCGGCCTTACGCTATCTGAGCAGGGTGCTCTCTGAAGCTACGGGGCTTGTCACCTTCAATGGACGGGGCTTCGACGTCCCAATCCTGGAGACGCGATACATCCTGAACCGGATGATGCCCGAGCCGTTGGCGCTTCCGCATTTGGATCTGCTGACGGTGGCGCGGCAATTGTGGCGGGATCATCTGGCGTCGCGGGCGTTGGGCCAGCTCGAGCACCACATCCTGGGGGTGGAACGTACGGGACAGGACATCGATTCGGGTCTGATTCCCTGGCTGTACCGCGAGTATCTCGAAAGCGGCGACACGAGCGATATGACCCGCATCTTCTACCACAACGAGATTGATGTATTGAGTCTCGCCTCCCTCCTTGTCCACGTGGCCCGAATGGTAGATGCGCCCGAGCAGATGTCGTTGGCCCCGGCGGAGTGGGCGGGGGTGGGACGCGTGTATGATCGGGTAGGGAGAGAGGACGAGGCCCTGGCGGCCTGGCGGCGCGCGCTCTCGGGTGAAGCCGGCGAGCTTGCGGAGCCCTGTGCCTCCCGGCTTTGGGAAGAAATGGGCCTGCGCTGCCGGCGCCGGGAGGCGTGGGATGAGGCGCTCGCGATCTGGGACGCCTGGATTGCGGCGCTTCCTGGTGCGGTGACGCCGCTGATCGAGAAGGCCAAGTATTATGAGTGGTCGGCCCGCGATCTCCCGGCAGCGCTCGTTTGCACGCAAGAGGCGGTGCGTCGCGTGGAGCGTTGGCCCAGCGGTATGCGGCGCTACAAGATGCTGGCCGAGGTGAGTCACCGGCGCGAACGGCTGGTGCGCCGCCTGGCGCAGAGCGAGAGTGAGATGGAGGATGGGAATGAGTGATCTGATCCGTGTGGTGCTTGCGACCCACAATCCCGGAAAGCGGCGTGAGTGGGTCGCGCTTCTTGAGGGCCTGTCATTGGAGATCGTCTTGCCCGAGGAGGTGGGCGTAGCGCTGCCGGTGGAGGAAACGGGCGGTACCTACACGGAGAACGCGTTGCTAAAGGCGCGGGCGCTGGTGGAAGCCTCCGGGCTTCCGGCCCTGGCCGATGATTCGGGCTTAGAGGTGGATGCTCTCGAGGGTGCTCCAGGTCTACACTCAGCCCGTTTCCGCCCCGGCAGCGATGAAGTGCGCTATGAGGCCCTGTTGAGAGCACTCGACGGGCTACCGGAGCCGGACCGCACCGCGCGCTTTCGTTGTGTCGCCGTCCTGGTCTTGCCCGATGGGCGCAATTTCACAACTGAGGGCATTTGTGAGGGGCTGATCGCGTTTGAGCCTTCCGGAGAGCGTGGTTTTGGTTACGACCCCGTCTTCTATGTGCCCACACTTGATCAGACCATGGCGGAGTTGCCCGAGGCGATTAAGAACCAGATCAGTCATCGGGCGGGCGCGGCCCGCAAGATGCGCCCGATCCTGCAAGCCGAGCTGGGTGTGTAGGTGGTTAGGGGCTGGTTGAGGTCCGTACAGCCGGTGGTGTGGTCTGCAGGCATCGCTGTGGTGCTGGGTGGCGCCGCGGGTTGGTTCGTGACGGGGCAGTTCTCGATCGCAATCGGCGCGGCTGCACTGTTACTTGCCGTCGGCATCCAGTCATTTGCGGCGCGCCGGCTCCCGGCTTGTTGGGCATGGGGACTGCTGCCTCTCTATGTCGCGGGCGGATGGGTTGCGTCCGGGTGGACCTGGCACCCCACGTTGCTCGTCACGATTCTGCTGTACGGGGCGGCGCTGAGCGCGAGAGCCCGGTTGGCCTGTGCTGAGGTGGCGCCTCAGACGGCGGTGGCGCCT
>SLDA01000456.1 GCA_007125545.1 Thermoflexales bacterium | reverse complement strand
CACTGCGGACAGGACTCCTGCCTCGCCCCGCATCAGCGAGCTCTCATTGCGTCGTGGTTGCTTACTCATCAGCCTCCTCACTGCAATACGGGCACGGTGCATTGTCGGGGCGCTGGATCAGATTGGCGACGAGCGCCGTCCAGCCGGTCTGGTGGCTGGCGCCCAGCCCGGCCCCGGTATCCCCATTGAAGTACTCGTAAAACAGTATGTGATCGCGCCAGTCTGGATCGGTCTGAAAGATCTCCGCATCACCGAAGACGGGGCGGCGACCCTGATTGTCCGGATCCGGCAGGAAGATGCGTTGCAGGCGGCGAGACACTTCATCGGCTGCCTCAGCCAGCGTCATGCGATTACCCGAGCCCGTCGGCACTTCGACTGTAAAGGAATCCCCATAATAGTGGTGATACTTGCGCAGGGCTTCGATCAGAAGATAGTTGATCGGGAACCAGATGGGGCCTCGCCAATTGGAATTGCCTCCAAAGATACCCGAGCGTGATTCGGCCGGCTCATACGCCACGGTACGGGTTGTGCCGTCTGCGTGGAAGTGGAAGGGATGGTCGGCATGATAACGGGAGAGCGAACGTATGCCGTAGTCGGACAGGAATTCCTCGGTATCGAACATCCGCCTCAGGATGCGGGTCAGCTTGTCTTTATCGACAAGCGATAGCTCGCGGTGACCGTGCGCACCCACCTCCGTAAAGGGCGCGACACTCGCTGCCAGGTGCGGCCGGTACTCGAGGAACCATTCCATCCGCCGACGGAAATGTGGCAGACGCTCCAGTAGCTCCGGTTCCAGCACCTGCACGGCGACCAGGGGGATCAGCCCCACAAAGGAGCGGACGCGTAGCGGGATGAAGGTATCATCGGGTGTGTGAAGGACGTCGTAATAGAAGCCATCTTCCTCGTCCCACAAGCTAACGCCATGACCGCCCATATCCTGGATTGCGTATGCGATGTAGACGAAGTGCTCGAAGAACTTGGTCGCCACGTCCTCGTACGACGGCTTGGTACGAGCCAGTTCCAGCGCAATGCTCATCAGCACCAAGCAGTACATTGCCATCCAGGCCGTACCGTCGGCTTGATCGAGATGCCCACCCGTGGGCAGTGGCGCGCTCCGATCGAAGACGCCGATATTGTCCAGTCCCAGGAAGCCGCCCTGGAAAACGTTTTTCCCATCAACATCCTCGCGATTCACCCACTTGGTGAAGTTCAAGAGCATCTTGTGAAAGACGCGCTCGAGGAAAAGCGTATCATTTTGGCCTGTGATGCGGTATACGTGCCAGGCGGCCCAGGCGTGTACCGGCGGATTCAGATCTTCCAGAGCCCACTCGTAGGCCGGCAGCCGTCCATCTGGGTGCATATACCACTCGCGTGCTAACAGAATAAGCTGGCGCTTGGCCCACTCGGGGTCCATCATCGCAATAGGAAGGACGTGGAACGCCAAATCCCACGCTGCGTACCACGGAAACTCCCACTTGTCGGGCATAGAAACAACATCAAGATTATATAAGTGAGTCCAGTCGGCATTCCGCCCCTGCTTGCGACTCTCAGGTGGACGTGGTTGAGCAGGATCTCCATTCAGCCATAGCTCCACGCTGTAATGGTAAAACTGCTTCGTCCACATCAGTCCCGCCAGAGCTTGCCGTTCTATACGCTTTTCCTCCTCATTCCGACGTACCGGCTCTTGGATGGTCGCATAGAACTCATCGGCCTCTTCGATGCGTTGCGCGAAGACCGCATCGAAATCGTCAAAGGGATGCTCGTGCTCGACGTTCGAGAATCGGACGCACGCTGTAAAAGTCTCCCCCGACCCGACGGTGGCCTGGAAGTGTGCCGCTACTTTGGACCCTATCTTATCCGGGTTAACACGGTCGGTGTGCCCTTCGACGACAGCATCATTGATGCCGTCCTTCACGTAGGGTGTGGCGTTGGGAGAGCCAAACAAGCGCTCTGCATTCGTCTCATTTTCGGTGAAGAGCAGGGCGGCCTCACCCTTCACGTACCACCAGCGGGCACCCAGGTGACGGTCTTCGGTGTACACGGCTCCTGGTCCGATCCTCCGCAGCTCGGGGCGGGGGCGACCGTAGCCCCAGGACCAGGTGTTTCGATGCCACAAGTGTGGTAGCACGTGGATCGGCGCGGGCTCCGGACCGCGATTGATCGCGGTGATCCGGCAGAGAAGGTCCTCCTGGTCGGCCTTGGCATACTCGACAAAGACGTCAAAGTAGCGACTCTCGGCAAAGGTATCGTGGAGCGCGTCGACCAGCTCATATTCGGGATCATAGAGGCCCCGTGCGCGATTCTCCGCCACCAACTCTGCATAGGGAAACGCGACCTGCGGATACTTGTAGAGCATCTTCATATATGAGTGGGTGGGGGTGCTATCGAGATAATAGTAAATCTCCTTCACGTCCTCGCCGTGGTTACCCTCGGTTCCCGTCACGCCAAACAGTCGTTCCTTGAGGATGGGGTCACGCTCATTCCACAGTGCGACGGCCAGGCAGAGGTTCTGGAAGCGGTTGCTGACACCGGCCAGGCCATCCTCGTTCCAGCGATAAACACGACTGCGAGCGTGATCGTGTGGGAAGTACTCCCAGGCCTCGCCGGTCGCACTATAGTCTTCCCGCACGGTACCCCAGGCGCGCTCGCTTACATACGGCCCCCACTCCTTCCAGTCGGCCCGCCGGGCCTCAGAGTCGATCAGCCGTTTGTGCTCCTTGGTTATAGGTTTCAGATTCATTTTCCCTCCCTTTTAGCTTAGTCCATACACCGGCACGGCGGCTCCATTCACCGCACGGGCCGCATCCGATGCAAGGAACAAGATCACATCAGCAATCGCCTCCGGTGCGACCCAGCGATCGATGGGGGCGTTCGGCATTGCTTTGCGATTTTGTGGTGTGTCGATGGTCCCGGGTAATACGCAGTTGACGTTAATGCCCTCGTGCCGCAGCTCGGCAGCCATGCTCTCGACGAGGCGAAGGATGATCGCCTTCGAGGCGCTATAGGCGGCTGCCCCGCCACTACCCATCAAAGCCGCCCGCGCAGCCACATGCACGATTTTGCCCTCCCCCTGCGTCAGCATTTGGGGCACTACGGCTCGGCTAAGGACGAAGGCCGTCCGTGCATTCAGATCCATCATCGTGTCCCACATACTGAGCGGGGTCTCGTGAACCGGGTGCCCTGCCCGATAGCCACCCACGGCATTCGCAAGTACATCGACGCGGCCAAAGTGCGCCAAAGAGCGCTGGGCAGCCTGCTCAACGGTATCCGCATCGGTAACATCCACGGACCCCAAGAGCAGATGGTTGGGTGAACCGCTTAATTCGGGGTAGATTCGTGCGAGGCGGTCCGTAGCTCGGTCCAACAACACCATTTTGGCCCCTGCCGTTGAGAAGGCCCTAACCACCGCCTGGCCTAAGTTTCCTGTAGCACCGGCAACCATTACAATACGATTCTGAAAGTCGAACACGCGTAACCTCCTTTAATGTCACCGGCAGACTACGACGGATCCTGCCCCCGATGATAGCTGGAATGTATCTGATTGATATAAACATAATAGCGCAAATTGCGGTTCTTGACAAAGAGGCGTCTCTGATAGCAGCGGCAGGACCATACCTGAGGTCGCGAGGGTTCCGGCTCCCGATGACGGTGGCGCGGGAAGCCGTGCCTGAACAGGGCATGGGTTCTCTGTGGAAAGAATGCCGGGCTTCAGGGGGAGCTCTTGCTTGGCCCGATTGCCCGGGTGGTACCTGAGGAGCTGGCTGTAGAGACTTAGGTCTGACTCATTACTCCCTGCTGTGCCCCCGGAACCACTTACTTGCGGCCAACTTTTGAGCCACAAAAGCGATAAACCATGAGAACAGATCGGCCAATGTCCACCAGAGTCGAGACAGGAGGGCAACGATCGCCGGGATGGGAGAGGCCAGAAATGGCGATAGGAGTAGGACAAGTGCCCCTTCGCGCGCCCCAAGGCCGCCCGGACTCACGAATGCGATCGATCCCGCGGCCCAAGAGGAACTAAACGCTCCGGGCAAGACGAATAGAAGATCGGGCGGGAAGCCTTCCACGCTCGCAACTAAGGCCGCGAACCCCGCCCCTGTTACCGCCCAAAAAAGGAGGCCCAGGACGATAATTGAGATGGACTGACGATTCGTCAAATGGACGGAAGGGTTTTTCCTTCCCAGACGCATCTCCAGCCAATGCACGACCTTGTTGAAGACTCTGGGATGGAGGATGACCAGAAGAAACGGGCTTAGGTACCAGAGGCTCCAAGCGTCCCCATTGGGCGCCAGTAAGGCGTAAGGTACGAAAGCAACTGCACCTGTCACGGCAAGGACGGATGTTTCAACGATCATCCCGACAGTACTCGAGAGCGGGTCTACACCGAATTTCTTCAGTACCAGGGCACGTCCGGGTACTACCCAGACACGACCGGGCAGATATTTCGCCAACTGCGAAATGTAGAATCCATAGTAGGCGTGCCGATAACCAATCGGACAGCCCAACGCCGCCAGAATCTGCTGAAGCGCCAGAGGGAGAAGTGCAAACGCCAGAAGCAGCAGGAATAGGCCCAGACCCGCATTCGCTACATCAACTTGCCAATCGTAAGCCTGCAAAGCCTGCCAATTGACCGCGTAATGACGTCCGAGGAGAACGAGAGGAACGACGATGAGCAGCGGCCGAAGTACCCAGCGAAACCAGGTGCTCTCCTGGAGACTCTTGAACCAACTCACGCTATCGCACCTCACTGCTCTTAAGTGAAGACCACTTGGAGGACCCTTTGCCGGTCGACAAACCTTAAAGGATGTTAGCACGTACGGAGAGAGTAGACAAGGAGCAGCTTGGATCCCTTGGATTAAGGTGTCGGAGTGCTCAATAAACTGACTCTATTTTCATCCTACAAAATGCTTGCACAAGCGCCGGATTGTGATAAGCTATCCAAATGCCAAAGGGGGAGTGCATACAAGGTAGCTCTGATGTGCCGACAGAGGAGGAGGAGCGATGAGGAGACGCGGCAAGATCAGCCTTTCTTCGCCGATCATTGATGCTTTCCTGCCCGTTATCGCCACGTTGGCGGCGCTGCTGGTGGGCGCAGTTATGCTGCTTGCGCTCGGCGCCAATCCAATTGTGGCCTACACTGCACTCATCGATGGTGCTTTTGGGAGCGTCAACTCACTGGCGGACACGCTAGTTCGTGCAACCCCTTTGCTCTTCGTCGGCCTCGGCATCTGCATTGCCTTTCGCGGTGGCGTGATCAACATCGGTGGTGAGGGCCAGTTTGTCGCTGGCGCGATCTCGGGCACCGTTGTGGCGCTGGCACTCCCAGAGGGGCCTGCCCTGATCGTCGTGCCGTTGTCCTTTCTGGTGGGAGCGCTGGGCGGCGCTATCTGGGGCGGTATCCCCGGCGTCCTCAAGGCTCGCTTCAACGTCAATGAGATCCTCAGTACCGTTATGATGAATCAGATCGCCGTACAGGGGATGAACTTTCTTCTTCTCGGCGCGCTGATCGATCCGATCCAGCTGGAGCGGGCGTCCCGCATCCCACAGACAGCACGCATTTCACCTGCTTTCAGCCTGCCGCGCTTGGTGCCGACCCGCTTGCATCTGGGGACGCTGATCGCAGTGGTAATGGCGGTTTTGGTCTACATTTTGCTCTGGCGGACGACCCTCGGCTACCGCATTCGTGCTGTCGGTCTCAACCCGGATGCCTCCCGCTACGCCGGCATCAATGTGTCGCGACACGTCGCGCTCTCTATGGCTCTGAGCGGCGCTCTGGCAGGACTCGCCGGCGTCATTCAGGTCTTCGGCGTCAACTTTCGTGTATTCACCGATGGCTCTGCCGCCGGCTTCACCGGCAGCGCCGGTTTCCACGGTATCGTCGCGGCACTCTTCGGACAGCTTCACCCGCTCGGGACGATTCCGGCCGCTTTCTTCTTCGGTGGCTTGTTGGTGGGTGCTAATAGGTTGCAGCGCACGGTGCAGGTGCCTGCCGCCTTGATCACATCGCTCAATGGGCTGGTCGTGGTTTTCGTCGTTAGCACCGAGCTGTGGCGACAACAACGCGCCCGGCGACGCGCGGGTGAAAACGCACTCCAGAGTGAGGGAGCTGGTGAGAGTAAGACGGTTCACCAGGGTTGGGATGATGCGAGCGCTGTTGCGAGTCGCATCCCGGACCGGGAGACGAGTGTATGATCGAGAGTCTGTTTACCGCGCAAGTCTTGCTGGGTATCCTGACGTCGGGCATCCGGCTGGCAACACCCTACCTCTATGCCGGCATCGGCGAGACCTTTGGGCAGCGCAGCGGCGTCCTCAACTTGGGTGTCGAGGGGCAGATGTTGCTCGGCGCGTTTGCGGCTTTCTATGCTGTCCGGCAGACGGGCAACCTCTGGCTCGGACTGCTCGCCGCGATTCTGGTAGGCGGGCTGATGGGTCTGGCCATGGCTTTCGTGAGCGTGACGCTGCGCGCCAAGCAGGGCATTAGCGGTATCGGCTTCTTTCTCTTCGGCCTCGGGATGAGCGATCTGCTCTTCCAGACGCTGCTCGGCACCGTGCAAACGGTGAGCGGCTTCCGCCCCCTGGCCATCCCCTTGCTGAGCCGGATTCCCGTCCTGGGACCGGTCTTCTTCAACCAGAGCTTCCTAGTCTATGCCGCCTATCTGCTCGTGCCCATTGCCAACTATGTGATGAATCACACGACGCTGGGGCTCAAGATCCGGGCTGTAGGTGAGAACCCCGAGGCGGCGGATTCTCTGGGCGTCAGCGTGAGCCGGGTCCGATACTTCACGGTGACACTGGGCGGTGTCTTCTCGGGTTTGGCCGGGGCGTCGCTCTCCATTGCGCTGCTCAATGTCTTTCAGCAGGGCATGACCAGTGGCTTGGGGTTTATCGCGGTAGCTCTGGTCTACTTCGGTGGCTGGCGCGTCTGGGGCGTGCTCGCCGGCTCGCTTCTCTTTAGTATGGTGAACGCCCTGCAGTTGTGGGTTCAGGTATTGGGGCTGCCCATCCCCTCGGAGTTTGCGGTGATGATGCCCTATGTCCTCACTATCGTGGCACTGGTGGTAGCGGTGCAGCGTGTGCGACCGCCTACTGCCTTGACCAAGCCCTTCGTGCGCGAAGGGTAAGCCGACTTTCTGTCCCAGATAGTCTTGTATGTCGTGCCTGTATGGTAAATTCAAGGAAACGAGGAGATTCGATGAACAAGTTAAGCAAACTGGCAGTTATGATCCTTCTTCTGGCGTTGGCAGTGAGCGCGTGCGCGCCCGCGGCTACACCCGCGAGCCCCACCGCCCCCCCGGCGGCGGAGCCGACGGACGTTCCGGTTGAAGCTGCAGAACCCTTCCGGGTCGCTGTGGTTACCCCGAGCGCTAACAACGACCTGGCCTTCAGCCAGAGCATCCATGATGCCATAGTCCTGGTGCAGGCCGCGATGGGCGGACCCGAGAATATGCAGTATGTCATCTCCGAGAGTATGTTCGTCGTTGATGATGCCGGTGCGGCGATTCGCGACTACGCGAGCCAGGGCTACGATCTGGTCATCGCCCACGGCTCCCAGTACGGCGGCGTCTTGCAGGAAATCGCCCCGGACTTCCCCGACATCAGCTTTGCTTGGGGCACGACCGTAGACACTTTCGGTATCCCGAATGTCTTCGCCTATGAGGCGCGCTCTGAGGAGGGTGGTTACGTCAACGGCATCATCGCAGCCGCGCTCACCGAGAGCAACGTCGTAGGCGTGGTCGGTCCCATCGAGACTGGAGACGCCAAGCTCTACGTCGATGGCTTCGTCGCCGGCGTAAATGCCGGTAACGCTGATGCCCAGGTGAACGCAAACTGGATCGGCTCCTTCGGTGACGTAGCGCTGGCCTCCGAGGCCGCGCAGACCCACGTGGGCGCCGGTGCTGACGTGATGGCAGGGACCGCGCAGATGGTAGTGGGTGCGATCGGTGTGGCCAAGGACAACGGCATTCTCTGGCTGGGTACGCAAGCAAGCCAGACGGCGCTGGCTCCTGAGATCGTCGTTGTCAACCAGATCTACGATTGGTCGGGAATCATCCTGGAGATCATCGATTTGATCGGTCAGGGCACCCTGGGTGGGCAGTCGTTTGAGATCACCCTGGAAAACGGTGGCCTCTATATGGAGTACAACCCCGACTTCGACCTGCCTGCGGACGTGCGCGCGCTGGCTGACGAGACGGTGCAGGGGATCATCGACGGCAGCATCAACGTACTGCCTTAAGACTATGACCGAAGCCAACGCCCCAGTGACTGAGCGAACTCGGAATGGGTCCGAGCGAACTCGGACCGCGTCCGAGCGAACTCGGATCGAGCACCTGCAGATGTGCGGGATCATCAAGCGCTTCCCGGGCGTGCTGGCTAACGATTGCGTGGACTTCGCCGTGCATCAGGGCGAAGTCCACGCTCTGCTAGGCGAGAATGGTGCCGGCAAGAGCACATTGATGAAGGTGCTTTATGGCCTCTATCGGCCTGACGACGGCGAAATTCTTCTCAACGGTGAACCGGTTCAGATCACCTCACCCACCGACGCGATCCGGTTCGGCATCGGCATGATTCATCAGCATTTTATGCTCGTTCCTTCGCTTACGGTCGCGGAGAACGTGGCGTTGGGGCTTCCCTCTTCGCGCGGCGTCATCACGGATCTCGATCGGGTGTCCAAGCGCATCACCGAGCTGGGCAAGACCTACGGTCTTCAAGTGGATCCACGAGCGCGTGTGTGGCAGCTCTCGGTCGGTCAGCAGCAGCGGGTCGAGATTATCAAGGCGCTCTATCGGGGCGCAGAACTGTTGATCCTCGACGAGCCTACAGCGGTGCTTACGCCGCAGGAGGTCGCTGAGTTCTTTCAGATCTTACGTCAAATGGTGAAGGAAGGCCACTCCGTTATTTTCATCTCCCATAAGCTTCAGGAGGTCTTGGACATCAGCGATCGCGTTACCGTCCTCCGTGATGGTGCCGTTGTCGGTAGCCGCCTCAAGGGCACGATGACCAAGGCCGAGTTGGCGCGTATGATGGTGGGACGCGATGTGGGTTTTCAGCGCAACCGGGCGCCAGTAACCCCGGGCGAAGTTCGTTTGTCCCTGCATGATGTCTGGGCGCGAAGTGATCGGGGTACGGATGCGCTTCAGGGTGTTAGCCTGGAGGTGCGTGCCGGCGAGATTTTAGGCCTGGCCGGTGTTTCCGGAAACGGACAGCGCGAGCTGGCGCAGGTGATTAACGGACTGCGACCGGTGGCGCGAGGCCATGTGCAGCTGGAGGGGAAGGACACCACCGGCGTGAGTCCTGTCGAACTCATTGCCCAAGGACTCGCTTATATCCCTGAAGAGCGTATGCGTGATGGGATGATCCGTGATTTCAGTGTGGCGGAGAACCTTATTCTGCGGGAGCATGCCACCGCTCCTTTTGCGCGGCGCGGCTTCCTCGATTTCAAGGCGATCGCGCGCGTAGCTGCCGGTCACATCGTTGACTTCAACGTAAAGACGCCCTCGCAGGAGACACTCGCGAAGAACCTCTCAGGTGGAAACATTCAGAAGGTCATCCTGGCGCGGGAGCTTTCGCGAGAGCCCCGGGTCATTGTCGCGGCGCAGCCGACCCGCGGGCTCGATATCGGTGCCACGATTTACGTTCACGAACGCCTACTGGACGAGCGATCCCGTAGCCTTCGCGAGGAGAAGCGCCATGGCGCTGCCATCCTGTTGATCTCGGAGGATTTGGACGAGATCCTTGCGCTCTCCGACCGCATCGCGGTCATCTACGAGGGGCGCATCATGGACATTGTACCCAGCGAGGAAGCTACGCCCGAACGTCTTGGTCTGCTGATGGCCGGCGTCACGAAGGAAGTATAACGCTTCAACGACTTGAAGATACAAGACTGCGGGGAAGCTGTTTGGACAGCTTCCCCGCAGTGCGTTTAGGCTGAATTCTCAGTAACTTCCAGTCTATACGAGGTCGCAGGCTTCTTCCGGCATCCAGTGGGCGTCCTCGCCCTCCCACTTCACGTTGCAGCCGATGGGATTGGTTAGCGGCGTGCTCACGGGTTTACCGGCTACGTGCTCGGCAAGCGCGTTCTCCAGATCATTGACCGTCATCTTGTCCACTTCGCGCGGGTTATCCACGCCACGCCCCGTGTAGACCAGCTTGCGGTCGCGGTCAAAGACGTAGAAATGTGGGGTGCGTAGGGCGCCGTAGGCTCGGGCTACATCCTGAGGCTCGTCGCGCAGATAGACCCACGGAAACGCGTTCTTGTCCATCTCCTCGACCATGTGCTCAAAATCGTCGTTGGGATGGGTCACCTTGCTGTTTGAGTTGATGCCGACAAAGCGCACGCCTTCTGATGCAAAGCGTTCTGCCGTTTGGCGGGTAACCTCGTTGGACCCCAGAACAAAGGGGCAGTGGTTGCAGGTGAAGAAGACGACGAGCGTGTCGGCGTCGTCGAAGTCGGATAATTGGTACGTCTTTCCGTCTGTTGCGGGAAGCTCAAAGTCTGGGGCGCTTGCGCCGATTTCCAGTGTGAAAGCCATGTGTAGTTTATCTCCTTACTTGGTTGTGATAAAGTAGAGTGTAGCATAGTTAATGGTAGCCGCAAATGCCGTGATCGAGCTCCGTTTCAGGCGAATGCGCTCGGCTCGGGTTGCGAGCTGGCAATACCTAAGCGGTCGCGCTATCATCGTCCTACCGGTTAGACTCATCCGGACTGGCTGAGATCAATCTCCTATTTCGAGAGGGGATATGCTATAATTCGGTCATGTTTAGGGAAGACAAACCTCGCAGCGCTGAACGCAGCGAACCGGTCGTGCTGGTAGATCTGCATTGCCACTCTGATGCAAGCGACGGCTACCACTCGCCGGCGGCTGTTGCCGATCTCTTGGCAGGGGCCGGTGTCAACTACGCGGCGCTCACCGATCATCAAACCACCGCTGGGCTTCTCTCGTTTCACACTGCTGCCGCGGAGCACGGTATTTCCGAGATCGCCGGTGCGGAAGTGCACGCCACCCTGGATGGAACCGAGATCCATCTACTGGCCTACGGTTTTGACCCCGAAAGCCCGGCCATCCAAACGTTATTTGGCGAGATCCCCGGAGCCGCAGAGGCCATCGACGCGATTCACCAGGCAGGCGGCATTGTTTTCCTGGCCCACCCGTTGCATACGGGTTGGACCGAACCCACCCTGGGTACCGCAGTGGGAAGACTGGCGCGCGCGGGACTCGACGGCATCGAGGCCTACTATAAGCCCTACCCTGTGGAGGTGCAAGACCGACTCGCCACTCTCGCGGATCGGTTGGGAATCCTCACCTGTGGCGGAAGCGATTACCACGGCCTCACTCAAACGGGAGCGCCCGAGCCCGGTATTGCAATGCCCGTTGGACGCTGGAAGCAGTTTCGCGAGGCCTTGGGGGACCATGCGCGCAACGGGAATCACGTGCCGGCGCAATCTCTCGACCTCGACGAGGCACCTCAGCCGGAAGGGGGACGAATTAACTGGCGCTGGCTCCTCCTTCGCATCATCCTTCCCTCACTGCTGGTTGTCGGCGTGTTCGCTGTGCTCATCTTCGCTGTTTTGATCCCGACGCTGGAGGAACGCCTGCTGGAGCGCAAGCGGGAGACGACAACCGAGCTTACGAACTCCGCTTGGAGTATCCTCGCAGACTACAACAGGGAGGTCCGAGAAGGGAAGCTGACACTGGAGGAGGCGCAGCTTGCCGCCATCGAGCGTATTCGTCGCCTTCGTTACGGGCCCGAGGATAAGGACTACTTCTGGATCACCGATATGCACCCACGTATGCTGATGCACCCGTATCGAGATGACCTTGAGGGACAGGATCTTACCGACTTCACCGATCCCGATGGTGTGCGCCCGTTCGTAGAGTTCGTCTCCGCGGTCCGCATCGGCACTTCGGGATATGTCACCTACGTCTGGCAGTGGCAAGATGATCCCGACCGGTTGGAAGCGAAGGAATCGTACGTGCGAGGCTTCACACCGTGGGGATGGATCATTGGCACCGGATTGTATGTTGACGACGTGCGGGACGAGATCGCGACCATTACCGGTCATATGATTGACGCCTCGTTCATTGTCACGATGCTCGCCACGGTGTTGCTTTTCACTGTGGCCTATCAGAGCTTGAAAGTCGAACGTAAGCGCTCCGAGGCCGAGCGGAGGCTTCGTTTGTCGCACGAGCGTTACCGCGCGCTTGTGGAGTCCTCCACGAGCGGCACGTTGCTGCTGCTCGACGGACGCTGCGCCTATGCGAACAGAATGTTGCTTGAGCGGCTTGGCTATACTGCAGCCGAGCTAGCCTTCCTTGATCTCCACGACATCGTCATTGCAGATGATCAGGAAGCCGCCGACAGTCTCGAGCTCATCGCCCAGGGCGGTGAAGTGCGCGAACCCTTTGAAGCGCGCATGAAACGGAAGACCGGGCAGACGGTGCCCGTGTTGCTCTCTTCTACTGCAGTGGCCATCTCCGGACGTCAGGGCATAATCCTCAGCCTTCAGGATATCACGCGTCATCGCGCCACACAGTCCGAGACCTCTCGTGAGCGCCTGATATCGCAGCTCCAGACATCGTTTCTCTTCCTGACTGAACCCGTGCGTAACTCGATGGAGAAGCCGGTCTCCTGCACGCTTGATATGCCGATCGCGCGTGTAGTGCGGCTGATGGGCCGGCACGATGTTGATGCGGTCGTTGTGACCGCGCCCGACGGTGACTCGGTCGGGATCGTCACCGACCGCGATATCCGCGAGCGAGTGGTAGCAGTCGGACTGGACACGCGTGAACCCATATCCCGGATTATGAGTGCACCGGTTGTGTCCATCAATGAGACGGCCCCCCTTTTCGAGGCGTTTCTGCTCGAGCGGGAGCGCAATACCCGTCATCTCGCTGTCACCGATGGCGGCGGCAAGCTTGTCGGCATGATTCAGACCAGTCGCACGCTACAACCCGACCGCTATTCGCTGGTGGTTCTCACCCATCAGATCCGTCGCGCTCAGACCCTGGAGGAGCTTGCCGATGCCTACGAGCGCCTCCCGGCACTCATTGGGTCTCTGGTCGACTCGGGTGCGTTAGCCCAGAACATCTGCCATGTTGCGACGTCCGCATCGGATGCGATTGCCAAGCGAGTGATTGGACTGGCGCTGGAGGAGCTTGGGCCGGCGCCGGCACGCTTCGCCTTCGTCGCGCTGGGCAGTGAAGCGCGGGAGGAGCAGACGCTTGCGACCGATCAGGACAATGCCCTGATCTATGAAGACGCTGACAGCGAAGATGTAGCTGCCTACTTTCTCAGATTTGGCCAGGTAGTGTGTGATGGTCTCGATCAGGTCGGCTACCGGCACTGTAAGGGCGAGGCGATGGCCAAAAATCCGCGGTGGAACCAGCCCCTCCAGAAGTGGAAGGAGTATGTCGCCGAGTGGATGGCGGAACCTGATGGCGAGGCACTCGCACATTGCAGGGTCTTCTTCGACCATCGCTGCATCTATGGTGATAGCGCGCTGGTGAGCGAGTGGTGGCAGTATATCGCGCAGAGCCTCGTGCGTCGTCCCGCGTTCCTCTCATATCTGGCTCTGGACACACTCCATTACAAGCCCCCAATTGGGCTATTTGGAAAGATTGTGACCGGCTCTTCCGGCGAGGCGCCCCACACGTTTAACATCAAAGAGGCGATGCTGCCGATCGTGAATTTCGCCCGGCTCTATGCGTTGCAGCATCAATTGGAAGAGGCTAACACCTTCAGCCGGCTCGAACGCCTCTCTCAATTGGGTGTTCTTCAAGAGGAAAGCGCTCGCGAAGTCTATCAGGCCTACGGTCACCTGATGCAGCTGCGCTACCGTCACCAGGTCGAGATGCTCAGGGCGGGTCATACGCCGGATAATTCTATCGATCCTCGCTCATTGACCCAGATCGAGATCGGCATGCTAAAACTCACCTTCTCCCAGATCTCTATGATCCAGAAGAAGGTGAGTTTCGAGTTCCGCGGTACGGCGTAGAACCTCTTCTCTACACCGGATCCGAGTTAGCCGGCTGTTACAGGCGCCGGCACTTCGCTTTTGCTTACTGTCAGGAGCGAGACCACGTACAGCACTACAAAGCTGAGCGGAATCGAGATAATCCCCGGTTGGTTGATCGGCATAGGTGCGGTCGCCGGGTCGAGCCCATAGCGCACCCACATGTCTGGGCTCAGCATAATGAGCGTCACCGATGAGAAAATCCCGACCAGAATCGATGCGATGATCCCTTCAGCGGTGGTCTTTTTCCAGAAGAGGGTAAACAACAGTGCCGGGAGATTGGCCGACGCGGCAACGGCGAAGGCCCACCCGACCAGGAAAGATACGTTCATATCGCGAAAGGCAATGCCCAGGACGATACCGACCACGCCCACCACGACCGCCACGATCCGTCCGGCAAGCACTTTGGCGTTGTCTGAGACTTCATGACGGACAAGATTGGCCATTAAGTCGTGAGCGACGGCTCCCGAGGCAGCCATGATCAGTCCGGAGACAGTGGCCAGCACCGTAGTGAAGGCAATTCCGGATATCATCGCAAACAGCACCTCGCCGAAGCTGCGCGCGAGTAGCGGAGCGCTCATATTGCTGGTTTCCATATTCAACGCACCGTTGGCCAGCGCTCCGACGCCCAGATACATCGTGAAGATGTAGAACAAACCGATACCGGCAATCGCGACGATGGTCGACTTTCGGGCTGCATCGGCGCTCGGAACCGTATAGTAGCGGATCAAGATATGCGGGAGTGCGGAGGTTCCGGCAAAAAGCGCCAGCATCAAGGAGATGAAATTCAACCGGTTGAGCAGTGTCGTAACTGCCGGTTCGCCCGGCTCTGCCTCAAGCGGGAACATCAGACCCGGACGCATGAAGACCGATCCCGGCGTCTGTGCTTCGTAGTAGACGGTGACCCGCTCTCCGGACTCCGCCGTGAAGGCTACACTCATGGGCTGCTGCACCACGGTATTGTCATCGGCGAAGACGCTCAGCAAACGCAGCGGGCCGATGGCGCCCGTGCTCGCGCCGTATCTCTCGGGGAGCTGTGAGACGCCGCCCATCTGACGGAGCCGATTGGACGAACTCTCGAGTGCCCCATTGACCAGCACGCCACCCTCCGGAAGGACAGACCGGAATTGAGTCTCCAGCAAACGCTGTGCGCCATCCGCCATAGCTTCCAGTCGCCACCAATCCTCAATGCGGACGTAGGTCTCACCGTCCATCTGCTCTATCTCCCAGCCGACGCCCTGCCCTGAAGCGCCCTCGAACTCGACGGAGCGTCCCTTGATGTTGGCTGTGTAGGTTCCTCCTCCTGCGGCGGTCGCAGGTATCAGGTGCGAGATACGGTACAGGACCAGCGTTTCAGCTCCCGTGTGGCGGTTGAGCGTCGCGTGCCGCTCGATAATACGCGCTCCTGGCAGATCGACGCCGATGAGTTCGCTCCCAAACTCGGCGGCGACATTCGCATACCGGTACGCCTCGAGGCCCGCTAAGCCTTCCTCCATACCCGCATTTGAGGTGTTCACGCCGCGTACAAGCACTGCAACCGTCAGGATTCCGGCAAAGAGTAAGAGCAGGCCGCCGTTGAAGAACTGCACGTAGGTCGTCGAGGTCATACCACCCCCGGCAACGATGAGAATTACCACCGAGCCGACGATGATCACGCCCCAGTAGTGGGGAATGCCCAGCAGGGGCTCCACCAGAACGCCTGCACCTACCATTTGGGGCACGAGATAAAACAGCGAAACGACGAGCACGCTCAATCCCGCCGCGAGCTGGATGCCCGGACGCTGAAAGCTGCGGTTCAAGGCATCGGAGAAGGTAAAGGTTCCCCGGCGCTTCATTGGCTCGGCGATCACGAACAGTGCCACGATCCAGCCGGCGAGAAACCCAATCGAGTAGAGGAAGCCGTCGTACCCAAAGAAGGCAATAAGGCCGCAGATGCCCAGGAAGCTTGCCACCGAAAGGTAGCCACCGGCAAAAGCGACGCCGTTGACGCCCCAGTGGATGGAGTTATTTGCAACGAAGTAGCCGCCTACGCTGCCGGCGCGGCGGCTGGTCTGTGACGATACGACGAGGACCAAAGCCACAAAGATTAGGAAGACTCCGACGGTCATCTACGACTCCTGTTGACCGGCTTTCGGGCCGGACGCCGATGAAGTCCGGGATGCGGCGCCTGCAGGCGGTACCCGGCATAGATAGTTATACACCAACGCAAAGAGAACAGCGATTACAATCAGGCCCAGACCATAGGCCACAGCCACATTCAGGCCCAGCACTGCTCTGGCCCCCATCCAGGTGGGCTGAAACACGCTCAGCGCCACGAAGCCTGCATACACGATAGAATACAGGATCGTCATCTGAATCCCGATTGCAGACTTTCTTCGCTCAAGTGCGTCGTCCGTCGTCGGCACGTTCTGCGCCATAGCACCTCCTCGTTTTCCTGTGAAGCGGGTATTGGATGTCGCATATCCTATCATAATATCCTGTCGAATACAAGCTAAATCCCTGTTGTGGCCTGTTTTGCGCTACTGCCGCAAAGCCGAATTCGGCGTGTTCGGGTCGGGTGCTGCCCGGCCGCTTCCCGAGTGTGTGACAAATTCGTCACTGCAGCTACAATTTCGATGGGTATTATCGCCGGTCGGGAACTACGTGCCGGATTCGTTGGGGGGCGTGCGCATAGTGTTACGGAACCAAAGGAGGCTATGATGCCGAGTACTGAACTGCGGGAGATCACGTTGCTTGTGAACGGTCAGATGCGCGAAGTCCGTGTCGACACCGGCACGCCGTTGCTCTATGTCCTGCGCAATGAACTGGGTCTGAAGGGTGCAAAGTTTGGCTGTGGTCTCGGCCAGTGTGGAACCTGTAAAGTCCTGGTTGGCGGTGAAGCCGTGCTTGCGTGTCGTACGCCGGTAGAGGCTGTGGGGGAGCGTCCGATTATCACGGTCGAGGGGCTCAGTTCGGGCGATCGACTACACCCGGTTCAGGATGCGTTTATGGTGGAGAACGCCGCGCAGTGCGGCTACTGTACCTCCGGCATGATCATCGCTGCCAAGGCGCTGCTGGACAAGCAGCCGCAGCCCGACGATGACGAAATCCGTGCCGCGATGACGCCCAATCTGTGTCGCTGCGGCACCTACGAGCGCGTCTTCAGAGCGGTCCGTCGTGCATCGGGCCGGCCTCTACCGGATCCGGTCTACTCCCAGTGGGAGGTAGCGGAGACAGCGCCGGCGCAACCTGAGGCACCGCGATTAGCTGATGAACTGCCCGCACCTTTGCTCCGTACGCCAGAGCTCGATGCTTGGGTGCGGGTCAATACCGATGGCACGATCACGGTCTTCACCGGAAAAGTAGAGCTCGGTCAAGATATACGCACCTCCGTCGCGATGATCGGCGCCGATGAGTTGGATGTGGATCTCTCCCGCATCCGGGTCGTGATGGCGGACACCGGTGCGTCACCCAACGAAGGCTATACGGCCAGCAGCATGTCGCTTGAGACAAGCGGCAATGCGGTTCGCTACGCGACCGCCGAGCTTCGGCGGCTGGCGCTTGACGTCGCCTATGAGGAGCTTGAGGCCCCGCGAGACCGGCTGCTCATCGAGGATGGCACGATCTCCGACCCCGTCACCGGCCGCAGCACCACCTACTGGCACCTCTTCGGCGGCAGAACGCTCGGCAGCCGGATCACCGGCGTGGCGCGACCCAAGCCCGCAGCCGCCTATGCCGTCTTGGGCCAACCGCAGCCTCGCCTCGACCTGTTGGCGAAGGTCACGGGACAGGCGCACTTCGTTCATGATCTGGAGTTGCCGCATATGGTTCACGGCCGTGTGGTCCGTCCGCCGAACTATGGAGCGCGGTTGCTCTCGGTGGACGGGGATGTGGCGAAGCAGGTGCCGGGCGTTCTGGCGGTCGTGCGCGATGGCAGCTTCCTGGGTGTCATCGCGGAGCGCGAAGAGCAGGCTGTGCGCGCCGTAGCCGTGCTGGAGGCCGGTGCAACCTGGGAGCCGGGGCCACCTCTGCCGCCGCAGGCCACGCTCTTTCAGGACATGCTGACCGGCCCCCAGCAGGCCTTTTTGCTCGATGAGGGCCGGCCCGTGGTGGGTCCCGTTCCTCCTGTCGCGGCGCCCGCGGAGGCGGCCACCACTCTACAGGCAACCTATGCCCGTCCCTATCACATGCACGCTTCTCTGGGCCCGTCCGCGGCAGTGGCGCAGTTGATCGACGGCAAGCTCACAGTCTGGTCGCACAGCCAAGGACCCTATCCGCTACGCACGGAACTGGCCCAGGTCTTGGGCATGCCCGAGAGTGCGATCCACGCGATCCATATGGACGGCCCGGGCTGCTATGGACATAATGGCGCCGACGATGCCGCGATGGATGCGGCGCTGCTGGCCCGTGCGCTGCCCGGACGACCCGTAGCGCTCAAGTGGCTGCGCGCGGACGAGCATGCGTGGGAACCTTATGGTCCAGCCACTGTCATCCAGATGCAGGGCAGCTTGAGCGAAAACGGCGATGTGATCGATTGGAACCACGACGTCTGGGGCTACGGCCACTCTGCCCGCTCGAGCGGCGCCCCCGGCTCCTCCAGCCTGCTGGCCTCTTGGTATCTCGACGCGCCCTTTGATCCGCCGCAACTCCGGCCCATGATGGGCCCGGAGAGCGGCGTGCATCGCAACGCCACCCCGCTTTACACCTTCCCACGGCGGCGGATCGTCAAGCACTTCCTCCCGGGAAGTCCCTTGCGGGTCTCTGCGCTACGCGGGCTAGGCACCTATGCCAATGTCTTTGCGATCGAGTCTTTTGTCGACGAGCTGGCGCGAGCTGCCGGAGCTGATCCGGTGGACTTCCGGCTTCGCTATCTTGAAGAGCCCCGGGCCAGGGCTGTGCTCGAGGCGGCGGTGACAAAAGCGGGTGCACGCCCCCAGGATGTTGGCGGCACTCAAGCGTGCGGCCGAGGCTTCGCTTTCTCACAGTACAAGAACCGCCAGTGCTATGTAGCCGTCGTTGTGGATCTGTGCGTCGATCGCGAAACAGGGCGGATTCGGTTGGAGCGCGCCGTCCTCGCGGTGGATGCCGGGCAGATCGTAAACCCCGATGGCCTGAGCAACCAGATTGAAGGTGGGTTTACGCAGGCCGCGAGTTGGACCCTGCACGAGCAGGTCACGTTTGACGAGCACACGATTATCAGCACCGACTGGCGTACGTATCCCATTCTGCGCTTCCGGGAGGCGCCTGTGATC
Organism: Thermoflexales bacterium; assembly: GCA_007125545.1. Lineage (GTDB taxonomy): Bacteria > Chloroflexota > Anaerolineae > B4-G1 > SLSP01 > PWVB01. The sequence continues at coordinate 880 of SLDA01000456.1, read as the reverse complement.
GAGACGGTGCTGCTCGATCAACCGGGACAGCCTTTTCTGGGAGTTGGAGAGGGCACGCACGGGCCGGTTCCTGGCGCGATCGGCAATGCGATCTTTGATGCCTTGGGCGTCCGCCTACGCCGGATTCCCTTCACGCCGGATCGGGTGCTGGATGCGCTGAGCGAGTTTGATCCTGAAGTCTTGTGAGCGGGAATGAGCTATGTCGATTCTCTGGTACCGGTCTTAGGGCAAAGGAGGGAGCCTATGCCACAATACGAGTACAAGTTCGTCCGCATTGAGTTGAAAGCGGGCTGGCGTGGGACCAAACCAAAGCAGGATTACCAGCAGATCGTCCACCAGCATGCGAGTGAGGGTTGGCGGCTGGTCACCATCTTCGCCCCGGGGCTATCGGGCTATGGCACCGCCAGTTATATCGAGCTGATTTTCGAGAAGCAGTTCTAGGGCCAAGCGAGGCCCTTGACTCATCTGTGTTAGAACCGCTTCCGGCTGCGTCACTCTCGGTCGTGTGGTGGCGCCGTGAAAGTCTGCCCGTGCGCGTGGAGTTCTTGCCCAATTTACCCGGTTGGGGTATCGTGCATCTGCTCGGCGAAATAGGCTGCCATGCTCGATGCTTGCTCCGCGCTCACTTCCTTGACAACGGGCGCTGCATAATCAAGGTAGGTCTGGGTGCGGGCGTCGAACAGCGCCCAGGCCAGTAACCGCTCGCGTAAAGTTGCCACTCTTGCGGCATAGGCGGGGTCGTGCAACCGATTGTCGGTCTCCCCAGGGTCGTTGGACAGGTCGAAGTACTGCGATCGCTCCGGATTCTCACACCAGACCAGTTTGTCGTGGTCGCTGCGGACCATAATCTCCCGGCCTCCCCAGTTCTCGGCGAAGATAT
>SLDA01000262.1 GCA_007125545.1 Thermoflexales bacterium | reverse complement strand
TCGTGTCACCGGGAGCGAAGGGATGCGAGCGCACGGGGGAGAGAGACCTCCACGCGCGGTCGGGAGATGTCCCCGAGTTGGAGTCAGAACCGCTGATACTGTTCACGTAGTATGAGGTGGCGTTAGGTGCCAAGACCTCTGCTGCAACGACTTGAGGAAGAATCGATCCCGTGTGAGGTACGCTGGTGACGACCAACAGGGCTAGCAGTACTAACATCGCTGCTCCGCGCCAGCCAGCTCGAACGCGCATCATAGTCTTGATGTTAAGCATCACTTTGTCTCCTGAGATAGGTTGCCCACCCTTGGAGCGGACGGATTTCCGTCTGGCGGGAGTTCAGGCCAGCCACTAATGCAGGGAGTGCAAGAGTGTAGTGGAGGGTGATGGTGTGACTACGAAGGGGCGGGTATGAAGTTTTTAACCCAAGCAGGCTGTTTTGGTTAATTAAGCTATATTCTAACCTGAACAGAATCCATCATACCACAGGTTTGCCAATCCTGTCAAGGGGCAAGTCGGAATAGGGTTTGGATGCCATCGAGGAGGGTGCTGTCGCGGTGATGCTAACCGGTCAAGCGGTTGAACTGAGGCAGACAGCGAAAAGGCAGAAACGCGCCTGCCGGGACCGTACCCCGGCAGGCGCGTTCGTAAAATCGATTGTCAGGCGAGGGCGTGCTTCGTCTCTGCTTGAGTCACAGGATACCCGCAAGCTCATCTACCAAGGGCGGGCTGACTCCAATATGACCGTGGACTTGTCACTATGCAGGATCAGGGCAGCTGCAAATCCGGATAGGTTGGCTTATAGGCCTCTTCGGTCAAGCTGGCGGGGCTGAATTCAAAGGCGCCGAGATCCGGAGCTGCGCCATGCGGCACCGGACGACCGGCAAAATCCATCTCATACCCTAGATCGACGCCTGCTTCTATTGCGGGGCTGCCTTCCCGTAGCCGGAAGTCATGATTGTCGAGGTCCACAAAGCGCGGATGTGCTACCAGCTCCCCGGATGCCAATTGGAAGCCAAGCAGCGCACCCTCACCAAGGTAGTAGAGGTTGTTCTGCCGTCGGAAAGCATCATGGTCGGCGACCGCCCCTTCCAAGACGTAGAATATGTTATTCGTGACCGACAGCGTATCTTCGGAGGGTTCGCCTCTGAAGAAGTTGAACAATGGTCGATGGTCCGGTTGTGTCTCGATGACCACGTTATTCTCGAAGCGGATGTTGTCAACCTCGCTGGCATAGCGTCCTCCGAGGTGAAAGACGATAGCCCATGAATTGTTGATGAAGACGTTGTACGCGATGACATGGTCGCGGGCCGAACCGCCACCGATTTCCAGGCCGCCATCGCTGTCAATAATCCAGTTGTGGTGAATGTAGGAGCCGTGAATATCTCCCCCAAAGATTTCAACACCCCCTCCATCCGTCCCATAGTCATAGCTGGGAGCCTGGCAGTTTACCATCAGGTTGCCCGCCACTTCGTTGTACGAGTCGAAGAGCCAGACGCCTACGGCGCCATAGTCATCGTCACCGCCAGGGGTATTTCGCACCATCTTTAGATCATGAATGTAATTGTTCCGGATGATGTTGTGCTGACCACGGACGGCAACTCCCATGCCGGCATCCGTCACCTGCATATCCTGAACGATGGCATGGTCCGCGGCGATTGTGACGCCAGCCTCAACAACATTGCGCACTTTCATGCCCTCCACAACGACCCAGTCGCCCCGGATTGTAATCGCCGATCTGCCGCGCGGATTCTCAAAGACCGGTTTGTTTCCCGACCCATACGTCGTGAAGGTCAGCGGATGCTCGGGTGAGCCGTGGTCGTCTATGAACAAAGCCCCGGTCCAGGCCGAGTCTGTTTTGAAATGGACCGTGTCGCCCGGCTGGAGCTCTTGGTCCGCCAGCGGTTGGAATGTCTGCCACGCTTCATCAGGAGACAGTCCCGAGTTGGAGTCCGATCCGCTAGTACTATCGAGGTAGTAGTCTTGCCCGATGGAAACGCTATCAGCCGTCGTCTCGTCGGGTTCGGCTTCTAACATCGAGCTTGGTATGCTTGTGTCCGTGGGATCGCCGAGCGGTGTGGGAGAGGGCGTGGCAGCCGCTTGGGCGTCCACGCGATGTGTAATCGACGACGCGGTTGGCGCACGTGCGCCCTCGACAAAAGGCATGCAACTCCCCAATGTCGACAACAGAACGAGCGAGGTTAGGATGATCGCGGCATAGGATGCGACACGGAGAACGCCTCCTCCTGTTATTCGTGACCGGCTCGGTGTCACAGGCTAGTACCTCGCTTAGCGCAGATCCCGGCCTTTACCGGAGTCACTGATCGTTATAAGTTCCTCTGGGTATGGCGCAAAGAAAGTTTGCCGTGCGAGGTAGGGTTCATCGAAACGGACAATCCAGGCGCCCATTAGATTGAGTGGAACGCTCAGGGGAACTTTGCGTTCTCGATAGCGCTCCAGGCTATCGAGAAAGAAGGCTTTTTCCTCTGAGGATAGCTTCTCGGAGAAGTAACCCAGGGCATGCATTAGAACGTTAATAGCGGTCGTAGTCCGCGGAGGACGGGCCAGCGCTTGCCACAGATGGGCCTCGTAGATTGCAATGACGTCACCGGCTGCTTTCTTGTCAGGATTCGCAACCACAGGTCCCATCTTGCGGAGTTGCGATTCATTGTATGCTAGTAAGAGCAGCTTATTGTTGCTATGGAACTCCACCAAGCTTCCAACTGATCCGGCAACCTTGACAGCTCGGAAGCTTGCCAAGGTGAAGAGCGCTGTAAGAAAGTGCTCGCGGATCACGAAATTGGTGAGCCGCCCCTCCTCTTCGATAGGCAACTGTGGATAACGAGCCTTCACCATACTGCCGAAGATACCGAGGCCGGTTTTGTCGATGACGCTCTGCTTGCCGTCTTTTCCAACTTCAGCTCGGTATCGCCTGACATCCTTGATGCCGCAAGAAGGCGATCGTCCCTTCAGAATGAAACCGTCAACGTATTCCAGACCGTTGAAGAACTCTTCGGCAAAGGTACGCATCTGCTCGGTTACGTCCCGGCCCGATGCTGGTTGCATCAGCCGCGGTTCACCGTCGACAACCACAACCCGTATGGGATCTCGCGGCACGCCCAGCCCGATCTGCACCTCGGGACAGGTTGTCACATAGGTCACGTGCCGGCTCAATGCCTCAACGAATGTGTCTGGAATTGTGACGCCATTGTAGCGACAGGCTTCAAAGCCCAAGCATCTGCTCACAACTACTTGGGGTCGTGCGAAGGTCTTCATAGTATTCCACACTCCAGAAATTTGTGCATATCGTCCATCCATAGTCTTTGGTTTTTGGAAGCGATAGTATTAGAATATAAGTAAGTATACCTTATTATCGGAGGAAGCCACTACGGCGCGGGCTAGCGTCTTTTTTTTGCCGGCTCTCGGTGGTATAGGCCACAACCGTAACGTGTCTCACCAGCGGATAGGAGTGATCAGATGGGAGATTGGCGGAAGGTGTTGCACCACCTCGTCGATGACGTCGAGACGGAATTTGACAGGCTCAAGTACAGCTTGAAGCAACGGCTGGGCGGGTTCGATCCGATCAAGATAGTACCCTATACAGGCTATGGAAATCGGACGCGGGTTTTTCTGCAGGGGCGGGTGCTAGAGGATCAAGACATCCCCAGAGCCACGGATAACGATACGTTGTGGGAAAACCTGCTCAATACGTACAAGCGTATGGAGAGCGACGAAATACCTTTGGCGCGGTTGGTTGCCCGCTCGGAAGGCGTTGCCAAGGAAATTCAGGCGGATGAGGAGGGGCAATTCGAAGTTTGGCTTGAGTTCGACGATCCCTTGCCCGAAGATCGACGATGGCAGCCGGTCAACTACGAGTTGCTCAGTCCTGAATCACCGAAACAGAAGGAAACAGTGAGGGCGGAGGGTAGAGCCTTCATTCCGCCATCCGATGCGGACTATGGCGTTATCAGTGATATTGACGATACCGTAATTGAGATGAATGTAGGAGACTTGCTCCGGGCTGCGCGCACGGTCTTCCTCGGAAACGCACGCACCCGGTTGCCGTTCCCCGGTGTGGCCGCACTCTATCGCGCCTTTCACGCCGGTTCTGAAGAGCGAGTCAAGCAGAATCCGCTTTTTTATGTATCGAGCAGTCCGTGGAATCTCTACGACCTACTTGTGGATTTCTTCCGTCTCCACGACATTCCCAATGGACCAGTTCTCGCGCTGCGAAACTATGGCATTACGGAGGATGAGATCCTACCGCTGAACAACCGTCCTTACAAGACCGAGGCCGTTCGCCGGATCCTCGATCTATATCCCGATTTGCGTTTCATCTTGATCGGTGATAGCAGCCAGGAGGACCCTGAAATCTACACAGACATCGTGGATCTCTACCCCGACCGAATTCTGGCGGTCTATATCCGGGATGTAACAAAAGAAGCCAAGCGTAGTGCCTCCATCGAAACGTTGAGGCGGGAGGTGGTTGAGGCGGGTAGCATGCTACGCCTGGCCGACAACAGTCTTGCGATAGCGGAGCATGCTCTCGAGCAGGGTTGGATTTCCCCCGACTCGATGCCGGATATTGAAGGAGAGAAGGCGCGTGATGAAGGAGTGCCCGAAGGCCTGGAGCAATGGCTTGATCAAGAGTAGGTCGCGGCAGTTCCTCCCAGCCAAGGGAGGCATCGTGTTGAGGGTAGAATGGCCGCCGCGTCATAAGAGGGCGCGGCGACCATAAGGAATCCGGCCTACTGGCTGAGATCGGCTAGCTTGCCAGGGCGGCGTGGGCTGCCTTCAGTTGCTCGCGGATCTGGATGTGCTGCGGGCACTTCTCCTCGCAGATTCCACATTCGATGCAAGCATCGGCCTGCTTTCCGCCTTGCCATTGCTGTTCTGGAAAGGCTGCGTAGTTCTCCTGCGCCACAGACCAAAGGCCGTAGACCTTGCCCAGATTATACATATCGAAAATGTACGGGATGTTGACACCCTCGGGGCATGGCTGGCAGTACTTGCAGCCGGTGCAGTAAAGTTTCTCCATCTCGGCTAGCTGCTGAATGTGTGTCGCGATCATAGTCTGGTCTTCCTCGGTCAGGCTGATTTCGTCGGCTGCCGTTGCGAGGTTTTCCTCGACCATTTGAAGCGTACTCATGCCCGAGAGGGCCAGGGTCACGCCGGGATTTGCCAGGACGAACCGTAAAGCCAGTTCTGGAACACGCTCGACACCGGGAATAAGTCCCGTGAGGATCTCCGACGGGCCGCCTAGCCGTCCGCCCGCAACCGGACCCATCACGACGACGCCAACATTGTTGGCGTGAGCATAGGCGATGCCGTCAGCGAGTTTCTGGTCGAGGAGATTGTACTGGAGGGTGATCGACTCAAAGTACCCTGTATCGACCAGGCGTTTCAGCGCTTCATTGTCATCGTGAAAGGAGGTGCAGATATGGTGAATCAAGCCCTGTTCCTTGGCTTTCAGCATCCATTTGCTCACTCGCGGCTCGACATCATTGACGTAGCGCTCCCAGTTGATGCCATGATGGTTGTAGACGTCGATGTAGCTGACATCCAGCCGCTCTAGGCTATCTTCGAGGTTCTTCCACCAGGCTTTTTCTTCATCGCCGTAATACGGATTCTTGGTGCTGACCACGATCTTTTCGCGCCAACCTTTCAGCGCCTCACCCACTACTCTTTGGCTATCCTCATTGAGATAGCCGACCGCAGTATCGATATAGTTCAGACCTTCTTCAAAAGCACGGTGAATCATCGGAATTGCCAGCTCGCGGTCCGCAACCTGTTTCCCGTCCACCTCGGTCATAGGCAGGCGCATCGCGCCGAAGCCAAGTTGTGAGACTTTGAGTCCTGTACGTCCAAGCGTTCGGTAGATCAACTGTTCTCTCCCTGTTACAATATCACGTTCTTCCGTTCTCGGCGCATACACATAGCGTATATGTCATTGCTCGCACTATTCTAACTGGCTTTGAGTTCGGCACAAACACGAATACGCTTTGATAAAAGCTGTACAACCATCGAACAGGCTTATCTGGCTCCACACCTCCGACGGCTGCCTGCATCCGGCGTTACAGTGCGTCAAATCTCTTCACACTGCGGTCCGCTGCTTGGCGGGAGCTAGATCGCGGCACGAGATTCCGGCAGAGTCTGTCCGCCATCGACAACAATCGTCTGTTTGGTTACATCCTCCACTACGGGTGCGAGTCGCACCGTCTCAAGCAACCCGAACTTCAATACCTGATTCCAGCATCTTCCGAATGGAGCATTGGTGCCCGACGTGCTCCAGCCGGTCACGCTGCGAGTCCGAGAGCTCGCCCTCGAGCTGGACGCTCTCTTCCAGCCACTCCGTATAAGTCCTCCCTGATTTGGAATCCGCTTCCTCTTTCCGATGATAGGAGACGGTTACCTCTGCCAGATCCAGGCCAATACCATGGTGCTGCGCGTAAGTGTGAAGCACCACGGTAGTGCACAGTCCCACGCTTACGAGAAGCATTGTGTACGGTGAGAGCTCGTGGATGTGCATGACTTGGTGCAATTCCTCCTCACCCTCTGACTGGGCCTGAACTGCAACGCGGAACTCACTATCCTGCTGTACGATCACTGTATCCATTTCCCACTCCTCGTCGGATGACAGGGGTCATCTCTATAGCGACCTCCGACACGTCGCATATATTTGAGATCGAACCTACGCATCTATCCTACGTGCAAACGAGGCGACTTTGCGGGTGGCTTGAGTTGGATTTTCTTCTTACGTCCGTTAGGAGAATTGGAGGGGGAACGACTTAGGTTTCCGGTTTGCGGGCGTAGACGGTGAAGAGATCACCCAAATTGACACGCAGCGCGCGGTTGGTGAGCCCGAGTTTCGCAACCGTCCATTCGAGAACTCGTCCGATTCGGGGTAATAGTGCGCTTACTCGACTGCTGAGATACCCCGCGTGGAGATACCGTCCCTGGGCACCCATCCAGCTCACAGAGAAGCCTGCCTTCTCTAGCATGAACCGGAGCGTCTTTCGAGAGAAGTAATAGAGGTGCATCTCCATAAACCAGGGCCAACGGCGTCCCATCACTTTCGCGAAGGGGCTATCGAGGTCCATCGTGTGGACGATCAGATATCCTCCCGGCTCGAGGGCCTGCCAGCCGGCACGGAGGGTTCCCAGGGGGTCGGTAAGGTGCTCGACTACGTCCCACATAGTCACGACGCTGTAACTTGCCTCCGGTAAATGTGCGCTTTCCAGGGTGCCATGAATCATCTGCAGCCCGTTGCTTTGAGCTTCGCCGATCGCCCAAGCGCTCGGCTCTATCCCCCACGCGTCCCACCCATGCTGCGCTGCGATCTCAACGAACACACCCGTATACGCACCTACGTCCAGGAGCTTGCGTCCGCCTGCCGGACCTGTGAAGCGCTCCATAGGCTTGAGGTGGTGATCGAACGTGAGGATACGTCCGGCACGCTCGGCGACATAGAGGGGATCCTGTACTGCGGCGTAGAAGTCGAGGACGTTTTGCGTCTGTTCGCGGGGCACAGCATAGACAAGACCGCAGCTCCGACAGCGTACAATCGAACCGTGCTGTCCGTACCCGATGCTGGTGCAGGCATAGGTTTGGTTAGGACTAGCGGGGGCCGTATCAGGGACAGTCGCCGGTATGATCTCTACTGCATCGCCAGCGCCGCATAAGTTGCATGCCGGCTTGCCGGCTGTCTTTCGGGTCGTGTTCATCGGCGTCGAGTGGTCACGCGTTCGCTGAAGAGGCGGAAGACAGTGTAGAGAGCTTTGTAGATCTCGCTCCTGGAGATTTTGGAGATGCCCTGTTGCCGGTTGTGGAAGATAATCGGCATCTCCCCAACGCGCCAGCCTGCCCGCTGTACGCGATAGAGCAGTTCGATGAGAAATGAGTAGCCGTTTGAGAGAATCTGATCGAGGGCGACCGACTCCAGAACCTCCCGCCGGTAGCACCGGAACCCTGCGGTTGCATCGCGAGCCTTGAGGCTCAGCAAGGTTCGCGCGAAGAAAACGTTGGCGCCCCAACTAAGTATTTTGCGCGGGAGGGTGCATTCCACAGCCCGCCCGCCTGGTACGTAACGGCTTCCAATGACCAGGTCGTAGCCATTCTGTGTCTTCGCTACCAGTTCCGGAATCCGCTCCGGCGGATGTGAGAAGTCAGCATCCATCGTAATGATGAAACTGCTACTATCTGCAATGGCTTGTTGGAAGCCGGTCACATAGGCGGTACCCAGCCCGAGCTTACCCGAGCGATGCAGCACTTGTACCCGGCCATTATACTCTGCTGCTAGCCTATCGGCGATTTCGCCGGTTCCGTCTGGAGAGTTATCGTCGACGACAATCACGCCAAGGTCGATCGGTAGTGCGAGCAGACGCTGGACGAGCGGCTCCAGGTTCTCCTTCTCATTGTACGTGGGGACAATAACGCGAACAACAGGCTCGGAACCCCTGCTCATATTAGCCTTCCTCCAGTAGTCCTCGTATTCTTGCGGCCACCATCTCGATCGCGACTTCGTTGAACCCGCCTTCCGGTATAATGACGTCGGCATAGCGCTTGCTAGGTTCCACGAACTCCAGATGCATGGGGCGTACTGTCTTCAGGTACTGTGCGATGACTGAGTCAAAGGAACGACCCCGCTCCATAATATCGCGCCGCAATCGGCGAATGAAGCGCAGGTCAGCATCAGTGTCGATGAAGATCTTGACATCAAGTTGATCCCGCAACTGAGGTTCGACGAAAATCAAGATACCCTCGACCAAGACAATCGGTGCCGGCGCGACGCGCCGAGTCCGGCTGGTGCGAGAGTGGGTTGTGAAATCGTAAATAGGAACCTCTACCGGCTGGCCCTGGCGCAGCTGGTGCAGATGCTCGACAAGCAAACTGCTCTCGAGTGAGTCTGGATGGTCGAAGTTGACGCCGGCGCTCACTTCCTGAGGTTGATCGCTAAGGTCTTTGTAGTAGGCATCGTGCGGGATATAGGCGATATGATCAGCCCCCACCCGCTCCAGAACGCGATGGGCAACGGTTGTCTTCCCTGACCCTGTGCCTCCTGCCACCCCAATGACTACAATCTGCACACTCTACTCCTTACAATGGACCATACCATAGCTCGCTGCCTGTTGTCAGATCTGAGGCAGCCAGCTTGAGGTGGCAGGGCGCAGACAACGTTATGTGGCGCAGACTTCGCATCTGCGCCTGGCCTTACCCTATGCATCTTTAGGATCCACTTCCAAGGAGTCGCTATCTTCCGCTTCGTCGGATGACGCCAGGGCTTCGAAATCTGCCGGGCCCTTCGTCTTGAGAAACTTCATTCGAAGAACGGTTCCGGCGGCGAGGCAGACCATCCCTAGAGTTTCGAACATAGCACCGGGGTTGTACATCACCTCGAAAGTGGGGAGCACCACAGGCGTGAATGTGACTTCTGCATCATCCACCATCAGGACGCGTGGTTCCTCCGATCCGGAGAGCACGGTTTCTCCCACGATCTCGCCACTCGGACTACGGTAGATCTGGACCTGTATCTCACCGGGAATGCGAATGAGTCGGAAGATGAGCGTAGCTTCTTCGGTGGCAAAGAAAGCCTCTGGCTCCTGGGCTGCAAGCGTCAGACGCAACATCTCTTGGGGTTCTTCATCCACGGAGGGCAACAGCAGCATGGGCTCATCCACGCGCCTGGCTTCGACCTCGACCCCCGTGTGTTTTCCACGATTCAACGCGTAGAGGCCAGGTTTGTCGTTCCAGATGCCGAGAAAACCAGTGGGCGGTTCGAGGCTCAAGCTGTGTTGGGCCAGTTCGATGCGGCTGCCAGGCCAGACGATAGTGCCTGGCTCTTTCCAGCCCCAAAGCATCTGAGCCATCCACCCCCCGATGACGAGGAGACCTCCCAAAGCAAGCAACCCGTAGCCGGCGAACTCGCGAGACGACGCACCATCCTGCCGGGCTTCGCGCAAGCCATCGAGATTGGCGGCAACCAATAGCCCGAGAATGCCCAGTATCACACGCATTCCAGGTGCGGTTCGCACTGTGAGCAAGCCCAGAGAAGCGAGCATCTCAGTTTCCGGCCCCAGTCGGAGGCGGAACTCAGCCAGCCAACGAGTATAGGCTGTGCTCTGAGAGGGGGAGACCGGTATCTGGGGTAGGACCAGTGCCGTGATCTGGGTCAGGGACAGAACAACAAGAATCAGAAGCGTCGTTCTTGGAGATGCTAGTCCCTCCCAGATTCGATTCGCGATTCGTCTGACCTGCATCACTAGAGAAGTCCCTTAAGATCTATCAAACTTATTTCCCCGCACCTGCGCGTCGTTTCCCGCACGGCGCAGAGAGTATCACGTCGATGTCCCTTAATCAAAAAAGCCCCGATAGATCGGGGCTGGTGCCATACTCGTGCACGATCTGGCGATGTTTCATACACACCCCAACACGTGGGGGCGAGCCTCAGTTTTCGTCTCGCGGTGTTTCCTGAGAGCCACCCCTGGGAATCGAACCCAGAACCTGGCGCTTACGAAGCGTCTGCTCTGCCGATTGAGCTAGGGTGGCGCACTGGCCAAGGTATGCACATTCTCACCTCAGCGCCGCATATTATACACAAAAGGATCGGATTGACAAGCATAAAACGCTTCCTACGAACCCGGCGCCCTCTGGTATCCAAGCCGTGGAAGCTTCGGCAGAGGGGTTCATCACGCGGCAAACGCGATTCGTACAAGTGTCTTTGCCGACTTCCTTTTATTGTAGAGTAGTGTAAAATAGGTGAAGTTAAGATAAGTTAGAAATGACGCGAGCGTTCGGGTGTTTTACGTAGGAATGATTGGAGCTTGGGTTGCAGTAGAACTCAAGATGGAGCAGATGCTGACAGTTCCGTTCAATCTAATTCCTGGCGCTCTTGTGAGTTCTCGATCCGGTGAATGACCGGCGAGACGCGGCTGATGTACGGTAGGTGCGCTAGCTGTTGTGCGTATCACATACTGTAGGGCAACCTACAGTTGTGTTAATGACAATCGAGATGGCTCTGACATAGAAGACTTGGCGATAGCCGCATTGGCGATCGAGCCAGGTATATGCGAGAAGCGCCAAGGGATATCCGTTAAGCCGGAATCCTTGGGCATGTCTAAGCCTAGTTGATCAACGGCTATGGGTGCACTGCCCTAGCCGTTTTTTGCGTCTAACCGAAGGAACAAGATGGCCGGTACAGTTACGTCCTTGGAACCGCAGAAGCGGTCCAAGGATCGAGTGAGTGTTTACCTGGATGATGAATTCGCTTTCGGCTTGGCCGGGTTCGTTGCCATGAAGCTCAAGGTAGGGGAGTGGCTGTCGGACGAGATCATCGCCGAGTTGAAGGCTGCGGATGGGCTAGAGCGCGCGCACGGCAGAGCTCTGGACTACCTTTCTTATCGGCCGCGCAGCGAAGCTGAGCTGCGCGGTTATCTGGATGAGAAGGAATTTCCTGAGGCTGTCGTGACAGAAGTAATAACTCGTTTGGAGGACGCTGGGTTAATCGACGATGCTGCCTTTGCTCGTTACTGGCGCGATAACCGCGCCCGGTTCCGACCTAGGGGCAAGCGCATGCTCCAATACGAGTTACGGCAGAAGGGCCTATCTTCGAATGCAATAGAAGATGCACTGAATGAGTATGATGAGGAGGCCGCTGTACGTGCCGCTGCGCAGCAGCAACTGCGGCGTCTCCAGCACCTTCCGCCGGACGAATGCCGCCGGCGACTCTTTCAGCGACTGGCCCGGCGTGGCTTCCCGTACGAACTCATCCAGGAGACTCTCGCTTCTCAGGAATTCCCACAACTAAACGACGGACTTAGCGGGGGAGGTTTGAATGGAATGGTTGATTAGTGTCATTGCTTTAATCATCGGATTGGCCGCAGGTGGGGTACTAGGGTACTTGTACCGCCAGCAGCGCTTCCAGGAAGAGTTGGGTAATCTAGAAGCTATGCGCACCCGCCTGCTGGAGGAAGCGGAGAAGCAAGCCCGCGACATCGTACTGAACGCCAAAGACGATGCAATCAGAATTCGCGAAGAGCTTGAGGGTGAGATGGAGACGCGTAATCAGAAGTTGCGTCGCGAGGAAGACCGCCTTCAGAAGCGCCGGGAGCAGGTCGATGCGCGACAAGAGCGCATCGATAATCGCGAACAGCAGCTCAATAAGCGTCAGAGCACCATGGACAAGCGGTGGAATCAGTTGGAGCAGGTCGAGGAACAGCGGCAGGCGGAGCTTCAGGCTATTGCTAACCTGACGACCGAAGAGGCGCGCGAGGTGGTTTTGGAGCAGGTTGCACAGGACACACGTCAGGACATGGCGCGTGTGATTCGTGAAGAGGAGTTACGTGCGCGCGAGACTTCGGATCAGCGCGCTCGCGAAATCATCATTACAGCGATACAGCGTTTGGCATCCGAACCGGTTGCCGAGCTGACAACTAAGACGCTAGAGATCCCCAGTGACGAGCTCAAGGGGCGGATCATTGGTCGTGGAGGCCGCAACATTCGTGTCTTCGAGCAGAAGGCGGGTGTGGATGTCATTGTCGACGATACACCCGAACTGATTACGATTTCGTCGTTCAATCCGGTGCGTCGTGAGGCTGCCGCCCGAGCTATGCATTATCTTGTTTCGGATGGTCGCATCCATCCGGCGCGCATTGAGAAGGTGTTGGAGAAGGCCCAGAAGGAAGTCGATCTGATCATGCGCGAGCAGGCTGAGCACGCAGTCTACGAAGCTGAAGTGCCCAATCTTCATCCGGAGTTGATGAAGCTGTTGGGGCGGCTCTACTTCCGTACTAGTTACGGACAAAATCAGTTGGGGCACGCGATCGAAGTTGCCAAGCTGTCTAGCTTGCTCGCGGCCGAAATCGGTGCCAACTCGGAAATCGCACGAATGGGTGGGCTGTTGCACGACATCGGCAAGGCGGTGGACTTTGAGATTGAGGGCACCCACGCAACTATCGGCGCCGATTTGGCGCGACGCTATGGGGTGTCGGCTAACGTCGTTAACTGTATCGAATCGCACCACCACGAGTCCGAACAGCAGACGTTGGAGTCGGTCATCGTCGAGGTGGCTGACGCGATCTCAGGTGCACGGCCCGGCGCACGCCGCGAGAGTCTGGAGCACTACATCAAGCGCATTCGCAGCCTGGAAGATATCGCGCGTTCCTTCAACGGTGTCGAGGAGAGTTTTGCGATTCAGGCTGGACGCGAGATTCGGATTATCGTGCGGCCGGGCGAGATTGATGATCTCGAGAGCCTGCGCCTTTCGCGCGAGGTCGCGCGAAAGATCGAAGAGACAATGGAATATCCTGGGCAAATCAAAGTCACCGTTATCCGGGAGACACGCGCCGTCGAGTATGCTAAGTAGCGACGACGCGCGTGCGGCGTAGCATCGAATACGCGAGGCGGCTCCACTGGAGCCGCCTCTTTTCGTCAGAACGGCACGAGCGCCGCTAATCAGGGTAATCCACTCCCCCGCCCCGCGGCGAACAACCGGTACCACTCGTCGCGCGTCATTTCGATTTGCGTCGCATTTGCCGATGCCGCAATACGGTCCGCGTTCGTCGTGCCGATGATGACCTGAATCTGCGCCGGATGGCGCAACAACCACGCGACCAGAATCGCCTCTTTACGAACTCCCTTCTCTTCCGCCATTTCCGCGACGACCTTGGCGGTTGCCTCCAGGCGCGGATCGGGATTGTCTGGCAGCCGGCCCGTTACTCTCCCCGCTGCCAGAGGACCCCAAGCCTGCAAAGTGATGTTCTGCATGCGACAAAACTCCACGGTGCCCTCGCTGCGCGAGATCACGCCCATCTCGTCGCGATTGAACTGGACGCCGTCATTGAAGAGCTGGTTATGAACAACGCTGATCTCGACCTGGTTCGTGACGAGCGGCTGTTCCACGTAGGCCTGCAGCAGCTGCATCTGTGCGGTTGTCTGATTGCTGACACCAAACCAGCGGACTTTGCCGGCTTGCTGCAGTTCGTCGAAGGCCTGCGCCACCTCCTCCGGCTCCACCAGCGGATCGGGCCGGTGCAGGAGCAGGACGTCCAGGTAGTCCGTCTTAAGTCGCTGCAGACTGCCCTCCACCGCACGGAGGATATGATTGTAGCTGAAGTCGTAGCGGGTGGGTAGTCCTGAGTCGTCGCCGGGCCGGATCCCGCACTTGCTCTGCACGAAGATCTTCTCGCGTATGGAGGGGGCGCGCTCCCAGAGGGCCGAGAAGACCGCTTCGCGCTCTCCGCCCCCGTAAATATCGGCGTGGTCGAAGAAGTTGATGCCCTGGTCGAGGGCCGCCTGCACCGTCGCCATAGCCTCTTCAGTGTCGCCGCTCAGACGCATACAACCCAACGCCACGGGCGATACTTCCAGTGATGATGATCCGAGTTTCATGGATACTCCCCTTTCGGCTGTTAATTTACAAGCTAATCGTAGCACCTTTTATGGCTTCTAACAAGGCACGCGATCTGGGGCGTCTTGCATTGGACATAGCGTCGTTGACAAGCAGCGCGGCTTGAGCTACGATGTGCCGTGCCCTGATCCAATTGGACGGGGTTCTTCATCGTTGAGACCGATTAAGATAGTCAGGAGGCGATGATGCCATTTGCCAAGAAGTTTCGTGCTATGATGGAATTTCCGCTCGCCGGGGACACTCTGTGTACCTTCACCGTGGAGAGCGTCGAAGTTCGTGATGTGGCGGGCGATTTTGGTCAGCACGGGTACTCGGTGCATATGGTGTTGAAAGGTCTCGGGGGGCAGCAGGGCGTGCGGCGTACGGTAGGGGCGTTGCTAGGTGCCCGCCCCGTGACTTTTTCCAGCTACGGTAACCCATATCAGCTGTGGTGTGGCAGACCCGAGGTTGAGAGCCTCGGGGACAAGCGCTATTCGGTGACGGCGCGGGGAGCTGGCGTGCCGATTGCGCTCGAAGAAGCCCTGCTGCGCTTCTTGCACGAGCTTGACAGTGAGGGATTGTTCTGCGAGCAGCCCGGTGAGATGGATTTGCCAAGGATCGTCGCAAGCTATCTAGACCGGTACCGCGATGACATTCAACGCAGTGTATCGCGCTACAGCGGCAAACTGGCACGGGTGGAGCGTCAATAGCTATAGCCGCTGTCGCACGAGGTCGTAAGAGATCATTCGAAGTAGGTTGAGTTGAACAGCATATACACCAGGAGTGGAAGAAGTGACTAATTTGTTTGACCCCAACGAGATCCGAGCTCAGTTTCCAGCGCTGATGCAGACTCATGTCCAAACCGGGTACGGTATGACCGAAGAGCTGGCCGTTTTTCTGGACGGACCCGGCGGTACGCAGGTGCCTCAATGTGTTGTCGACGCTATGGTGAGCTATCTGACTCAGTCTAACGCCAATCACGGGGGAGCATATACCACCAGTCTGCGGTCCGACGAGATCCTCGACGCTGCGCACGCGGCGATGGCCGACATGCTCAATGCTGCCTCTCCAAATGAGATCGTCTTTGGTCCGAATATGACGACGCTGACCCTGGGTATCAGCCGCGCCCTGGCGCGCGAGCTGGAGCCCGGCGATGAAATCGTGGTCACCCGGATGGATCACGATGCCAATATCTCCCCGTGGCTACTTGCTGCCGAGGACCGGGGCGCGACTGTGCGGTGGGCCGACTTCGATGTTGAAGACTACACCCTGGATATGGTAGGCCTACACGAACTGATCAACGAACGAACGAAGATTGTGGCCGTGGGATATTCCTCGAACGCACTCGGCACAGTTAACGACGTCCGGACGATCGTGAAATGGGCACACGAGGTCGGGGCGCTGGCTTTCATCGACGCCGTGCAATATGCGCCGCACGGGCCCATCGATGTGCAGGCGCTAGACTGCGATCTGCTAGCCGTCTCGCCGTACAAGTTCTTTGGCCCCCACGAGGGTGTGCTCTACGGCAAGTATGAGCTGCTGGATCGGCTACAAGCCTACAAGGTGCGTCCCGCACCCAAGGATCCGCCCGGTAAGTATCAGACCGGGACACAGAACCATGAGGGAATCGCCGGCACGCTGGCGGCAGTGAACTACCTCGCTGAGATCGGCCAGGCCTATGGTGCGCTTTACGAGAAGCACTCCGGAGACCTCTCGAACCGGCGGCTGCACATCCACACAGGCATGAGCGTGCTGCGCGAGTACGACCATGTGCTGAGCGCGGCATTGCTAGACGAACTGGAGACGTTGCCCGGCATCCGGATTCACGGGATCACTGACCGCGCCCGGTTGCAGGAACGCGTGCCTACCGTGTCCTTTACATGGGGCACGCGGCACCCTCGGGAGATCGCGGAGGCACTTGGCAAGCGTGGGATCTTCGTGTGGGATGGGAACTACTATGCGCTGGCGGTCACGACGCGGCTGGGAGTCGAGGGTGAGGGTGGGATGGTACGCGTGGGCGCGGTACACTACAATACAGTCGAAGAGATCCGCCAACTGGGTGAGGTCCTGCGCGCGATGGTGTGACGCTTGGAGGGTATTGCCCTACACTTGAGCAAGAGGGAGCGGACGAATCTGCTCCCTCTTGCGTCGTGGAGAGGATGAGAAACCAGACCCAAACACCCTCTTCAGAGGCACTGCCTCGATGCATGGTCTATGGATGGATGTTGGGTCACCAGCTAGCACGAATCAGTCCCTGGTAGCCGTTACTATGAGATCCTCGAAGCTGGGCACAATGCTAATATGGACAGTCCCGAAACCTTCAACTATGTCTTGCTAGCATTCCTTGGCATGGTGGATCAGGAGCGCCTGGCTACCTCGACACCAATGGCAGGTAGAGGCGCTGTGTGAGTATCCTGTAGTGCCAGACGCCGGTCTCTCCGCCGCTGTATGCGCTGCCTTGTCTCCCCGCGCTGAGATCCCTGAGCGGTAGTGCATCCTGCGGCACCTCAATGACTGTCCAGTGGTCACCCCCATCGGCTGACCTGTAGAGCTGTTCTTCGGACTGCGCGTAGATGATACGGTCGGTGGCGTAGTTTGGCGAGAAGGCAACGTGCCGGGGTGGCGTTGGCGTGTCAACCGGGGTTAATCCTGTGGTCAGACGCGTCCAGATCACCCCGCCGTCTGTTGAGCGGTATACACCGCTGTGGGTAACCGAACCGGGCTCGGTGCGTTGGGCGGTCGCGACGAGCGTCTGGTCCACGACGTAGTTGGGTGAGACTGCGAGCGACGTGATTTGCATATGGCTAAGCAGTTCCGTTGCCGCAAGCTGCCAGATCTCTGCTCCCTCCGGCAGCCGCCAAAAACCGGCACCTCCTGCAAAGAGTGACCCATCCTCCGGGTAGTTCGGTGGAAGGGCTACGTGCCACGCCCCCAGACTGTAGGTGCCGGGGGGAGGGGTGCCGACAGGTTGCCAGGTGTCGCCTAGGTCGGTCGAGCGTAGCACCTTTCCGTGCTGCCCGGTGGCAAAGACGACGGGGTCGTCCGGGAAGCCAGGTGAGAAGGCCAGCCCTCCGCCCGGGTAGTCGGTAGAACTGAGCCATTCCCAGGTGGCGCCGCCATCAATCGAACGACTGAAGCCCATGCCTGCGCCGGCAGGGACGGCTGCCAGCATGGTCTGATCGTGGATAAAGGCCGGTGAGAGCGCGATGTTGGAGATGCCCGTCGGCCGACTGAGTCCGGCGAAGCGCCACGTCGTGCCGCCGTTAGCGCTCTGGTAGATGCCGTGACGGGCTGTCGCCGCGGTGAGTCGCAGCGCATCCGGTCCCCTCACCAGCCGGGTCACCGTGAGGGGGGCGATACCCTGACCCTGATACCAGCTGTTCCCGCCATCATCGCTGCGATAGACGCCGGCCGTGCTCCCGACCAGGAGCGTGGGCGTCGTGGGCCAGGTGGAGGCCAAGGCGACGGCGTGGACATCAGGCCCCGGATACGTGGCGACGGCAGTCCAATGCTCTCCCCGGTCGGTGGAGCGGTAGAGACCGTGTTGGCTTCCGGCAAAGAGTGTAGCGTCGGTGGTAAAGTCAGGTGAGATGGCGAGGGCTTGTAGGCGCGCGGCTCCCGTCGTCACGGTATGAGTGATCCACTCCGTACCACCGTCGTTGGAAACGTGAACTGCATCCACTCCGGCTGCAAAGAGGGTAGCGTCCGTGGCATACTGCGGTGAGACCGCGAGAGCGAACGTGACGGACGTCAGGACCTGCGTCCACGACATACCGCGGTCGGTGGTGAGGAAGACACCGTCGCCGGCTGACAAGGCGGTGCCGTCGTCGAAGAAATGGGGTGAGTAGACGATATCGGCCCGCGCGGAGACACCGTGATGGTCTGACCAAGTCTGTCCGCCGTCGTCGCTGACGTAGAGCAGCGCGGCCATGCCGTAGCCATAGCCGGCCATCACGTGCCCACTCGTGGCGAAGTCTGGCGCGACCGCAACGCTCGTTACAAACAGATCGGGCGCTCCAGCGAGGGCGCTCCAGCTCTGTCCCCGGTCGCTGGAGCGTAAGAGACCGCTCCAGGTGGCGGCAAAGATGATCCCATCGGCAGCGAAGGCTGGAGAGAAGGCGAGATCGTGAAGGGCTAGCGTGGTGTTCAGAGCGACGTCGGGTGGAGCGATCGTGGTGGGGTGCCAACTCAATCCGCCATCGGTGGAGCGACGGATCCCAAGGCCGCACTGGTTTATGGGGTGACGTAAAGTCTGGTGCTCTCCTGCCAATACGACGCCGTCGTTGGCGAAGTCGGGCGAGACCGCTAGCGTGTGCGCCATTCCACCGCGCGGGCCAAGATCGAGCCATGCTCCAGGACTGGTGTTCCCCCGGTTGCCGGTAGCGATGGAATGCAAGGACAAGAGGCTCATCACGGTGAGGATCAGAATCAACCAACGCGCAATCTTCCCTAGCATAACCGCTCCCTTCCGCAGATTGCTAAGATGAACTGCAAGACACCCGTGCGTGGAAAGGCCGGAAGTGGCAGAGAGCAAGCGATATTGAGGAACGGGAGTGCTGACTTGCGACTGATTTTCGCGGTATAGTTAGCTGGCTCCTCTGCCGTCAGGGCGCTGAAGCAGTGGGTCTTGAGTGCCCAACGGTGCACACCTTACAATTAACTATACAACAAGCTCGCATAAATGTCAAAATGTAAGGGAGCTGCTTGGGCAGATGAAGCCGCCCATTCGCTTCCTTATCAAGCTGACTCCTACGAGGGAGACATGACCTCGCGCACTCAGAACATCTGGTCCGAGGAATCCCGATAGCGACTGACAGTTCCCTCGCTACACCTGGGTCCCTAAGGAAGTGGGTGTATACTTGCTGCGAATCAGCGCTTAGTCAAGAGCAGGATCCGGAGAAGCCGGAAGCGTTACCCGGTTCTTCCAGCCGATGATCCTGTCTGTAGCGGAATTACCAGTGATCGATCCGACTGGCACGGCCCGTAAACGCCGAGTGCAGTTGAGAGTAGAAATGATAACTGCAGGAGACTTATGAGAAAGCTCATCGGTATGGTCCGCTTATTCCGGCTGGAATTGTCTCTTGCTGCGGGCATCTGCGTCGCTGCGGGCCAGATTCTTGCCTTAGGAGGACTCCCCTCGACGCGGGTAGGCATTCTGGGCTTCCTTTGTGCGTTTTCTTTGTCGAGCGCGGCGGTGATTCTCAACGATTACTTCGACTTTGAGGTTGATCAGGTCAATCATCCCGACCGCCCTCTGCCATCGGGAATGGTCAGCCGCAGCGATGTGGTTGTATTGACTGTAGTGACAACGTTAATAGGATTGGTTGCTGCTCTAGCGCTGGGATGGGACGTCCTAGTGATCAGCATTGTTTTCTGGCTGATAGGCGTTCTCTACAACTGGCGTTATAAGGAGAGCGGTCTACTCGGAAACCTGATGGTCAGCGCTTCGGTCGCCGTTACCTTTCTATTAGGAGCGATCACGGTGTCTGAGCCGTGGAGTGGAATCGTGTGGGTATTTAGCATGATGGCGTTCTTTATCGACCTTGGTGAGGAGATCGCCGGTGACGCTATGGATATGGAGGGTGACAAGAAACGGGGCTCGCGTTCCATTGCCCTCAAGAAGGGAAAAGCGTTCGCGCTGCGTGTGTCCACGGCACTGTGGAGCATGGTGATTGTGATAGGCTTTGTGCCGCTTGTGTTGGGGTGGATGGGAACCGGGTACCTGATCATGATCCTGATCATCGATGCTTTGATCATGTTTTTCACGATCCGCCTACTAAGATCCGAAAGTGCCGAGTCGGGCCGCCAAGCTATGCGGGGGATCTATTTGGGAGCGACATTGTGTATAGTAGCTTTTTTGGCCGGTCAGTTCATATGGTGATCGCGCTATTGCGCGCAACTAGAAAGCACCCTTTAACTTGAGGGTGCTTTCTAGTTCCCTGTCGTGAAACTGTCCGGTGTCTAGAGAGATGCTTATATGGTCGGTGTGCCACTCACAGCGCTAAGCCCACCAGCATAGAGGCCGGCAGCGATGTAACGTCCGGTAAAGCTCCCCGTCCCGCTGACTAATATTCCCAATACCCAGTTCCACGCTTGTCGTATCTAGTCTGCGGCTTGACCCAAATGCAGCGGTCGGAATTTGTAGCCATACACGATGGTCCCCTCATCGCCGTGCGTGCGCAAGCGGCGAGTGACCATCTCGACCGGCATGCCGATCGCAACATCTGTCGGAGCAACGTCGGTCAACTGCGCGGTCACGATGGGGCCTTCTTCGAGCTTAATGAGAGCGACCGTGTAAGGTGTGTAGGCTTCGAAGCCCTCCGGTGCGCTGTAGATGGTACTGAATGTATAGACCTCGCCTCTGCCGCTCAGCGTGTGTGGTGTCTTCGCCGGTTCCTTACACTCCGGGCAGATGTCGCGCGGCGGAAAGATGGACTCGCCGCAGTGATCACAGACCTCTCCCTCTAGGCGATAGCGCTGTCCGCGCAGCCGCCAATCGTTGACAACTTTAGGATCCATTGCATCCTCCTTAGCGTTGAATGCCGATCGATATTCATTCCGTTACAGAAAATGTCCAGAGAAGCAGGCTGCTACGACCCCATCGCTTCGAGAATATGCGTGATAATCGTGGCGCCGCTGCCGCCGATGTTCTGTACCATACCCAAGCGAGCACCTGGAATCTGATTTGGTCCCGCCAGACCGCGTAGCTGAAGAACTGACTCCACAATCTGGTAAATCCCGGTCGCTCCTACTGGGTGTCCGCGTGCCTTGAGGCCGCCCATCGTCGCGATGGGCACACGTCCTTGCAGCGTGATCTCGCCGTCCAGCGCCATCTGCACCCCTTTGCCCCGCTCGGCAAAGCCCGCGGCTTCCAGGCTCAACGTTGCCATGATGGTGAAGGCGTCGTGGAGCTCGAAAAAATCTAGGTCTTGCGGCGTGAGGCCAGCTTGCTTGTAGGCCTTTTGGGAAGAGGTGATGGCGGCTTCCAGTGCGAGCGGATCTTTACGGTCGTGTACGGCGAGAGGTGCCATGCCGACTGCTGAGGCCAGGATCTTGACCGGCGCCGGGCTGAGGGTGCGAGCATACTCGACGGGGGCCAGGATAACGGCGGCGGCGCCGTCGCAGACCGGAGAGGCGTCTAGCAAGCCAATCGGTGACGCGATCACGGGCGCGCGAGCGTAGGCTTCCGCCGTGATCGGTCGCTGGAACATCGCGTTCGGATTGTTGGCCCCATTTGCGTGCGCTGTAACGGCGAAGTTGGCGAAATCCTCTCGCTTCCAGCCGTATTCGTGCATGTAACGGCGCATCAAGAGTGCGTTGAGGGCGACGAACGAGATACCTTGGCTGACTTCATACTCTGCATCGGCTGCGGCAGCCAGTGCTGCCGTCGTCTCGCGTCCTGAGGTGTCGGTCATCTTTTCCACGCCCAGTGCCAGTACCAGATCCATCATCCCGCTCGCAACGGCAATGTAACCTGTGCGCAGCGCGGCGGCTCCTGAGGCGCACGCGGCTTCCACTTTATAGGCTTCGACGCCTTCGAGGCCCATAAAATCGACGGCGAGGGCACCCAGATGCGACTGCCCCGCAATCTCACCCGAGAGCATATTGCCCACATAGACTGCATCTATTGTATCCACGTTGGCATCCTGCAGGGCGGACAGTCCCGCGTCGAGCATTAGATGGCGAATGCCCGTACCCCAATGCTCGTCGACGGATGTCTGTCCAATGCCGATGATCGCTACATCCCGCATGGTCTCTCTCCCAATGTATCCGTGTATCGCGTGTCTCAGGAACCTTGCAGCTTGCCCCGGTAGCGCGCGTAGGACGCGTAATCAATTTCGGTACGTCGTTCGATATAGTCGCTCACTTTTGGAGCCTTGTCCCGCCGGGACTCGATGCGCTCCGTCACGCGCCAGGCGAAGGCATCGGAGCCGGCGCCTGAGCCAAAGCTCACCAATAGGATTATGGCCCCCGGTTCGGCACGGTCGAGGATCGCCGATAGGCCCGTCAATGAGGCTCCGGCATACGTGTTGCCGATCTCGTTGCTTAGCAATCCGTCACGCACTTGCTCCGGCGTGAACCCCAAACGCCCAGCTGCGCGCATAGGAAACTTGACGTTCGGCTGGTGGAAGACGGCATAGTCGAAGTCGGCCGCAGCCATATCCAACTCTTCCATCAGCGCACTCGCGGCGGCAAGGGTGTGGTGGAAATATGCGGGTTCGCCGGTAAAACGTCCGCTGTGGCTTGGGTAGGGTTGATAGCCGCGGCGCCAGAAGTCCGGTGTGTCGGTCGCATAGGAGAGCGAAGCAATCAGCGTCGCCACCGCATTCTCCGCAGGACCAATCACAAATGCGCTCCCGCCGCTCGCGGCCGTGTATTCCAGATCATCTCCCGGGCGTCCTTGCGCTGTATCCGCACCGATAGCCAGCGCGTAGTCACCCATCCCTGACCCCACAAGCCCTATCGCTGCCTGGACGGCCTCCGTACCGGCTTTGCAGGCAAACTCGAAATCGGCAGCCAAGAGATAGGGTGCAGCCCCCAGCGCCTCGGCGACAATGGTGGACGACGGTTTCACCGCGTAGGGAGGCGATTCGGTGCCCAGCCAGATGGCACGGAGCTCCCCGGGTTCGATTTCGGCCCGGGCTACTGCGTTGCGTGCTGCCTCAATGGCGATGGTCACCGTGTCCTCGTCGAGTCCCGCCACAGCTTTCTCCTTCACCGGACCGCGTCCACCGCCCGACCAGACACGTGCGATTTCGGCGCCAGGCAGGCGGTACATGGGAATATACGATCCATACCCGCTCACGCCTACGTCTCGTTGCGGTCTCATCAGACGGTAATCACTCACGCGTCCCCCCTTTCCGATTCTCATTTCCCGTGCCGGTGCTTCTACTACCCCGTTTGGCCTGCGACTCTATAGTCGCTGTATCTTGCAACAAAGACCTGGCATAGTCAACACGTATTTTGCCGGCAGCAACCATTTGCTTTGCCAAACGCTCGATCTCAGCGCCGTCAGCTCCCGCAGCGATGGCGACTTGGCGTGCGTGGAGTCCCATGTGCCCCTTCTGGATCCCTTCGGTGGTCAGGGCGCGCAACGCGGCGAAGTTCTGGGCCAAACCAACGCTGACAATGATACGGGCGAGATCAGCTGCCGTCTGCGTGCCCAGAATCTTCAGCGCGATCTGGGCTGTGGGATGAACGCGGGTGGCGCCCCCTACGGTACCCAGAGCTAGCGGGAGCTCCAATGTGCCGACGAGCATATCTGTTACTTCACACTCATTGGCACTTTGGCGTTTAGCCACGCTCTCCCGTCGCCAAGTGCTGAGACTTGTGTAGGCCCCATCTCGTGCCGCGTAAGCGTGAGCCCCGGCCTCAACTGCCCGCCAATCGTTACCGGTGGCCAGGACAACCGCATCGATTCCGTTCATAATGCCCTTGTTGTGAGTAGCTGCCCGGTAAGGGTCGGCGGCGGCGAATGCCCAGGCCATTTCAATGCCCTCCGCAACCTCGCGCCCTGTGAAGCTGTCAAACGCCAGAGCGTCTTCCGGAATGGCGACTCGTGCGCGTGCCATTCGGTGGTCGGCCAAATTGCTCAGGATGCGCAGGTGAACTTGCCCCCCTGTGAGCGCTGCCAGTTCCTGCCCCAGCCTTTCGCAGGCGGTGTTGACCGCATTGGCCCCCATCGCGTCTCGAACGTCGAACAGCAGATGCACGATCACCATTGTTGCTCGCCGGGTCTCGAGAATGCGCACCTCAATGTCGCGAGCTCCCCCTCCCAAGTCGACGAGCAGCGGATCGACCGCATCGGCGAGCTCCAACAATGCTTGCTTGTGCGCCAAGATGGTCTGACGCGCTGCCTCGGCATTCCCCACATGCAGGAGCTGTATCTGCCCGATCATCACCGGCTCATCCGCGTCCGACTCGAATCCGCCGCCACTGCGAGCCAGTTTCGCCGCCAAGGATGCACCGGCGACGACCGAAGGTTCCTCAATCACCATAGGAACTAGTACGTCGCGTCCATTGACCAGGAAGTTGGTGGCAATGCCGAGTGGCAAAGCGTAGAGTCCCACGACGTTCTCGATCATATGGTCGGCCCGCTCCAAGTTCAGGCTCATCGCCTTCGTGAGTAGGTCGACTTCCTCATCTGATAACGGAACTCGCGCTCGAATCAGATCGAGACGCTCCGGGAGTGTGCGCCGATAGAAGCCGCTGATAGCTGAACCGTGTTCTGCCGCCATAATTGGGTCTCTCCCTCCTCGCAGCAATGATATCACAGCAGCTCTTCCAAAAGCTATCAAGATAGCATTTCTTACCCTTTTCATACTCTTGTAACGCATTTCTAACGGTCTTGACCCTGAAATGCCTTGCTTTCTCCATAGTTTGGGTTATTCTCGAAACGGGGTTGCATCATAAACATGCAACGATCATCAGGGACCGGAGTGCATATCAACGGTGTTACGAGAACTTCATATTGAGGATTTTGCCATCATTGACGCCCTGCACTTGACGATGGAGCGTGGGTTCAACATCCTCACAGGCGAAACCGGAGCTGGTAAGTCGATCCTCATCGACGCTGTTGCCTTGGTCCTCGGCGGGCGTGCAGACACCACCGCCATTCGCCAGGGCGCAGATTCCGCGCGCGTGGAAGCTATGTTTGTCCTCTCCCCCTCGCTTCAGGCGTCTCTTATGCCCACTCTTGAGCGTGAAGGTTTGGATGGTGATACGCCGGACACACTCTGGCTCGCGCGCGAACTGCGCAGCTCGGGACGTGCTGTAGCACGCGTCAACGGGAGGGCTGTCTCGCTCTCATTGCTGCGCGAAATTGCCGAGACTTTGGTCGACGTGCACGGTCAGAGTGAGCATCTGAGCCTCCTGCGCGTGCGCGAACATCTGACGCTGCTGGATCGCTTCGCCGGGCTGGAACCGCTGCAAAAGCAGTTGGCTGAGTCCGTTGGTGAGATTCGCCGAATCCGGCGGACGCTCAAAGATCTCCTCAGCAGTGAGCGTGATAGGATGCAGCGCATTGATCTGTTGCGTTTCCAGGTCGAGGAAATCCAGGCCGCAGCTCTCAAGCCGGGAGAGAAGGAGGAACTGGAGGGGGAGTTGGTGCGGTTGAGCAATGTGGAGCAGCTCGTCAATCTCGCTTCCGGAATTATTACGCGGCTGGAAGAAGGCCAGGAGCGAGCACCCTCGGTACTCGATATGCTGGGGCGCAGTCAGAAAGATATGGCCGGATTGGCACGTATCGATGCCACGCTGCAGCCGCACGCAGAGATGCTTGATGAAACTGTCTACCAGATTGAGGATCTGGCCCGGGCCCTGAGCGATTATGTGCTCGAGGTGGAGTTCAACCCTCAGCGCCAGGCCTGGGTAGAAGAACGTCTGATCGTACTGCGCCATCTGGAGCGCAAGTATGGCGGAGATCTCGGCGAGGTGCTGGCCTACGGGGAGCGAGCCGCCGAGGAGTTGGGCACCTTGGAGCACAGCGACGAACGCATTGCCCAGCTTCAGGAAGAAGAAGCCACGCTCCTCGCCCGCTGCTCGGAGTTTGCCCAAAAACTCTCGCAGCAGCGCCAGGAGGCTGCGGAGCGCTTGGCCTCGGCAGTAGAAATGGAACTTAATGATCTCCGGATGGCGGGGGCGCAGTTTGGAGTTGCCTTCACGTGGCAACCGGCCGAGGACGGTCTTCCCGTGGTGAGGCCCCTGCCCCACCAGCTGACCATAAGTAGCGCCGGCTTAGGAGATTCGGAGGGTGCGCTCGCCGACCGGATCGCCTTTGACGCGACCGGCATCGACCGCATAGAGTTTTTGGTTGCTCCCAACGTTGGTGAGGGACTGAAGCCGCTCGCACGTACCGCATCCGGGGGTGAGACCGCGCGGCTGATGCTGGCGCTTAAGACGGTCCTGTCGCGCGCCGACCGGACGCCTACCCTCATATTTGACGAGATTGACCAGGGAATCGGAGGGCGCATAGGAGCGGTCGTGGGAACCAAGCTGTGGCAGCTGACGGCCGTCGACGAAGCATCCGAAGTGCAGCACCAGGTCTTGTGCATCACCCACCTTCCCCAGTTGGCCGGTTTTGGGGACGTGCATTACAAAGTGGTCAAGGAAGTGGCAGACGGGCGCACGGTCACCCACGTGAAGCCGTTGGAGACAGAGGAGCGGATCGCTGAGTTGGCGCAGATGCTGGGTACACAGGGTACTTCAGCCGAGCGCGGTGCACATGAGATTCTGAAGCAGGCCACTCAGCTGAAGTCGGATTAGCGTCAGGCCGGCTGATCGACAGTATCGATGTGGCGCTGCGGTCGAGTGCTCCATCCTACCGCGGCGACCACTTGCCAATGCTGGTGTCAGCAGTGTTTGCCGATTGTTAGAAGACCATTATAATGGTTCTGCGGTCTCCCAGGGGATTCGCCAGGGTTCCAGGTTAAGCCTCTTCCTGCTCTAGAAGGATAAACAAGGACGGTCGTACATGGCGCTAAAAGGTAAGCTTGAGGACTTTGGGATTACCCAGCTACTGAATCTTATCAACTTGGCTCGCAAGACCGGTACGCTGTACCTCGAAGGCCCGGAGAAGCAGTCTCACCTGTGTTTCCGGGAGGGCAAGCTTGTCTATGCGGCTATGTCAGGCGTTGATGATTCTCTCCCCATAGTTTTGCAGGGTGCTGGTGTTTTCACCTCCGAGCATGTCCGTATGATCAAGCAGAACATGGCCGGCAAGTCCGATCAGGACGTGGCAAAGGTGCTGATTACCAGCGGACGACTCAAGCAGCAGGTAGTCTTGGGCCACTTGCGTGACCATACGCTCAGCGTTGTGTATCAGGTCTTCTCGTGGAATCGGGGGACCTTCCGATTTGAGACCTCTGAGTTGCCGATTCGGGGTCGAATCACCTCGTCCATAGCCCTGGAGAACGTGATTATGGAGGGCAACCGGCGGCTCAAAGAGTGGGAACTGCTGCGAGATGAGCTGCCCAACCTCGATGTGGCCCTCAAGTTTGCCGAAAGGCCCTCAACACCCTTGCGCGACATCAAGCTTAGCGTAGAGGAATGGCGGGTCATTTCCTTCATCAATCCCCGCAACACGATTCGACAGGTTGCCCAGTACAATAATATGGACGAACTCCAGATTCGGAAGATTGTCTATGGGTTGCTGCAAGCGGGGCTAGTCGAGATGGTTCGTGCACCGCGGGCCGCGATGGCAGCGCCGGCAGGGGCTAAGTCCGATGGCGGACCTGCTTCCTCAACCGTCAAACCCGAGATGCATCGTCCAGCCGTGAAGCGTGGCATCATTCATAAATTGATTCGGCGCATTCGGGAGTTGTAGCTGATGCAAACGTTGAAGATCGTCGTCACCGGCCCTTTTTCATCGGGCAAGACCGAGCTCATCCAAGCGATCAGCGAGATTGATGTCGTTTCGACCGAGCGGAAGATTAGCAGTGAATCAGAGCGGATCAAGAACCATACTACGGTCGCGATGGACTTTGGACGCATCACGATCGATGACGACTTAATCCTCTATCTATTCGGTACACCGGGTCAGAAGCGCTTCAACTTTATGTGGGAGATTTTGTCAGAGGGAATGCTGGGCTTTGTGGTGATGGTTGATAGTACACGACCCGAGACTTTCAGGGAAGCTCGGCGTATTCTTGATACGTTTCGCAGTTACTCCACCGTTCCATATATCGTAGCGGCAAACAAACAGGACTTAGACGATGCATGGTCGCCTGAGGACTTGCGAATTGTGCTGCGAGTGGAATCCGGTATCAAAGTTGTGCCGTGCGTGGCTCATGACAAGGAGAGTGTGAAGCAGGTTTTACTGGAATTGCTCTACTCGATACTCGAGTTGATGGACCAGGAATAACAGGCAACGCACTTCCGTTGAGCCGGTGTGGCGCGGGCGCCATTATTGCTATGAGCTCAATCGTTACTGATCGTGGTATCGTACACTATGAGACTTTTGGGCGAGGCAAGCCCGTAGTCTTACTACACTGCTGGCTTGGGTCGTGGAACTATTGGCTTTCGACCATGGAGTTTCTGGCACAGCACCAGTATAAGACCTATGCGCTTGATTTCTGGGGTTTCGGTGAGTCTGCCAAACAGGGTGCTTTCTCTGTCGACGAGTATGTCGAAATGGTGGATCAATTTATGGACCGCATGGGATTGGGATCCGCGCAGGTGATGGGCCACTCAATGGGCGGGACAGTTTCGTTGGCTCTGATGCTCTCACACCCTCAGCGGGTCTCCAAAGTTGCCGTCGTCGGTTCGCCGATCGTAGGCTCAGGATTGAGTTTGCTCTTGAAGTGTGCGGGTAACGCACAGGTCGCTCGGTTACTGTACTGCGTTCCGGGGCTCTTGCCGGCACTGATTCGGTTACTGTCGACTACCTATGCGCAAGACTGGCGCACGCTCTGGGATATGCTCAGCCAAGATCTTTCGCGCACAACGATGGAGTCATTCTCGCGCAGCATTCGGGATTTGCGCCGTGCTGATCTCCGCCCACGGCTTCACGAGTGTCGCGTGCCTGCAATGGGTATATACGGGCGGAAGGATAATATTGTCAGCCCGAAGCAAGCGGAATTGCTCCGGCGTGGCGTGAACAACCAGACGATCCATTATTTTGATGGGTCGGGGCACTTTCCAATGCTGGATGAAATGCACCGTTTTCACGAAGCTATTTTGGGATTTCTGGCCAAGGACTTGTGAACGAGGATCGGGCACACCTTTATGCTTGCTTTCCAAACCGCATATCTCGCATACTCTTGTTGGCAAGTGCGGATGTTCTGGGTGCTAATGGTCACAGTGCTGTTCTAACAACGGCGCGATTGCCTCATCTGATCGGCAATTATCCGCCCCCTGACTTTGAAAAAGGGCTAACCTTTGCAGAGGTTGGTCGGTTATCCCAGGCTATTGAGGACATCTACGGTGTGAGCGGCGGGCAGCGCCTGCTGCGGCAGGCGGGTAGGGAGAGCTTTAAGTACTGGATGGAGGGATTTGGCGGCGCGATCAGTGTGGCCGACGTTGCTCTACGTCTCTTGCCACCGGTACTGCGGGTGCGAATCGGCATCGAAGTTCTGGCCGAGATCTTCAACCGTTACTCGGGTCAGCAGGTGACGCTGGGTGAGGGCAGGGACAGCTTCTTTTTCACCTTGGAGGCCTGTGGTTTCTGTTCGGAGCGGCACTCGGATGAGCCTTCGTGTTCCTTTCCAGTCGGCATCTTGGAAGAATCACTTTTCTGGGTCAGCCGCGGTCGTCATTTCGTTGTTGAAGAGACGACGTGCATAGCGTGTGGCGATCCTGTGTGTACGCTCTGCATTGACAGGATTCCTCTGGACCATGCTTCATAGGATGTGACGACGTGCGTAAGATTATTCTGCGAGATCGCCGTAAGATAGCACCCTTCAACGAGCCGGCGCGTGAACTGAGTGTGCTGACGAAGCCGCTCTGGTTGCACCAGCGTGATGTGTTGGCAACCTACACCACGGAAGAGCTCGAAGTGAACTCACTCCTGGAGATCAAGGCGGAGCGAGAAGAGATGCTCGTCTACCGCGATAATCTCTACTTCGATGAGGTGTTCATCAAGGAGTTTGTCACACGGGCGCAGGCATCCGGCAAGGCGTGTCAGGTGGCTTTTGCTCTCGATGATCCCGCACTTGTGGGACACGCAGTCTTTCTTCAACGCGGTATCCGCCAGCAGGGTAATTACTTCGTAGCTGACCTCTGGTACTATCCCTACGGTATTGAGCCGGTGGTGCGCCCACTCGTGATGGATACAGAGTCTCGCGAGATTGGCTTTTACCACATCCCGACCCATATGTCCAATCAATATGGCGATCTGGTCTACGACCTGCCCACGAAACCCTTTCTGTCGGTCGAACACTGGTTGCATGTTCTCCACGCTAACATCGATTTTGGGATCTTTGCGGTAGGTGCCCGTTTCGAGCAGAGCGCCGAACGCGATCTGAAGTTGAATCTGCGTTTGTTATGGCGCGGGATGCTGGAACGAAAACAGGTGCTTGAGACCTCTGAGTTGGTCAAGATCGGTAAGAACTGTAGTATCGATCCTACCGTCACAGTCCAAGGACCCACTGTCATCGGCAACAACGTCCACATCGGCCCCGGTGTCGTGATCGGCAATTGCTACATCGGTGACAATGTAACCATCGATCAGGGTTGCCAGTTGATGCTCAGCGTCGTGGGAGATGGCTGTTTCTTGCCGTTCCGCGCGTCCCTTTACCGCAGTGTACTGATGGAGGATTGCATGGTAGCGCAGAATACCTGCCTACAGATGTGCGTGGTGGGCCGGCGGTCTTTCATCGGAGCCGGGAACACCTTTACAGATTTCAACTTGGTCGATCGCCCAATTCGCTCCTACTTCGGGGGTAAGTTGGAGGAGACGGGCATGACGGCAATTGGCGGGGCGGTCGGACACAACGTTCGCATTGGATCCGGGTTGGTCATCTTCCCGGCGCGAATGATCGACTCGGATGTCATCCTATTTGCGACCGCCGACCGCCGGGTCATTCGCAAAAATGTGCTGTGGGAAGAAAGCGATCACCTGAAGCTGGCTCAGGGAGAGACCTTACATCCCAGACTCTATCCGCGGGATTGACTATGGACTCCTTTGCGTTCATCATTCACCCCCTCGATCCCAAGCGCGATGTGTCACGCAAGTACCCGCTTCTCGGTAGGGTGCTGCCGGAATCGGCCATTCACTTTTTGTCACAATTCTGGCCCCCGGTTGAGCTTTCGCGGATCACAGGAGCGCGCTCGATCGCCACAGGGAAAGAGATTGAGGGCTGGTTGATTGCCGTCCCCTATACAGCACGCCGCATGCTGGAGCTTCCGCCCGCGGAGGTCTATCGCAAAATCATTGCTGCCGGCCACCTCGCAGAGCGTCTGGGTGCAAAGATGCTCGGTCTCGGGGCGTATACCTCGGTCGTCGGTGACGGGGGTTTGACCATCGCTCGCGAGCTTGATATCGGGGTCACAAGCGGTGATAGTTATACAGTAGCCGTCTCTGTGGAGGCCACGATTGAGGCGGTGCTTCGTATGGGCCTCGATCTTGGCTCTGCCCAGGTTGCGGTGGTCGGTGCATCAGGAGCTATTGGTCGTGCGGTGTCGCAACTACTCGCGCCCCGAAGCGGGAATATGCTGCTTGTGGGACGCGATCTTGCGCGCCTGCAGGTCACCGCGGCGGCGGTGACCGCTGCAGGAAACGCAAACATTTCCCTGACAACCGATGTGGACGAGATCCAGACGGCTGATGTGGTTGTGACCGTCACAAGCTCGGGTGGTGCTCTAGTAACGCCCGACATACTGAAGCGTGGTGCCATAGTCTGCGATGTCTCTCGCCCACGTGATGTGTCGTGGCAGACGAGCCGGCAAAGACAGGACGTGCTGGTTATCGACGGGGGGCTGGTCAGAGTTCCTGGAGCGGTCGATTTTGGATTTGACTACGGTCTTCCGGCAGGGATGACCTATGGATGTATGGCTGAGACAATGGCCTTAACCTTTGAAGGGCTCTTCGAGGATTACTCGTTGGGCAAGGATATTCCGCTGACGAACATCCGGCGCATCGAGGCTATCGCCACCAGACATGGGTTCTCGTTGGCAGCTCTGCGGAGCTATGAGCAGAAACTTGATGACATTGTGATCCAGAAGGTGAGGGCGCAAGCCTACGCAGGAGGAATGGGATGAGCGAGGGTCGCATCCTGGTAGTAGAAGATGATGCCGATATCTCCAATATGCTGCAGCTTTACTTCAAGTCGCAGGGATATGAGGTGCATGTTGCGCTGCGAGGAGGTGTGGCGCTCGATTTGGCACGTCAGAAAATGCCCAATGTGATTGTGCTCGATATCATGCTTCCTGACCTCGATGGGTATGAGGTGTGCCGGAGGCTGCGGACGAACCTGCGTACGAGTCATATCCCGATCATTTTCCTTACTCAGAGGGATGAGCGGAGCGACAAGATCCATGGGCTTGAGTTGGGCGCGGACGATTATATTACGAAGCCCTTTGATGTCGAAGAGCTGCGCTTGCGTGTGCGGAACACGATTAAGAGTGCCGAGATCGCCAGTTTGACCAGTCCCAGTACCGGCTTGGCAAGTGGGCGCTTGATTGAGCAGCAACTGCGTGAGCTTATGCTGAGAGAAGACTGGGGCATTATCTACCTTGGGATTCGCGGGCTGGATGACTTCAATGAAGCTTACGGATTTGTGGCAGGCGAAGACGTGCTGCGTTTCACGGGTATGGTTCTCAACCATGCCGTGGAGGAACGTGGCACGCCCGGTGACTTTGTCGGACACATCGGCGGCAACGATTTTATCGTGATCAGTGAGGCTGATAGAGTAGGTCCCCTTCGCGACGAGATCGTTAAGCAGTTCAATGACGACGTGGGAACCCATTATGATTTCATAAGTCGAATGCAGGGATATCTGGTTGTGAAGGATGATGAGGATAATGCCTTGCAGGCTCCACTTATGAACTTGGCGGTCGGGACATTGAGATCCGCCGATGGCCCCTTCACCGATATTCGAGAAATCACTGAAG
The DNA here is from genome assembly GCA_007125545.1 of Thermoflexales bacterium. Lineage (GTDB taxonomy): Bacteria > Chloroflexota > Anaerolineae > B4-G1 > SLSP01 > PWVB01. The sequence goes on along the minus strand of SLDA01000262.1, from coordinate 17,342 downwards.
CGGCCGCCGAGGCACGGCGGCGGGGCATTAGCTAGGTCAACGGGGTCACTTAACTGAGTAAGGGGTTACATTGGCGCATCTGACGGAGTTAGCCGGCATTGAGCAGCAGTTAGGCTCCGCTTCTCATCTCGACGAGGTGTGGTCGGAGGTGTTGACGTTGGCTGTGCGATTTCTCCGGGCAGAAGATGGTGCCTGGATCTGGTCTGCGCCCCAAGCTCAAGTCCTGCGCTATGGGGGCAACGGTAGCAACGATTTCGGCGACTTCAATCTGGCGCTGACGAAAGCGGCGTTTCCCATTGAGCCGAAGGGCTTGACATTAACGCCACGGCCCGATCCGGTATCTCGGACGGCGCCTCAGACGGCGCCTCAGACGGCGCAGCATTTTCTCTTTCTACCGATCACGGTCGATCCATGGGCGGGATGGCTTGTGCTCCGGCGGTCGCAGGGGCCGTTCGAGGCTACAGATTGGGATGCCGGACTGTTTATAAGCGAAATGGCCCGCTTGACTGCTACAAGTCTTATCCGACAAGATCGCATAAATCAGGCGCGTGCCCAACGGGTTCGAGAACTGGAAACGCTACACTATTTAGGGCGTACAATCAATGAGTCGCTCGAACTGCAGGATACCCTGGACGAGGTCCTGCAAGCGTTGAATACCTTGGTCCCCTATGACGAAGGTGAGATCACGCTCTACGATTCTCAGCGAGACCTTCTGGTGCGACGCGCCTACCGCGCGAGCGAGGTGCTGAGCCATCGTCCTGATTCCGTCGACGCCGTCTACGGGACGGATGAAGGACTATCTGGATGGTTGGTGCGGCATCACAGCTCACTTTTGATCGCGGATCTCGCATCGGACGGGATGATCTATCCGGCGGGTCATACACTTGCCGCGCGGGCACGTTCGTACTTGGGCATTCCGTTGATGGCTCGAAATCAACTGGTCGGCACTCTGGAGATCGTGGCGGCGGAACCGGCCCGTTTTTCATCTCACCATCGGGAACTGACGGAATTATTCGCCGCGCAGGCTGCTTCTGCCATCGAGAATGCCCGGTTGTATACTCGGACGGATGCCGAGCTCCGCAGGCGCTTTGCCGCTCTGGAAGCGCTGCAACGCGTCACGCGCGAAATTACCTCTACTATTGATCTCGATCGTATCCTGAATGTTGTACTGGAGGAAGGCATTAGGAATGCCGAGGCGGATGCCGGCTTTGTCATTATGCTGGAGGACTCTCGCCGAATTCGAGCATCGCGAGGCTATACGGCCACGGAATTGACGGCTGCAGAAGCTGCTGTGGCCAATCCGGAGTCTCACTTGTCCAGATGGCTTCAGTTCGAGCAAACAACGTCCGAGACCGATATTCACTGGAAAGGGGACAGGGAATCTGACGACAATGAGTGCGGGTTACTCGGCGCCCAGTCGTTTGTGATGGTTCCTGTCTTCTATGAGCAGCGGATGGCGGCTGCGATTCTGCTCCAGTCGCGCAGGGTCAGTGCTTTTGGGCCCGCCGCGGTCGAGTTCCTTGAAGGCTTGGCAGGCCAAACGGCCTTGGCTGTGGGGAATGCACAACGCTATCAGGAGCAACTACGCCGCGGCGAATTGATGCACCGCCGGGCAGAGCAGATGTCGCTGTTGTTGGAGATCAGTCGTACCGTGCGTTCCGACCGCTCTCTTGGGGATATTCTGTCGGATGTGTCCTATGCAGTTCAGGAGGGCACGCGATTTGATGTCGTGCTGATAAGTGTGCTCGAGGGCAATTATCTGCGGCGTGTGGCGGGGGCGGGCATGCCCTTGGTGGAACTCGAAAAGCGGAAAGAGTTTCGCTTGCCCTGGGAGCGAGTACGGCGCCTCTGCCAGGAGCAGTTCCGCATGGGTCAGTGCTATTATATTCCCGAGCAACATCGCGCATTGACAAATGACTTGGATGTCTTTGTCCACGAGTTACCCGTCGCAAGCGATAAGCCCAACCGGTGGCATTTGGAGGACTTCTTCTTCGTTGTCCTCAAAGACAGCGGAGGCAATACAATCGGGATTATGTCGGTGGATATGCCGCAAGATGGACTTGCGCCGACGGCCCTAACCGCCGAGGTCGTAGAGGTCTTCGCAGCCCAGGTGTCGCAAGCGATTGAGAATCACCGGCTGGTCGAGGACTTGCGTCGACAGGTGTCGACGCTGCAGCTCTTCAACGAACTGAGCCGGTCAATTGCCACCAAGCTCGATTTGCCTCTGGTTCTCAATACCGTGGTCCAGTCGGTAACGAATTTGCTTGGCTATGACTACTCGACGATTTTTCTCGCTGAAAACAGTGGGGATCAGTTCACACCGATGGCTTCTTCAGGGTATACGCTAGATTACGTCACGGATTTCCCTGTAAGCAAAAGTATGGGATTTATCGGCGATGTGGTTCGCACTGCTATGCCCCTAGTAGTGGAAAACGCGCCTGAGGATAAGCGATATGCAGGTTGGCGTGTCCCGGTCGGATCCGCCGTCGCGGTTCCACTCGGCGTTGAGGGAAGGACGGTTGGTGTGCTCACTGCAGACCGTAAAGAGCCGGGTGACTTCTCTCCGGCGGAGGTTGCGACGCTCACGGCGTTGGCCGATCAGGTCGCTGTCGCTGTGGACAACGTGCGTCTCTTTGAGGAGGTTAAACGGTTCAACGAGGAATTGGAAAGGCACGTAGCCGATCGAACGCAGGAGTTAGGCGAAGCGCTTGAACGGCTGCGGTTCCAACGGGACCGGTCGGAGATTCTGTACCGCATCGCTTCAGAACTTGTGGCAAGTCTTGATATGGACCGGGTCCTGAGCCAAGCCTTGATATTGCTTCAGCGCGCCGTACGCGCGTCGCGTAGCGCCGTCATTCTGCTGGATCATAATACCGGGCAGCTCTTATATCGAGCAGCAATCGGTCATACGCAACCGATCCCGCCGGGCGGAGAGGTGGTTCCCTCCGGTCGCCGTGAAGGTCTCGTTGGATCTGTTTTGCAGACGCGAGAACCGCTCATCATCCCCGACGTACTGAAAGAGGGTCGGCTAGCGCTGGAGTGCGATGAAACGACCCGCTCGGTTATGGCGGTTCCCATTCTGGGTGGTGGTGGGGAATCCGTGGGCGTGATCCTGCTGCAATCACCCGTCGTCGATGTGTTTGATGAGACCCAGTTGCGGCTCGTTGAAGCCGCAGCGGTGCAGTTAGGCAACGCTCTCAACAACGCGGAGCTCTACCGGTTGATTCGAGAGCAGGCTGAACGTCTCGGGACGATGCTCCGGGTGCAGCAGATCGATGCTGCCAAGACTGAAGCCATCCTTGAGGGCATCGCCGACGGGGTGATGGTGGCTGACGCCTCGGGACGCATCATCCTTTTCAATGTGGCGGCGGAGCGAATCCTGTCCATTGCCAGAGAACAGGCGTTGGGGCGCTCGCAGGATGAGATTTTCGGATTATATGGGTGTGAGACACACGAATGGATGACTCAGGTTGCAGTCTGGCGTGATAAACCTCAGCATCATGGGACAGAGACCTACCTGGCACATCGACTGGAAGTGGGACGACGATTCGTGAGCATTCATCTCTCGCCGGTGGTCTCCGAGACCAGGGAGTTTTTGGGTGTGGTATCCGTGTTTAGGGATATCACCGTAGAGATCGAAGCCGACCGGGCCAAGAGTGATTTTGTCTCCACGGTCTCTCACGAATTGCGTACCCCGATGACCTCTATTGTGGGCTATGTTGACCTGATGATCCACGGTGCGGTGGGCCAGCTTCCGCCGATGCAGGCCGAGTTCTTGAAGAAGGTCAAGACGAACGCAGACCGGCTAACAAATCTCGTCAACGATCTGCTCGATATCTCGCGGATCGAGCAGGGTCGGATCGAGCTTTTGTGTAGACCCCAATCCGTTGAGGCGCTCATTAGCCAGATCATGGACTTGGTGCAACCGAAAATCAAGGAGAAAAATCAGACATTGGCGACTGTTTTGCCGAGCCAGTTGCCTCAGGTATTCTGTGACCCGGACCGGCTGGCTCAGATCCTGACCAACCTGGTCAGCAACGCTTACAAGTACACGCCGATCGGGGGCGATATCACAATCTATGCCTATGTGCGCGCGGGCATGATGCATATAGCGATCGCAGATACGGGCATCGGCATTGCACCTGAGAATCAGAAAAGGATCTTCGAGCGGTTCTCTCGGGTGGAAGATGACCCCGCAGTATACGAGGTGTCGGGTACGGGGTTAGGGCTTGCTATATCGCTCTCCCTGATTCAGATGCACGGTGGCAGCATCTGGCTAGAGAGTGAGTTGGGGGAGGGTAGTATTTTCACCTTCTCGCTGCCGCTGGCTGCAGGAGAACCGACCGCGGATGTTGGGGATCTGCCACCCTGCACGTTCTCCGTCTCTGCACCCACAATTCTTGTGGTGGATGCCGATGCCGAATTCGGACAACTCCTGCGGGTTGCCCTCGAGGCTGAGGGGATGAAGGTGCTGACCGTAAGCTCCGGTGAGGCTGCTCTTCGGTTGGCGCGGCAGAAGCTACCAGATTTCATCTCTCTTGAAATGCGTCTCCCGGACTTGGATGGGCTGGAGGTACTGCAATTGCTCAAACGCGACCCCGAGACCGCTGACATTCCTGTCGCGATCGTGTCCGTCCTTGCCGACCGTGAACGAGGGATGGCGCTGGGGGCACTCGATTACCTGACCAAGCCGCTTAGTGCACCTCAGGTGGTGAGGGTAGTCCAGCGCACGCTGCAGCGGCATGAAACGGTTGTGGCGGTTGGAGGCGACCGTGAGGCCCTCGGCCGGCTTCGGTCTTCATTACAGCAAGCTGGGATTGCCGTGCGCACGACGTTGCGCAGTGAGCAAGCTCTCCGTTTTGCCCGCGATCTACAGCCGGCGGCATTGGTGCTGGTTTTGGGTACCTCGGACATCGATGGCGGTGAGTTTCTGGATCGCTTGCGTCGGGATGCGCGCACGGCTGATATCCCGGTGGTCGTGATCTCGGCCTTGGCCGGGGGCACGGGGATGGACGGTGGGCAAGTTCGCGAGAAGTTACAAGGCTTCGGAGGAGTCCACTTTGTTTCCGAGACTCAAGAGTTGATGATGGGTATATCTGCTTTCTTTGGTGCGGATACTGTGGAGAAGGAGTCGTAGAATGGCCAGAATTCTGGTTGCTGAGGATGAACGCGATATTCGGGACCTGATCTCGTTTACGCTCCAGTTTGCAGGTTTTGAAGTGCACGTCGCCTCCAATGGCGTGGAAGCGGTCGAGCTGGCTCCATCCTTGAATCCCGATCTGATACTTATGGACGTCCGTATGCCAAGGATGACGGGATACCAGGCATGCGAAGCTCTCAAGTCTCTACCCGAGACAAAGGATACCCCTATTATTTTCCTCTCCGCCAAAGGACAGGAGAGTGAGATTCAGGAAGGTTTGGGGGTCGGAGCTGTAGAGTACATACTCAAGCCTTTTGCGCCGGATGAGCTGATCGAACGCGTGCGACAAGTCTTAGCGGAGATGGGGAAAGCTTGAGTTGGGTGCTGTAACCCACATACGTCAATGAGCGCAGTTATACTCGACAGCAGCCTCGTGCATTACGAAGCCCTGGGAAGGGGTAAACCTTTACTTTTCCTCCACGACTGGCTGGGTTCGTGGCGGTACTGGGTTCCGACGATGGTGGATATGTCATCGTCCTATCGTGCTTATGCCGTGGACTTCTGGGGATTTGGTGATTCGGACAAAATCCGGGCGCGCTACAGTTTGTCTGGGTATGTCGCACAGGTTGAGCTCTTCCTGGACCATATGGGGCTCAATCGATTGCCTATCATCGGGCATGGACTTGGTGCGGTGGTCGCCGTCTATTTCGCCCTCACCCACACCGATCGTGTGGAGCAGATAATGACGGTCAATATGCCATTCTCTGCGGCGAATATCGCGCGTCCCCTCAGCACATTTGCCGGTGGAGCAAATCCCGCCCGGGCTATTTTGGGCCGACGGCTCAAATCCTATGAAGAAGTAGATCTCGAGGCGGGCAAGACGGATGGAGAGGCAGTCGTCCAGAGCGTGCGCTCGATCCTCAGCCAGAACGTGCTTGGTGCCGTGCAAAGCTTGGACGTTCCGGTGCTCCTTGTGAGTGGACAGGAAGATACGATCATTCAGCCGCCGGATGAGTTCGCGCTGAGCACCCTCGAATACAATGCGTACGCCTATATGTTTGAAGGGTCACAGCATTTCCCTATGCTGGAGGAAAGTAGCAAGTTCAACCGCTTGCTCCGAGATTTTTTGACCTATGGCGACAATTGGGATAAGATAAAGGTCAAAGATGAATGGAAACGCCGCATGCGGTAAGTGGATAGTCCTGCCTTGATGTGATGGGAGGGGTATGAAAGAGGGTACGGAAGCAGACCCTTGGGCAATCGGATGGTTGGTGCGGGGACTCGTGCTCGTCACGTTCCTGGCTGCTTTTGCAGTTCCGGTCGGCCTTGTACCGATTGTTGCTATTGCTACAGATGCGAGCGGTGAGCTCACTCCGGCTGAAAGCGTGATCGTGATTCAGCTTGGAACCCCCGTGCCTACGGCGACGCCGACCCCAGAATTCACACCTACCCCGCACGTTCCCCGAATTGGCATCATCGCGGGTCACTCCGGCAGCGATGTTGGAGCTATGTGCCCCGACGGACTGACGGAAGTCGAGATCAACTTGGCGGTCGCCGAGCGAGTTGTCCGTCTCTTGGCAGGATACGGTTGGCAAGTGCACCAGTTGGAGGAGTTCGACGTACGGCTGAACGGGTATCAAGCTGATGCTCTGCTCTCCATCCATGCAGATTCCTGCAATGTGCCAGGTAAGACCGGTTTTAAAGTGGCACGTGCGGAAGCCAGCTACATTCCACATCCTGAAGATCGGTTCGTGGAATGCCTCAGGCATCATTACGGTAGCATCACCGGGCTCCCCTTTGATCAAGACACGATTACGTATGATATGACCCGATACCACGCTTTCTATGAGATCAACCCGAATACTCCCGCTGCCATTATCGAAGCAGGTTTTATGTTAGATGATCGCGCGCTGTTGACGGAACATCCCGATGTGGTAGCGAATGGCATCGTCGCAGGACTGGTCTGTTTTATCGAGGGAGAATCTCGCTGAGGTGTGCGCGGAACGGGTTCGTGGTGGTTGATCTTTGCGACGGCTGGTATACAATAAATGACATCACTCCCGCAACAGTAAGCAGCAGCCCTCTGGACAGGAAGGAGTCAGCTACATGGCCTACCAGAAAGTGATCATTGTAGGAAATCTGGGGCGCGACCCCGAGATGCGTTATACGCCGGACGGCACACCGGTAACCACCTTAAATGTAGCCGTTAACCGAGTCTGGAACAGTCCCGACGGTTCTCGTGGCGAGGAGACCGCTTGGTTCCGCGTAACAGCGTGGCGTCGCACTGCCGAGGTCGCTGCGCAGTACCTTGCCAAAGGACGCCAGGTGATGGTAGAAGGATACCTGCAGGTGGATAAGGCCACGGGTGGGCCGCGAGTCTATCAGCGTAATGATGGGACATACGGTGCCAGCTTTGAATTAACGGCCGATCGCCTGGTCTTGCTGGGTGGACGTGGTGAAGCAGGTCCCAGTGGACCCGAGGGAGGGCGCGCGCTGGAAGATCAACCCCGGGACGACGATATTCCGTTCTAGCGTTCTTTGCCCAGATCATAGTCGACAACAGAGGGGAATGCTCCCCTCTGTTGTTTTATCAGGAGGCATGATGTCGCAGCCCAAACCTCGATCTTTGAATGTCGAGTTGCCGGCCGAACTCGAACCGGTGTACGCAAACTTCGCCATGATCTCGCATACGCCTTCCGAAGTCATCGTCGATCTGGCGCAAATGCTGCCAAATCAGCCGAAGATACGGGTGCGTTCGCGAATCATCATGACCCCTCTCAATGCCAAACTCACATTGCGAGCACTCCAGGAAAACCTGGCCAAATATGAGGCTAACTATGGGGAGATTCTGGTACCCGGCGAGGGTGATGACCTCGTCCGTTCCTTCTTTGGTACCCAGCCATCCCCGGAGACGGAGTAAAGTACGATGGATGATATGCTACAAGCCTGGTTAGAAGCCCTATCCTCTCTCGCCGAGGAGGACTTGGGTGTGCAGAATCGGGCGCGCGATGAGGCCTTACAGCAGAGCCGTGAACTCATTCGGCTCTGCTCTAATGCAATCCGCGCCGGACACCGTGGGGAGTGGGATCAGGCAGAGACCTTACTGGCTGAGGCTGATGAGGTTGGACGCGCTATGCAGACTTTGCTTGCACCTTACCCGGAACTGTACTATGCGGGTTATACTCAGGATGCACTTAAGGAGTTGGTCGAAGCACGGGTGACATTGCGCTTGATCTCGCATCGTGACTTGCCTTCGGTCGAGGAGGCCGGCATACCCCTCAATACCTACCTCAACGGTGTGTGCGAAGCTGCAAGTGAGTTGCGGCGCCGCTGCCTTGATCTGCTGCGCCAGGAGGAATTCGACGAAGCGGAGCGACTGCTCGCCGCTATGGACGCTATCTATGAAGTGCTGATGTCGATTGGCTATCCCGATGCGATTACCCGAGGGCTGCGACGCCGCGTCGATCAGCTTCGTGGTGTGCTGGAGCGCACACGAGGCGACCTTACCAGCACATTACAAATGGTGCGCTTGCGACATGCTCTTCAGACCTATGGGCGGATTCCGAAGAGCGAGTAGCCGGTAGTTGCCCTATCTCGGGCGCCCCTGCACGATGTCTTGCGGATGACTGGGATGTTCCTGCCTTGACAAGCGACGTGCTTGGGTTACGATTCGAGTATAGGGGAGGGAAAGCCTGTACCTTGGCGTGGCAGGTATGGGCTTTTTTCCTGTCCGATTCTTGTAGGGAGGCTCATATGCCTATCCGGTTCGGGACAGATGGTTGGCGGGCGGTTATCAGCGACACGTTCACCTTCGAGAACCTGCGTATCATCTCTCAAGCCATAGCCGACTATATTCTTGAGCAGGACCATGGGAATGCAGCTGAAGTCATCGTTGGCTTTGACACCCGTTTCCTCTCTGACCGGTATGCGCGCGAAGTCGCTCGCGTTATGGCCGGCAACGGGGTCGTTGCTCACCTGACGAGAGCCGACGCTCCGACGCCTGCTGTCTCTTATGCTGTGGTGGAAAAGCATGCGCTGGCAGGTGTGATGATCACGGCAAGCCACAACCCTCCCCGCTACAATGGACTGAAATTGAAGGCCTCGTTCGGGGGTTCTGCTTTGCCGGAGCAGGCACGCCAAATTGAGGCGCTGCTTGAGCGCAACCAGCTCGAGGGTCGCGGACCCAACCTAATGGACTACGACCAAGCCTTAGCGCAGGGGAAAATCCGACGTTTTGACCCGGCGTGGGCTTACTATCAACACATCTCGTCCTTGGTAGATCTGGACTGTATCTCCAATGGAGAACTACGGGTAGTTGCCGACGCTATGTACGGGTCCGGACGTGGTGCGTTTCGAGACTTACTGAGTCGCACCCGCTGTGAACTCTACGACATTCGCGGCGAGATGAATCCTGGCTTTGGTGGCATTCATCCAGAGCCGATGGCTCACTATCTACAAGCGTTGGTCGCCGCCATTCAGGCGCGACATGCTGACGTGGGACTGGCGACGGACGGGGATGCTGACCGTATTGGAGCGATGGACGCCTCGGGCTCTTTTGTGGATTCACATCACATATTCGCGCTTCTGCTTCGCTACTTGGTAGAAGAGCGCGGATGGTCGGGATCGGTTGTGCGCTCGGTCTCCACGACGCAGATGGTGGACCGTCTGGCTCAGCAATACGGGCTGCCGCTACGTGAAACCCCCGTAGGCTTCAACTATATCGCGGACTATATGCTGTGTGAGGACGTTCTTATCGGTGGCGAGGAATCCGGTGGATTGTCGATCAAGGGCCACATTCCCGAGGGAGATGGTATCCTTATGGGTATGTTGCTGTTGGAGGTAATGGCGCACGCCAAGGCGCCGCTATCTGAGCTGGTGAAAGATATTCAGCGTGTTGCCGGACCGACTTGCTATGCGCGACGGGATATTCCGTTGAAACGTCCTGTTGCCAAGTCCGAGATGGTGAAACGTCTCGCCGATGGCGCGCCGGCGAGCGTAGCAGGCGAATCAGTTGTGAGCATCGGTCTGCTTGATGGAGTGAAGTACGGGTTGGCAGATGGAAGTTGGCTTCTGATTCGCCCGTCGGGCACCGAACCGCTGCTGCGCGTCTACGCAGAGGGCCGGTCCTCAAGCCAGGTGGACGCCTTGTTGGCGTATGGTGGCCAAGTCGCGAGCTGATGCGTGTGGCGTTAGAATGATAGAGAAGAGGTTGAGTTATGAGCGAAAATAGTAGTGATGGTCTGTTGATTCCACCCTACGGGGACAAACTGGTGAATCTGGTAGTGCCGGAGGCTAGCAGGGAAGCCTTGATGGAGGAGGCCAACCGCTTCCCGATGTTTCAAATTTCCGACCGCAATCTCTGCGACCTGGAGCTATTGGCGGTTGGTGGCTTTTCGCCGCTGGACCGCTTTATGGGCCAAGAGGACTATCAGCGTGTTTTGACCGAGATGCGGCTGGCGAATGGGGTACTCTTCCCGATTCCCGTTACTCTGACGATCAACAAGGCAGATCTGCCCACGCGCGGAGAGTGGATCACGCTATGCGATTCACGCCACTATATCGTGGCCATCATGCGCTTGGAAGAGGTTTTTCGCTGGGATCCGGTCCGTGAGGCGCGCTTGGTGCTCGGCACTACCGATCATCGCCATCCCCTTGTCTCCGAAATGGAGCGTTGGGGCGATTTCTGTATCTCCGGTCAGTTACGCGTCATCAATCTGCCGAAATACTATGACTTCATTGAGCTACGCCGTACACCGGCACAGGTGCGCACTCTGCTGGAGCAGAAGGGGCACGCGAAGGTGGTTGCCTTCCAGACGCGCAATCCGATGCACCGCATCCATGAGGAGCTTACGAAGCGTGCTGCCGCGCAGGTTGGCGGTGGCCTGTTAATCCACCCCGTGGTTGGCCTGACAAAACCGGGTGACGTTGACCACTATACGCGCGTGCGCGTCTATCGGGCGCTTGCTGAGCGGTACTATGACCGGAGCCGTACCGTGTTGAGCCTCCTGCCGCTCGCAATGCGTATGGCAGGACCCCGGGAGGCACTGTGGCACGCTATCATTCGTCGGAACTATGGGGCTACCCATTTTGTCGTGGGACGCGATCACGCCGGTCCCGGAGTTGATAGCTCGGGACAGCCTTTTTACGGACCCTACGAAGCGCAGCAGATGATGGCTCAGTACGAAGAGGAGATGGGTGTCGGCGCCGTCCAGTTTCAGGAATTGGTCTATCTCATCGATGAAGATCGCTATGAGGAGGCGGACAAAGTTTCCGCTGATGCCAAGACGGCCTTCATCTCGGGCACGCAGGTGCGCGATGATTACTTGGCTAAGGGTGTCCCGCTCCCCTCGTGGTTCACGCGCCCGGAAACCGCCGAAATCCTCGCAGAGGTTCACCCACCACGGAATAAGCAAGGTATCTGCCTCTGGTTTACCGGACTGAGTGGATCAGGAAAATCGACGATAGCTAGTGCGCTAATGCCCATGCTGCTGGAGCGCGGTCGTCAGGCGACATTGCTTGATGGGGATGTAGTCCGCACACATCTATCCAAGGGTCTGGGTTTCAGCAAAGAAGACCGGGACACGAATATTCTGCGTATAGGATTTGTGGCTGGGGAAATCTCCCGGCACAATGGAACGGTGATCTGCGCCGCGATTAGTCCTTACCGCAGCGCACGCAATGAAGCACGGAAAATGGTGGGACAGGACCACTTCATAGAGATCTACGTTAATACCCCCCTAGAAGTGTGTGAGGAGCGTGACATCAAAGGGCTCTACGCACGTGCGCGACGTGGCGAGATCAAAGGGTTTACCGGTATTGACGATCCCTATGAAGATCCGTTGAATGCCGAAATTGTGCTCAATACAGTTGATCGAACACCCGAACAGAATGCGCGGGCGATCATCGAATATCTGCAGGAACGCGGTTACCTGAATAACGTCTAGCTGCAAGCTTCAGTTTTTGGGAGGTAGGCATTGGGAGTTCTAAAGAAGCTGTTTGGGCGGGGCAAGCCACCTGTGATCATTGTGTCTGGCTTACCACGATCGGGAACCTCCATGGTGATGCGGATGCTCGATTTGGGCGGGGTACCGGTGCTGGTCGATGGCATCCGAACGCCGAACATCGACAATCCCAAGGGATATTACGAGTTTGAGCGTGTCAAGAAGCTGCCTGATGGAGATATGGCGTGGTTACCAGATGCAGAGGGAAGAGCAGTGAAGATCATCGGTGCACTCTTGATGCATTTGCCGCCGTCACATACCTATCAAGTACTTTTCATGCGCCGGCGGATGGACGAGATCCTTGCTTCACAAAAGCAGATGCTCGTGCGCCGGCATCAGGATGCAGGCGCTGTTGACGATGTCGAAATGGCGCAGCTCTTTGAGAAGCACCTGGCTCAGATCTATGATTGGATGGCAGGTCAGCCAAACCTGACCTATATGGATGTGGACTACAATGCGTTGCTGGTCGACCCCGTGCCTGTGCTGACCGAAGTTCAGGCATTTCTGCAGAAGCGGCTGGACCTGGCCGCGATGGCGACGGTGGTCGATCCTTCGCTCTATCGCCAGCGAGCTTCCGGTTGAGATTACGGAAGCTTCTATTCGGAGAGTATACATGATGAAAAAAGCTGTGGTTTGTGGCGCCGGTGGATTCATCGGGGGCCACTTGGTCGCAAAGCTCAAACGTGAAGGGTATTGGGTGAGGGGCGTCGATATCAAGGAACACGAATTCCGGACCCTGGAAGCGGATGAATTCCGGCTGTTGGACCTCCGCAGTCCTGAGAACTGCTGGGAAGCGCTGTCTATGGGTGGAGAGGTTCCAGATGAAGTTTACCAGTTGGCTGCGGACATGGGTGGCATGGGTTTCATCCACACCGCAGAGTGCGATATTATGCACAACAGCGCGCTCATTAACGTGCATATGATCGACGTCGCCGCGAAGTTGGGCGTGCCACGGTATTTCTTCTCCTCGTCCGCTTGTGTCTATCCGGATATGAAGCCGGGTGATCCGATGATGACAGAAGACCAGGCTATTCCGGCGAATCCCGACAATGAATATGGGTGGGAGAAGCTCTACGCTGAACGGATGGCACAGGCCTACGGACGACACTATCCCATCGAAATCCGCGTAGCGCGTTTCCAAAATTGCTACGGCCCCTACGGAACTTGGCGAGGTGGACGTGAGAAGGCACCGGCTGCCATCTGCCGGAAGGTTGCAATGGCCGAGCCCGGGGGTGTGGTAGAGGTCTGGGGTGATGGCAAAGCCGTACGCGGCTTTACCTACGTAGATGATTTGGTCGATGGCATTTACTTGCTTACCCAGTCCGACCTGCAGAAGTCGGCCAATATCGGTGCTGACGAATATGTCACGGTCAATGACCTTGTTCAGACGGTTATCGACGTGTCCGGCAAAGATGTGCGCATCGAGCATGTGGACGGACCGGTCGGCGTCCTCGCCCGTAACTTCAGTAAGGCTCGTATGAACGAGTTAGGATGGGAGGCGCGGATCAGCTTACGCGAGGGCATCGAGCAAACCTACCCGTGGATTGCTGAGCAAGTGCGTGAGAGCTACGGAGCGTAAGTGCTAACTTCTTGAATGGCCGGTGCTGGACCGGCGCGGAGGAGGATAGGGTACCTCATATGGATATGCAGGTGCAGTTGCTGAGGGATCGGCTGAAGGCCGTATCCGGCTGCGATGATAGCGAGATTCGCGTCGTGTGTTCACCGTTGCGCGTCTCGCCGCTTGGAGCGCACGTAGATCATCAAAACGGCCTCGTGACAGGCATGGCATTGGATCGGGCGATCTACCTCGCCTTCGCGCCACGCGCTGATCGGCAGGTTCGCGTGGAGAGTGAGAACTTCCCCGGGGGGATGGCTTTCAGCCTGGATGCCATCCCCCCACGTACGGATCAAGATTGGGGCAACTACGCGCGAGGTGCGGCGCAGGCCTTGTTACAGTCGCATCAGCTCCGAGTAGGAATGGACGCGGTCGTCTTGGGATCGATGCCGATTGGTGGCCTCAGTTCTTCCGCCGCAGTCGGCGTTGCCTATCTTTTGGCCCTCGAGGCGGTCAATGATCTGACTGTCAGCCCTGCTGAGAACATCGAGTTGGATCGTTATATCGAGAATGTCTACCTGGGGCTAAAGAATGGCGTGCTCGATCAGTCCGTCATCCTCTTGAGCGACCGGGACTGCCTGACCTACCTGGACTGCAGTTCAATGGACACTATCAAAGTGCCGACGGCGGCCGATCCTGGTGAGTTCGAGATTCTGGTCGTTTACTCCGGCGTGCGCAAGACGTTGGTCGGCACCGATTACAATCAGCGGGTGACCGAATGCCAGCAGGCGGCGCAACTGCTGCTTGAGTGGTCGGGGATGCCAACCGCTAACGGCGCTGCACGTTTGCGTCAAGTGCCTGCGGAGGTGTACCAAGACCTTTGCAACCGCCTTCCAGTCCCGCTTGACCGCCGTGCCCGGCATTTCTTTACCGAGTTGCAGCGCGTACGCGAGGGAGTTGAGGCGTGGCGTGCCGGAGATATCGGCAGGCTGGGCGAGTTGATGCGCGATTCGGGCTCCAGTTCGGTCTACAACTATGAGTCGGGTAGTCCACATCTAACCAGTCTATATCGGATTATGTGCGATTGTCCAGGCGTCTATGGAGCGCGTTTCAGTGGGGGGGGATTCCGCGGATCCTGTATCGGACTTAGTCATCCGGACTACCGCGATGAGATCACCGCATATATCGGAGAACGGTATCCCATCGCACACCCCGACATTGCTGACTGCTACAGTATCCACTTTTGCCAAAGCGCTGAAGCTGCCCATGTGATGAATGGTCAACCAGACATTAGTCCTTAAGGTAGATCCGGAGAATCCAGATCCCGAGGCGATTGAACGGGCCGCTGCGATTATCTTGGAAGGGCGATTGGTTGCCTTTCCGACCGAGACGGTCTACGGTCTGGGGGCCAATGCTTTGGATGCTGACGCCGTGGCGGGCATCTTTCGTGCTAAAGAGCGTCCTGCTTACGATCCTGTGATCGTCCATCTTTCCGACCCGCGCCAACTCCCTCTCGTCGTCGCCCACATTCCGGAGATCGCGTGGGAGCTTGCCGCGCAGCTCTGGCCCGGTCCGTTGACGTTGGTGCTTGAGAGAGGATCGCGCATCCCCGCAATTGTAACGTCCGGTGGTACAACTGTGGCGGTACGTGTTCCTGCGCATCCGGTCGCAAGGGCGCTCGTTGAATGTGCCGGCGTTCCCATCGCCGCGCCCAGTGCCAACCGCTTTGGACAAGTCAGCCCAACCCGGGCTGAGCATGTCCTGGCAGATCTTGGGGGGCGGATTGATCTGGTGCTCGATGGTGGTCCCAGTGCAGTCGGACTCGAATCAACCGTCCTCTCCCTCGTGGATTCAGTTCCCACGATTCTACGTCCGGGCGGGGTAAGCCGTGAAGTATTGGAGCAGCTCCTCGGACGGGTGGAGGTACAGCGGCGGGTTCTCTCCGGCGATGAGCCCCTGACTTCACCGGGAACCACGGAAAAGCACTACGCGCCGAAAGCCGAGCTGATTCTCTACTCCGGTAGGCGTGAAACGGTGCTGACCGCAATGCGTGAGGCAGTACAACGGTATCTCGCGGCTGGAGAACGTGTGGGTGTTCTGCTCGCGGAGGAGGATTTGGCAGCGTTTGCCGGCCTTCAAGTCTGTTCTCAGCTCCTGGGCTCTCTCGATTCGCTTGCGCAGATTGCGCAGCAGCTCTACGCTTCTCTTCGAGCACTGGACGAGCAGGGGGTCACGGTCATCTTAACGCGGGACTTTGGGGAATGCGGG
Source organism: Thermoflexales bacterium (assembly GCA_007125545.1). Classification (GTDB taxonomy): domain Bacteria; phylum Chloroflexota; class Anaerolineae; order B4-G1; family SLSP01; genus PWVB01. The sequence goes on along the minus strand of SLDA01000262.1, from coordinate 1,378 downwards.
TTGGGCCTTGCGATTCGTGACCGGTTGACGCGAGCAGCGGCGGGGCGGGTGGTGAAAGTGAGCGAGCAATCGCTGAATAGCTAGCAGCTACACAAATTGGGGGGCCACGCCGCTTCTGCAAGAAGTGGCGTGCCCCCCGGTCAAGGTTAACGTAGCGGCTAACTGCGCAAAAAATCCCGGAGACGCCGGGCGTGAGCGGGATGCCGTAGACGGCTCAATGCCTGTGCTTCAATCTGCCGGACCCGCTCGCGCGTAACCCCGAGCTTTTTCCCCACTTGCTCAAGTGTATAGGTTTCGCCGTCCAGAAGCCCGTACCGCATCTGAAGAATCTTAACCTCGCGAGGCGGCAGGTCGACGAGAATCTCCATAAGCTGATCCCGCAGCATCACCGTGCTGACACGGTCGGGTGGCGATGGGCTGTCGACGTCCTCGACGAAATCGCCCAGGGTGCTTTCCCCTTCATCATCCGTCGGCATCTCAAGGGAGAGCGGACGACGAGCGACATCCAGCATCTGTTCGACCTTGCGTACAGGGATCTCCAGATCGGCAGCGAGTTCCTCGGGGGTTGGGCTGCGACCCAAGCGTTGGGTGAGCTGATGTGAAATGCGAAGCATCTTATTGATCTGATCGCCCATATGCACAGGGACGCGAATGGTACGGCTCTGATCCGCAATCGCGCGGGTCACTGCCTGGCGTATCCACCAAGTCGCATAGGTGGAGAATTTGTGTCCACGCTTGTAATCAAACTTGTTCGAAGCTCGGATCAGTCCGATGTTGCCTTCCTGAATCAAATCGAGAAAGGGAACACCGCGCCCAATATACTTCTTGGCTACGCTGATAACGAGGCGGGAGTTGGCGCGAATCAGATGCTCCCTCGCGCGGATCCCGTCATCTAGTTGAATCTCAAGATCATAACGTTTATCTTCGCTCGTATATCTGCCCGTGCTCAGTCTTGCCTGGGCTTTCTTCCCGTTTTCCATGCGCACCGCCAGAGAGACTTCCTCCTCGGCTGTGAGCAAAGCTACCTTGCCGATCTCCTTCAGATACAAACCGATAGTGTCATCGACTTCAATGGCGCGGTAAATATCCTCCTCCGCTTTGCCATCATCCTCTTCTTCAGCGTCTTCCACGGCTTTTGTCAATTCCTCGGGAAGCTCCTCACCAGGGCCACCGACAACGATATTGGCCTCCATCAGCGCGGAAATCGCCAGATCGAGGCGCCCGACATCATCTTCGGCATCGGGAAAAACTCGAAGGATTTCCTCATACGTTACATAGCCACGTTCATGGCCAAGCGCCAGAAGATGATCCTCGCCTGATAAGTAATCAGCGAGAGGTATTGCGTCCTCTTCCTCTTCTTCTTTTTCTTCGAACGTCT
>SLDA01000636.1 GCA_007125545.1 Thermoflexales bacterium | reverse complement strand
GTCGAAGAGGCTGCGGACGTAGATGTCGCGGCTGACGCGCGCCTCATCCGCGGCGCCCTCGACATCCACGCAGAGCGCACCCAAGCGCTCGCGCCAGAAGTTCGCGGTCAGAGCCATCCAGTCAAGGGCCGGACGCATATGCAGTGCATAGATGGTCGGCATAATCGCGGCAAAGTCCACACCCACTGCCACGTGCGTCTCGAAAACTTGCGCTGCGCCCGGTTCCAGGCTGAAGCTGATCTCGGCCTCGTAAGGCGCCTCCAGCGAACGCCAAGTGCCGTTGTGCAGATGCACGCCGGCAGCGCCGTAGGGTTGCGTCAGGATCAGCGTGTGCTGGCGGACGCGCACATCGGGTGCCGCCACCCCACCCCGGTCGGAACGGGCATCCTCGTAGTGCCCGACCAGCAGGTCGCTAGCCTGCAGAATGACCTTTCCCCGGATGGGGCTGTCGCCGGTGTTGCGAAGATGCAATGCATACACAGCGCCGGCCGGTCCGGGTAGCGGCGCGGGAGCCAAGGGCGTTGTGGAGCCGGGCTGATCGCCAGGGGCGACGGGCGCGACGGTAGCAAGTGTCACCTCCAGGCCCTCGATCTCTCCGGTCGTACGGGGCAGGAAATCATCAGCGTAGACGGTCCGGACATCCATCCCAACGGCAGGATCCTCCGCCGACGACAAGATGACGGGATCGGCGATACCGTCGAGCTCAAGCCGGTAGCATAGATCTCCGGCATACGTCACCACATCAAAGTGATGGTACATCCCCACCCCAAGACCCAATTCGCGGCTGCCGGTGGGAGCCGCGTAGAGCTGGGTCGGCATAGCAATGAAGCGCAGCATACCGTTGGCAGCGTGGCCCAGCAGGACACGGGCGTTGGACTGGGTGAAAAGCGCCTCCTCGTTCAGTGCCAAGCCGGCCTGCCGGCTCTGGTCGTGAACGATATCGGCCTTTCCACCAGAAAAGAAGGGAGAGTGCGTGGCACGCCGGAGGGCGCCCCAATCAGGGTAGTTCTCGTTCTTGCTCATAATCTCCTCTCAATTTGATGACAGCACAGCACCCGAACAACCGGGTGCTGTGCCGTTGAATCTCGGACCGGCCTCTCTCTACTTGAGGATAAATCTGAAAGGCCGGATATTGGAGCGGTAGTAACCGGCCGCTTGGCCTGCCGGTCCCCAGCCTCCCGAAAACTGCAACCATCCGGTCGCTCCGTCGGCGTTCATCCACTTAAGGGGAATCCGCGGACAGTAGGGGTTCACCGCCTGGCCCTCCCAGTACTCCTCGAAATGGACAAGTGAGAAGGGGCCCCAAGGTTCCGGAGATTCGAAGACAAGGAGGTCGGTTCCCGCGTCGGGCGAAAAGTCTTCGTGCAGACGCCATGTAAGCAGCACGTAACGCTCGATACCGGCCAAGTAGACCATCTCGGGCATCCCAATCCAGCGATGCAGGCTCAGGACGGGGACCGACTCCGCCAGACTGTAGTCCCAAGCAGGCTGGCCGCCCGGGCCATAGGCCTTGACCCACTGCCATGCTGTCGCATCCATAATGCGGTCTTTGGGTACGCGCCCGAGTCGCAGGTTGCTCCCGTTGTCCCACTGATCGGTGGAGACAGCGTAGACGTAATCGTCGCGCGCATTCTCGTTATTCCTGCCAAAGTTGACGAAAGCGGGACCGCCGAACCGGTGACCTGGGAACATAGGAGCAGGAATGTTCCCCAAGGTCGGCACCCAGAAACGTCCCTTGTTGGTCGAGTAGACGATCTGGGCATCGCTGCCGTGCTGAGATCTGAGGCTATGGGGCGGGCGGCGCGTGCGCAGCATGTTCTGAAAGGCCAGGTAGAGAATGCCATCCACGCAGATCATGCCGCTGGGCTTGGGGCCGTCTCCGCCCCAGCCGAGGTAGTCGTTCATCGGGTTAACTTTCTCGATCGTGTAGTCGGGTGGCCCGCCCACAAACTTCTCCACATCGAGCCCGCTAATGCTTTCGCCCCAGTGTGGATCACCTGCCGAGGCGTAAAGCCCATCATCGTCGGCCCAGGTCATGGGGTAGGTATCACCTTTGACGTCCATCTGCGGATAGCCGATCCGCTCGCCAAGCCACTCCAAACCGGTGATCACGTCGCTTTTTTGGATTCCGAAATCCATAGTCTGTTCGCCCTCCTGTAAGTGGATAATCTATAGTGAAATGGGACAGGCCCGCGGGCCTGTCCCATTCATCTGCAGCTCCGCCAACGCAAGACGCTTACAGCTCTACTTCAGGCGGCCTGCTCATGATCTCCATCATCTCCTGCTGCATATCGTTCATCACGACCTCAGCGGAGTCTTCGTCGTTCCACAGACGACCCACCTCATTGTAGTAGACTGTGTCCAGATCGGAAATGCGCAGGTCCGCACGCCAGAGCTGGGCATCCTGGGAGTGCTGGAGCGCCAAGTCGATCATACCCTGCGGGCGTGGCGCAACCAACCAACGAGACGAGATCGCCGGATCGGAGTAGGCGTTCTTGACGACCGGGAACACGACCTGACCCTGAAGCGCGATAGAATCGGGATCTCCTGAGAACCAGGCAAGCCACTTGTAGGCGGCATCCTGAACCTGGGAGCGCGAGTTGATCATGAGCGCATCGGGCCAATAGATGTTGGAGCGCCGCCCATTGCGGGACGGGCAGAGGGTGGCATCCAGATACTCGTACTTCTCCATATAGACCTCGCGGTTATCTGCGGGCATATAGTCGCCGTTGGCTTCCATCGCCACGTTGTCTGAGAGGAGGCCGACCGGACTCGCAGGCGGGCTCAGGGGGCTGGGATTCGTCCGGTGCACATGGATGAGGTCGGCGATATCCTGCATTGCCGCAATCGTCTCGGGATCATCGACTGCCGTTGCCTGCATGTCCTCGGTGTAATAGAAGCGCCCCCCGTTGGTCCATACGGCCTGTGCGACAGGGAACGTCCACCAGTCCCAGCCGTTGGTGCCGTACTGGGTAATCCGGTCGCCATCGCGCTGGGTAGTTTCGATGGCCTTGGTGACCATCTCGTCCCAGGTCGTATTTTCATCGGGATACTCTACACCGGCTTCATCGAAAATGTTCTTGTTGTAGAAGAGCCACATAGTCAGAGCCCAGGCGGGCAGCCCGAAGAGCTTGCCGTCTACTCTGTACGCTTGCAAGGTACCATCGATGTAGTTATCCTCCGGGTAGGTGTTGTCTGCATCGAGGAACGGCTGGATGTCGGCAGCGACCCCTCTTGGGCCCCAACCGAGCGCCCGGACCTGGTCTCCGCGGAAGCAGTCCCAGGCCTGGCCGGCAGCCACGGCTGCGGTCAGCTTCTCCCAGTACCCCTGGCCCTCACTACGTTCAAAGTCCACTTGTACATCGTCGTGGGTTTCATTGAAGGTCTCCACCATCGGTTCAAGAAGGCCGGGGTGGCCATACATTGTGAAGGTGACGATCTGCGGACCCGCCGCTGCCGGCGGTCCGGTTTCTTCGTCAGGGCTCACGGGGTCGGGATCTGGCGTGGCAGGCGGCTGCCCACACGCCACCAACGCCGCCCCGGCAGCACCCAACGCTGTCAATCTCAGGAAATCTCGACGCGATAGTTGCTTCTTCATAGATAATTCTCTCCTTCTGTATGTGTAAACCAAAACAAGGAACGGGACCTGTCCCAATCAGTCATTGCTATTCGGTACAAATATGCCATATTGTCTTCTTGCCTCCTTCTGTCTACAGCTTGAACCCGCTGGTTATAACGTCACGGACAAAGTACTTCTGGAACGCGACAAATATGAGCACGCAGGGGAGTGCGATCAGCGTCGTGATCGCCATAAGCAAGTGGAGCCGGGCGCTCAGGAACCCATAGCCTCCTCCTGTTCCGGTTGCCATCGACTCGAAGAATGCCAATCCTAACATCAGCGTCTTCAGGTGCGGACGGTGGAGGTAGATCATGGGGGCGAAAAAGTCGTTCCACCGGGCCATAAACGAGAAGATGGCGACGGTCGCCAGGGCGGGGCCCAGAAGCGGCAGCACGATTCGTATGAAGATCTGAGCGGTACTGGCCCCATCGATGCGTGCAGCCTCCTCCAGACCATCTGGTAGGTTGAGCATAAACTGGCGGAGCAGAAAGATGTAGAACGCGCCCCCAAAGAAAGCCGGGACGATGAAGGGCAGGAACGTGTTGATCCAGTTAAGCCGCGAGAACAGGATGAAGGTGGGAATGAACGTGACGATTCCCGGCATAATCATCGTGACCAGGAGCACACTGAAAACCGCATCCCGCCCAGGCCAGCGCAACCGCGCAAAGCTGTACGCGACGATCGCCGAAACAAAGACATCGCCTATCATGGGGATGAAGGTCGTGATGAGACTATTGACGAGGAAACGGCCAAAGGGTGCTACATTCCACGCTTGGATGAAGTTACCGAATTGGGGTGGGTTCGGCACCCAGATCGGCGGGTTGACGTAGACCTGTGACGCCGTCTTCAGTGCAGTGCTGAGCACGAAGAGAAGCGGCACGATGAACGGGATGCCGAAAATGAACAGCAACACATAGGCTAGAGACTTACTGAAAAAGGTCTGAAGTTTGACAGATTGTCGCCAGTTAAAAGTCATCGTTGTCTCCCTTAATCCGACTCCTGATACACCCAAAGCTTGCCAAGGCGGAAATGAATCGCCAGGAAAGCGACAATGATCAGGAAAAGAACCCACGCGAGCGCGCTTGCATATCCCATACGGAACGCTCCCCAAGCCTCGTTATAGAGGTGAAGCATGTAGAAGTAGGTAGCGTACCTGGGACCACCGTTGGTCATCAGGAACGCCTGGGTGAAGGTCTGGAAGGAGCCGTTGATGTTGGTGATGATGATGAAGAAGACTACGGGCGACAGCATCGGGAAGGTGATATGGCGCAGGATCTGCCACCGGTTGGCACCATCCAGCTGGCTGGCCTCGTAGAGCTCTTGGGGGACCCGCTGCAGCCCGGCCAACAGAATGATCATGCTCGGTCCGATGTAGTGGAGGTTCATAATGACCATCGCCGGCAGTGCCCAATCCGGACTCGACAGCCAACCCGGTCCCCGGATACCGAGCATGGAGAGACCGTGGTTCAGCAGCCCGAAATCAGGATTGAAGACCCAGCTCCACATCACCGCAGATGCAACGACAGGCAGAATCGAGGGAAGATAGTACATTGAGCGGAAGAAGTTTGTGCCGGTGATTTTCATGTTCAACAGCGAGGCCAAGATGAAGCCCAAGACAACATGAAGAGGCGCGGACATCAGCACATACCGGAACGTCACGCCTATCGAGCGGTAGAAGTGCCGGTCGTCGCCACTAAACATACGGATGAAGTTCTGAAAGCCCACCCACCGGGGCGGGCTGATCATGTCCCATCTGGTCATTCCTGCGTAGAGACCAAAGAGCATCGGCCCGGCCGTGAATAGCAAAAAACCTAACATCCACGGCAAAGCCATCAGTACGCCCGTCCAGGCCTCCCGCCGCCGAAGACTGCCGGACCGACGCTTGCCGGACCGACGCTTGCGGACCTGGGCCGTAGCCTTGGGCTGCACTGCCGTACCTATACCTGCGGTGTGCTTGGGCTCTATCGTCATAGATTCTACTTCCTCCGGATACTCGACGCGGCAAGCCGGGACAGTTTATTGTACAAACTCGGCCCGTTGTCAGCCGAACATAGTTCGCCGCGTGATGGTCCTATACCTATACCGGGCTGGGGAGTGGCGAGTTAGGAAATGTAAGGCCCGGTGATTGTTTTCAAGTCGCCTATCTGTATAATATCAGAAAGCGAGGGCGTGGATGCGCCATTTCGGACAGGTTCTGGACAGATGGGGGACAGTGAATGGACAGGTTGACGCCTGCAAAGCTTGAAGAGCAATTGCGAGAGTCGTTGGGCTATCTGCACGACCCTTACCGGCTGCGGCAGAGCCCATTGGCCGTGCTCTTTGGCGTTGCCAACCGGCACGATACGCCTTCCGCGCTCCGTCACATCCTCACAGAAGCCATCGAATCACTCGAGCCCCCCCGTGGCACGCCTGACGACTCGCGGGCTTGGCGGATGTACGAGTCTCTGTATTACCGCTATGTGGAACAGTTCAGCCAGGACGAAGTGGCGGACCAGATGGGGCTGAGCGCGCGGCAGGTACGCCGGGAGCAGGCCGCGGCTATGGAGGAGCTAGCGTATAAGCTCTGGGACCAGTTCCGAATCGACGAGATCCACCCCCCAGAGGAACCGGGCACTGGAGAGCCGGCACCTCTCGAGGATGCTCTCAGCGAGGAGCTTGCATGGCTACGAGAAACGCCTCCCGACACGACGGCTGACCTGCGAGACGTTCTACCCGCTGTAACGAAACTGACCCGACCGCTTGCCGAG
>SLDA01000464.1 GCA_007125545.1 Thermoflexales bacterium | reverse complement strand
GACTAGCGGCTTCAAGATCGGTAGAATCTTCGGTATCAATATCAAGATAGACTGGAGTTGGTTGGTGATCTTCCTGCTGGTCACCTGGAACCTGGGCGTAGCGATGGCCGCCATTAACCCCGAGTGGGGCAGTGCAGTGCATTGGCTCGTGGCCGTAGCCGCATCCCTACTCTTCTTCGCCTCAGTCCTGGCTCATGAATTAGCCCATTCCATCATCGCCAAGTCACGCGGACTACCCGTCCGGTCTATTCGCCTGCACCTTTTTGGTGGCGTTTCCAACATCGAACGCGAGCCGGACTCGCCGGGCGGCGAGTTTGTGATGGCGATTATGGGGCCTGTGACAAGCTTGCTGATTGGTGGGGCGCTGCTGTTGCTCGTCGCCTTTGCGGTCGATGACATCACAACGGCAACCACCGCTATGAATATGCTCGGGCAGTTGGGACCAATATGGACGATGGTAGCTTGGCTGGGATCCGTCAACATCGTGCTAGCTATCTTCAATATGATCCCGGGCTTTCCGCTGGATGGCGGTCGCGTGCTCAGATCGATCATCTGGGGCATCACCGGCAATCTCCGAGTGGCGACGCGGTGGGCAACTTGGACCGGGCGAGCTATCGCTTGGCTGATGATTGCAGCCGGTATTGGTATGGCGTTCGGGGTCCAGATCCCGTTTCTCGGTGAGGGCTTGGTCGGAGGCCTCTGGCTGGCCTTCATTGGATGGTTTCTGCACAATGCCGCAGTCCAGAGTTACCAACAACTGATAATTCGTGAAGCGCTGGATGATGTGTCCATCGCTGATCTAATGCGTCGGAGCCCGCCAACGGTTTCGGCAGATCTGACGGTCGCCGAACTGGTCCACGACTACGTTATGCAAACCGACGAAGAAGGATTTGCTGTCGTAGAGGATGGTGACTTGGTAGGATTTGTATCCGTCGAAGACGTCCGTGAGATAGAGCAAAATGTCTGGTCGAGAACGTACGTACAGGAGATCATGACACCGGCCTCAGAGCTTTCCACTTTGAGGCCAGACGACGATGCCAGTCGCGCTCTCGAAAAACTCTCAGACCAGAATGTACACGAGGTGCCGGTGCTCAGAAATGGTCAGTTGGAAGGGTTGGTACGCCGAAGCGATATTATCAGATGGCTACGTATGCAGAGCGACGACGCACCTCTGGGCGGGCCCATGCAGCGATGAAAGCGAAATCGCGGCGAGATAATAGTTAACTCGAAAGGAGCAGTAATATGGTAGAGCAGACACGAGACACTGAGCGGCGTGTTAGGCAAAATCTGGAAGAGGATCCGCGTACAGCGGATTATCCCATCGAAGTGACCAACGCATCCGGCTTAATCTCCCTTGGAGGGGTCGTGCCCTCTCAGGAAGTGAAATCGGCTGCCGAAGCCATAGCAAAACAGACCGAAGGTGTTATGACGGTGAGCAATGAACTCATTGTAGATCCCGACGTTGAGGATGACCAGGAAGGGATCATTTTCCCACCGACGCAGCCGACGACGGGGGCGGACACACCAGCGCCGTAGCGCGAACAAAATTGAGACGCACATATGCGACGGCACTGTGGCTGACTGCGGCGCCGAGGAATAGTCATAAGGAATGGAGACGGTGAACCGACCAGATCTCAAGCGTGGACACGCTAGACAGCGAGGTTGCGCGTGATACGAGAAGCGATGCTCTATGAGCAGGAAGCGGATCAGCGTGTCCACTGCTTTCTATGTGCCCATGAATGCATCATACGATCCCATGGGCGCGGTACCTGTCAAGTCCGGGAGAACCGGGATGGCACGCTCCATTCACTGGTATACGGTGACGTCATTGCGGAACACGTGGACCCAATCGAGAAGAAGCCTCTCTTCCACTTCGCTCCGGGATCTTTGGCCTACTCGGTGGCCACACCCGGCTGTAATTTCCGCTGTGCGTGGTGTCAAAACTACGACATCTCGCAGATGCCGCGGGATCAGCAGGTGATGCTGGGCATTGCAGGTAATCGGCCGGAAACGCCTCCAGAAGCAGTCGTCAAAGCCGCTCAGGCACATCGTTGTCACAGCATCGCTTACACCTATACAGAACCCACGATCTTCTTCGAGTACACCTATGACATTGCCCGCCTGGCGCACGACTATGGTCTGACCAATGTCTATGTAACCAACGGCTATATGACTGCAGCGATGCTGCAACTTATGCACCCACATCTCGATGCGGCCAATGTAGATCTGAAAGCATTTCGTGATAAGACCTACCGGCGTTATGTTGGGGCCCGTCTCCAGCCCGTGCTCGATAGCTTAAAGCTGATGAAGCAGTTGGGCATCTGGGTCGAAGTAACCACGCTTCTCATCCCGGACGTCAACGACAGCAACGAAGAGCTGCGGGATGCTGCCCAGTTTATTGTCGGGGACTTGGGTCCGGAAACCCCCTGGCATCTGAGCCGCTTCTATCCTACTTACAAGATGACGGACGTGTCACCGACGCCAGAATCCACGCTGACTCGCGCTCTTGACATCGGCAAGCAAGCAGGTCTGCACTATGTGTACGCCGGAAACTCACAACAGAACATCGATACCCAATGCCACGTCTGTGGGATCACGCTCATCCGGCGCAGCGGCCACAGGGTTGTCGAGAATCTAATTGCACCGGGCCTGGGCGAAGGCCAAAGTGCGTGCCCCGAATGTGACACGCCGGTAGCAGGGATTGATATGTATGAGGACGAAGCCGATCAAAGAGAGGGAAAAGACAGATTATGGCAGTAGAAGATGCTGTTGAACTCCTCGCCGTCTATGTCGAGGATGAGGGAGAAACGCTACGCGAGCGCCACGGTCCCGAAGCAGTTGCAGCAGCCAAAGATATGGCCGCGTTAATCTCTCAGCGGTTTCAAGCTGTATCAGCGCATGTTAGCCTGTGGAGCGACTTTCAGCGCGCCCCACGCGCACACGTTGAGGAATTAGCGGGGGCCCTTGAGGCGCACATTGAGGGAGATCCGAGCCTGGCCCGGGTGTTGAGTGCCTTTATGCGTGAGCTTCGCGGTGAAATGGCCACACCGAAACCTGCAGAGCCGCCGGCGGAACAACGTATAGCCGGCGAAGGCGGCGATGCCCTGGATAACGCCGTTTCACTTGAGGGCGATGAAGTTGAGCAAGATCGACGGTCCTACCAACCTGAAGCGATGGGGAGTAGCGTCGACTATGACGCGAGTGTCGACCGCGGCACGTACATCTATGGGGAGATGGCAGCCGGAAAAGACACAATCGGGCAAGAAGCGGGTGTCGAAACTTTCGATATTGATGACTCCCAAACGCGTCCGACGGAGTTGGCGGCCCTGACCGGTGTATCCGGCCTATTTGAGGAATTGCGAGTTGCGGTCGAAGACCACCCGGTGCTAGATCGTTCACAGAAGCACGAGATCGACGTCCAGCTAAGAGCGCTTGAGGAGGCGGTGCAAGAGCCGGAGGCCGGTGACGACGACCAACTGACACGCCATCTCAGTCAACTCCAGCAAATGGCGCCCGATGTTGCGGAGATTGTCATTGAGACTTTGACAGCACTCGAGCTACCTATATCGACACAGCAGGCGGTTGAGCAACTCAGGTTGCAGCCACCTGAGGAAGGACATATGACCGAATGAGCCAGACAGACTTCAGTTACGAGTTCACGACCAATATCGAGGAACCGGATGAGCAGATGGGAATCTATGCTGAAGCGAGCCTGCTTGAGCTCGCTGAAGGCCACACCGATATGATCGGGGCAGCGGTTACCATCGAGGAGCTTACCGGAGCAGAGACACCCCACAGCTACCGCGCACGCATCGTCGTCTATATGCGTCCGCGCAATACCGTAGCCGAGGAAAAAGACGACAATCCTATGGCGGCCCTGCAAAAGGCTCTTGCCATCATAGAGCGGCAGATAAGGGAAAACCGAGACAAGCTGCGCGAACGATGGAAGCAGCCGTAATGGATCGTTATGCGGCATGTGGTTGTTGGGCCGTAACGGATCCTGCAATTTAGCAACTCAGGCCCTTGGCGGGTAAACCGAGATCTCAAAGGGGGGAACTACCTTGAGTGAGACAAGCCTTAGTGACAATGATGTGATCAGCCTCTATTTCGATCAGATCGGCAATGTGCCGCTGCTGAGCTCAACCGAGGAGACAGCATTAGCCAAGCAGATTGAGCAAGGGATCGAAGCAGAGCGGATCTTGTCAGAGCCAAGAGACTACTCTGCGGATGAGTACGCAGAGCTTAAGATGAGAGTCAGGAAAGGACAGGAGGCACGACAGCTTTTCATCGAAGCCAACACCAGATTGGTCGTGAGCGTTGCCAAACACTACCGCAATTACGGGTTGCCCTTCCAAGACTTGATCCAGGCGGGGAATATCGGCTTGATCCGTGCAGTCGACAAATTCGACCACCGTATGGGGAATCGCTTCAGCACCTACGCGATCTGGTGGATTCGTCAGGGGATCAAGCGCGCGCTCACCGAGCAAGGCTACAATATCCGCTTACCTTACTATCTTCGGAGCCGGCTGCGCCACATCGACAATGTGACGCGGAATCTCGAGAGACGACTGGATCATCAGCCCAGTGTGGAAGAGATTGCAGATGCATTGGACGAACCGGATGTTAACCAGCTTCGGGAATTGCTGCAGATATCGGAGCGCACGGTGTCACTCAATACACCTATGGGCGACGGCGATGAAACCGAATTGCTCAATCTCATCGCTGATGAGGAGTCGCTTGGTCCCGCGGAATCAGTGCAATCACAGATGATGCAGGAGGACCTGGAAACGATTATGCAGGACGCTCTGACAGTGCGCGAGATCGAGGTGCTGAGCCAACGATTTGGACTGCGAGAGCATCAGCGGCATACGTTACAGGAACTTGCCGACAAGTTTGGCGTCAGCCGAGAGCGGATACGACAGATCGAGCGAAAAGCACTCCGGAAGTTGCGACATCCGCACCACCGGCGCAAGCTCTTGGGATATCTCAGGTAATATGTCTGACCAACGTGAGAGGGGAGTAAGCATCGTGAATTTCGAACCTGAAAGCCGCGGGCGATGGAAGGCACGTAAAGTCACCATTGTCGGAGCCGGCCATGTCGGAGCGACCTTCGCCTACTCGCTGGCACAGAGCGGGATCGCCGATGAAATCGCCCTGGTGGACCTTAACAAAGAGTTGTTGCAAGGTCAGGTACTAGACTTAGGCCACGGCCGATTCTTCTTCCCCTCGGTCTCTATCTACGCGGGCGATGTCACTGACTATGCGGATTCGCAAGCGATTGTAATTACAGCCGGATCCAATCAGAAGCCTGGCGAGACCCGCCTCGATCTGCTTCAGCGTAACGCTGCAATCCTGCGCGGTATTATGGATGACATCACGGGCCAGGACTCAAATGCAGCGGTCTTGGTTGTCACCAATCCGGTGGATGTGCTGACCTATGTAGCACACCAGCAGTCGGGCTGGGCGCGAGGCCGGGTGTTTGGATCCGGGACCGTGCTTGACAGCGCCAGGCTCCGGTATATGCTCGCGCAGCACTGCAATATCGACGTCCACAATGTCCACGCCTACATTCTCGGCGAGCATGGGGACAGCGAGTTCGTCGCCTGGTCTATGACCCATCTGGCGGGCGTGAGCATTGATCAATTCTGCCCGGTCTGCGGGCAGTGCGGTGACTGGGAAGAAGAGCGGCGCCAGATTGAGGCGTTTGTACGGGATTCCGCGTATCATGTGATCGATTACAAAGGCGCCACCTACTACGCCGTAGGGTTGGCGCTGGTGAGAATCGTGGGCGCGATATTGAGAAACGAACACAGCGCGCTCACCGTTTCAGTGCCACTGGAGGGCGAGTTTGGGCTGGATGGTGTAAGCTTGAGCGTGCCATGCATCGTGTCCCAAGATGGGATCCAAAGGATTATGGAGACGAAGTTGAGTGCTGAAGAGATGAAGTCCTTGCATCGGTCTGCTGCCATTCTCAAGGATGCCATCGCCCACCTCGAAAAGTAGAAGAAGCAGTGAAGTAGCTTGCGAATTGAGCAAAAAGAGAAAGGGGAAGATGCATGGACTATGGGCAAATACTCAGGCGCACGTGGGACCTCATTTGGGAACACAAGTTTCTAATCCTGCTGGGTGTTATCATTGCTCTTACAAGCACTGGTGTCGCGACTTCGGGCGTGAATTTCCGAATTGGAGACGGCTGGTTCGACAGGCCGGTACCACGCGTCCCCGATATCCCGCAATGGCCTGATCTTCCCCGGCAATGGGGTATTCCCACAGCTGTGAGCTTGCTCGTGCTGGTGCTCATCGTTATCGCGTTTGTCATTGGCCTGGTGTTGCGGGCCATCTCATTCCTGGCACAGGGAAGTTTGGT
>SLDA01000031.1 GCA_007125545.1 Thermoflexales bacterium | reverse complement strand
GGCCGCTTCGGTTAAGCGGCATCGCACTTTTGTGTTAGTGCGGGAGGTGGAAATGGAAAAGCGAAGGGTGCTGGTACTCTGCACGGGCAACTCCGCCCGAAGCCAGATGGCGGAGGGGTTGATCAATCATTTTCTGAAAGACACGTGGGAAGGTTACTCGGCTGGCACCAAGCCCTCAGGCTCTGTGCATCCTCTGGCGATCGCAGCGATGGCCGATCTGGATATCGACATATCCGACCATCGCTCGAAATCGACGGAGGAGTTCCGCGGGCAGGACTTCGATGTCGTTATCACCGTCTGTGATAACGCGGCCAAGAACTGCCCGACCTGGCTGGGAGGGGGCAAGCAAGTGCACATCGGATTCCCCGACCCGGCCGCGGCCGAGGGATCCGAGGCTCAGAAGCTAGCCCGCTTCCGCGAGATCCGTGATGCGATCAGGAAGGAAGTCCTGGGCTTTCTTAAAGAGTGGAAGCCGAAGTCCGGGCCTGATTCCCTTACCTTCACAATGAACGGTTAGCAGCCACGGTATATTTACTTATTCTGTCCTTTGCTTACTGGCAGACCTTGTTAAGGGGGTGTATAATGCCGGTAGGCTGAGCTTTCCTGAGGCTATCACCTAAACTCATCTCTCTGCGAGGCGGTCTCCGCCCCGCATACTCCGTGGGGAAGCCAGAGGACGCTATGAACGGACATCGACCACAAGATCAACGTGAGCCCTACCACGGATCGTCATCGAATGAGCGGCACGCTGAACCATTGGACACGGGAGATTCGAGCGCTCGCCCGCGGAATGATGGGCGCCGCCTGGCCTGGGAGCTAACGCTCCAGGGATTAGGACCCGCCGCACTAGTCCTTGGGCTACTCTACCTCGGGTTGGCCGCGACGTCCGCCTTTCTACTGCCTGAGCTTGCATGGATATTGACCCCGGTCGCCCTGCTTACGTCCGGCCTGCTCCTGGCCCTCCACCTGAGCCTCCGGTTCGTCTGCTGGCTGCGCCCAAGCCCACATCTTCTGGCCGGTCTCGTGGCAGCCGCTGTGCTTGGGAACACCTTGCTGCGACTGGTCCTTGCCCGCGACCCAACGCAGACGATCAACCTCATCCTGCTACTCGTCGGGGCCGGTTTTCTCTTCCTGAGCAGTCGTCTATATCTCTTGCTGATCGGCCTAACGATAGGCAGTTGGTGTTCAATCGTGTTCGCGCTGGCGGGTGGAGCGGCCCTCATTGAGGCCACGCCCTGGCGCCAATTCGGCTTGGGGCTGATCGGCGCGGCAGGCTTGGGCGTCATTCTCCAGATCACCCGGATTCGCAGCTTCCAGCACCTGGAGCGCCTTCGCCGGGAGACGGAGCTGCAAGCCGAGCGGGAGTACCAGCGCGCGGCCCATCTCGAAACGCTTATCAGTGTGGGGCATAGTATCAACAGCTTTCTGAATCTGGATGCCCTCCTTGATCACGCTGTTCAGACGCTGCATACCTGCTTCAACTATGACTATGTAGGCGTCTTCCTCATAGATGAGCGGCGCACGCACCTAATTGCGCGCGCCGGTGTAGGCGAGGTAGGACGTTGGATGGTCGCACAGCAATTTGCGCTGGACATTGACGGGCCTGGTTTTGTGCGCTGGGCGGCGACGTATCGGGAACCTATGGTGTGCAACGATGTCGAGCAGGATCCCCGTTACCTCAAGGCGGGCTTTTTTGCCGCTACGCGCTCGGAGATGACCTTGCCGCTTGAGGCCGGCGATACCCTCCTCGGTGTGCTCGATATTCAGTCCTTGCGCCCAAACGCCTTCAGCGACGAAGACCTTCGTGTCTGTCTCTCGCTGGCCGGTCAAATCGCCTCCGCGATTGTCAATGCCTCGCGCTATGAGGTAGAGCATACCCGCCGTGCCCTGGCCGAAAGTCTCTACACCGTGGGGCGGGCTCTCTCTCAAACGCTGGATGTTTCCGAGGTGCTTAACCTGATTCTCGATAGCCTCGGGCGGCTCGTCCCCTTCGATCACGGAGCTGTGTTGCTGGAGCGGGAAGGCATGCTCGAGACTGTGACCGCGCGCGGTCTTCCCTCCGGCGACAAGCCACCGCAGATGCGGGTCTCGATCAGTCAGGGTGATGTTTACGACCAGATTCACGGGAGCAAGACCCCCCTAGTCGTTGCCGAACTCGGCGATCACCCGGATTGGGAGGTCGTGGCCAGCTTTCCCCGGGCCCGCTCATGGGTTGGACTGCCCCTGACCGACGCCGAGGATACCGTGATCGGCATGCTCTCGCTGGCCCGCCAGGATCTGATTCCCTTCACCTGCGACGAGGTGGCGCTGGGAGCGGCGCTTGCCGGCCAGGCCGGTGTTGCCCTGCACAACGCACGCCTGTATATGGAACTCTCGGCTGCATACCGCCAACTGTCACGGCTGGACCGCGCCAAATCGGACTTCATCTCATTGGCCTCTCACGAACTCCGGACACCCCTTACGCTGGTGGCTGGATACGGTCAAATGCTCGCCGATGAACCCTCGGTGCTCGCTGACCCTGAGGCGGCACGCCTCGCCGCGGGACTGGTGGAGGGAAGTGATCGCCTTCAAGAGATCGTGGAGCGCATGATGGATTTGGCCGAAATCGACAACCAGCTCCTCTGCCTCTCCTTCGTACCGGTTTGTCTGACCTCGCTCTTGCAGGAGGTAACGTCGGACTTCGCAGGGGCACTATCCGCGCGCCGCCTGCGGCTGTCCCTTGACGTTGCTGGACGTCCCGAGTTCCATGCCGACCGCGCCGCACTCATAAAGGTGCTACAGCATCTCCTGGTGAACGCCGTTAAGTTTACGCCGGATGGCGGTGAGATTCGGATTTCCTCAATCCTGCACGCGCCGACACGCGAAAGGGCTCATGGTGCGAGGATCGAGATCGTCGTGGCGGATACCGGCATCGGTATCGACGCTTCCGACTGCGAACGTATCTTCGATAAGTTCTACCAGACCGGCGATATCAGCCTTCACTCTTCCGGCCGGGTCAAGTTTCGGGGTGGGGGGCCCGGGCTGGGACTGGCGATTGTGAAAGGCATCGTCCAAGCACACAACGGCTCCGTCTGGGTAGAAAGTCCCGGCTACGATCCGGACGCTTATCCCGGGAGTACCTTCCACATCCTGCTCCCTGTTCACCAACGGGACGCCAATCTGTACTTGAACGTGGCATCTCTGCGCGCTGAGGACGAGTTGGAGTTGCAGGTGAACTAGCCGCAAGCTTCTCTATGAAGATGCGGACTTCCGCAGAAACGCCAAGAAGAGAAAGCAGCACAGGAGAGGACATGACACCCTCAACAGGACGGCTTTACGATCGAGTTCTGGGCTGTCTATATGGTGGCGAGATCGGCGATGCGATGGGCGCGCCCGTCGAGAACATGCCCTATCAGCAGATCATCGACACCTTCGGCGAGCTGACCGACTTCACCGGCTATGGTACCGATGACTCTGCGATGAAGCACATTCTGTGCGACGCCATTCGGCGGGGTGGTGGCTACCCCACCGCTGACACATGGGTGGAGGAGTGGCTGGCGCAGGAGGAACTCTTCCTCAAGCGTCATCTTTTCTGGATCCCGGTGATGAACGGCTTTTGGAAGATCCGCGGGCAGGGCGTCGCCCCGCGCGAGGCAGGCCACGGCAACATGGCGAGCAGTAGCTCGGCTATGTGTATCTCGCCCGTGGGTATCATCAACGCCGGGAACCCGCGCCAGGCGGCGCTGGAGACCTACGATCTGGCCTCACCCATTCACCACAACTTCTGCCGCGACGCTGCCTGCAGCATGGCTGCAGCGGTCGCCGCTGCGCTTCACCCCGACGCGACGCTGACCTCGGTCCTGGAAGCCGCGATCGATTACCTGCCGCCACAGAGCGCCCGTACTATGCGAGACGCCATCGCCGGGACCCTCGCTCTGGCCCGTGAGACGGCTGCCTATGAGACTTTCCGCGCGCGGTACTACACCGAGCAGATGCTGCCCGGCATCGCCGCCCCCGATGCTCGCGAGACAGTACCCGTCGCGCTAGCCCTCTTTCTTCTGGGGGAGGGCGAGCCTGAACGCACTATCGTCTACGGTGCGAACTTCGGACGTGACGCCGACACGATCGCCTCGATGGCGGGCGCCCTGGCAGGCGCCTACGCCGGAGTGGATGCCATCCCCACGCGTTGGGTGGACAAGGTGCGTGCCGAGAGTCCTCGCGCCCACGAAGACGTCGCCCGTGAGCTGGTAACGGTGGTGAGACAACGGCTGGACGACCTTCAGGCTCACACCGCCGCCGTCCGTGCCATGTTGTAAGGCGACATGGCTTAACAGGAGGGAGTTGGGATGCAGGAGCCACCTGAAGGTAGGCGAGAATTTCAAGCTGACGTGCACTTCGCTTTGGGCGCGGTGATCCAGGGTGTTACCGTGGCTGCACTTGGCAACGAGCTGGCACAGGCGCTGCGCATGCTACCCTTTCCCGGTGCCTTTTGGATCTTCGCCACCGGGCTGCAAAGCCTGCTGCTGTGCATCGTTTTCTGGTACTCTTTCATGCACAATTACCACTTTGGTTTCAAGGTCCTCTATCTCAACGCTAAGACCCATTTTGCGTTCGCTTCCTTCTACCTGATTCTTGGGCTGCAACAGCTCATCGCCATTCAGTTTCTCGATATGCCTCGTGTCTGGATGACTTTCTACGTGTTTCTGCTTGTCACCCTGTTTGCCGGTTCCTCGCTCGCGCGCCACGTACCCGTCGTCGAGAGCGAAGAGGTGCAACAGACGTTACAGTATGATCCACTCTCTAAAACATTCAACGCCTGCTTCTTCCTCTCGGTGGGCGTCTTGATAGCCTGGTACATTGTCCCCGGGATCGACACCGAGCTGTTCCGGGCCATCGCCCTCTCGATTTCTGGCGTAGGGCTTGTGGTGTTCGCCGTCTACTACATCATGGTGTTCCAGAAAGCCCTGGATTTGCATAGATGAGCAAACGTACCAAGACATGATCACAGAGCCGGACTAGATCATCATCCCCAGCTTCTGGTTAAACGGGGGACTCTATGAGCAAGGTACGACGAACGAGGCACGCCACTCACACAGCTCGCCCAGACCGCCGGCAGGTGACGGTGTAGTCCTCTCGAACTGAGTTAGTCGGTGTCCGAATCCGCGTGATCCCAAGATCCGGCTGGGCGCTACTGATAACTCAAGTTCTCACGCACGAGTGCCCGCGCCGCCATTTTGGCAGGCCACATCGAGGCTCCCACTGCGAAAGTCATCGCCAATACTAGCCAGATGAAGACCGCCGGATAGTGGAAGGCATAATCCAGGTCCAGGTCGAGCATGCGCTGTCCCAGCAGGCGCGCCATTGGCTGGGAGATGAGGTATGCAACCGGTACCGAGACCGCCCAACTCAGCAGTCCCTGCAGCATCCCTTCCATCAGATACAGGCTCACTATCGTGCCGGATTGCGCTCCCAATGCCCGCATCACCCCGATCTCGCGCGTCCGCTCCACCACACTAATGGCCAGCGCACCGGTTAGCCCGATCGCGCCCACCGTTGCGGCGATCATCGCCAGTCCTAGTAGGGTGGAGATGACCGAGGCGAATTGGTTATTTACATAGTCTCGTTCTTGCAGAGTTACAACTGTGGTATAAAAGTCAACCGCGATGTCCTGCTTTTCAAAGAGCTCGGTCAGGTGGTCAGCCAGTGCGGTGGCTTTCTCGAGCGTCTCCACGTTCTCTGCCCGGATTAGGACCTGGGTACCCTCGCCGCTCGCACCCGTGATCTTCTCCATAGCGCTGATCGGTACGTAAATCGGCTCGACGATAAAGCCGCCTCCATACACCACCCGGTAGGTGCCTACCATCTCCCACTGGCTATCGCCTAATTCGCCGAGGTCCAGCGTGATGGTATCACCGATCTGCAGTTGGTTCTTGTCCGCCGTCTGCTGACTGATGACCGCTACGTTGCCGGCTTCGCCTTCTTCAATCCAGCGCCCGTTAATGATCACCGGTCGATACATATCCGTGCCGGCCGGAATGCCGATCAACTGCGCACCTAGCCCGGCTGAATCTTCCAGGCGCTCGCCCTCTCGCAGTACGGTGGCATTTCGGCTGTACCACATCTCCGCAGCCGCTACATCTGCCTCCATCTGGAGCAGTGGCAGGATGATTTCGGCCGGCTGATCACGGGTGAAGCCGAAGCGCATCGCATAGCCGCGTCTGCCCTGCTCATTGTCCAATGTCAGGTTCGTGGATGAAATCAGCGTCATCACCATCAAGAACATCACACCGGCGGTGCTCATCACAAAGACGGTCAGCATCAGCCGTCCTTTGCGGCGGAACATATTGCCCAGCGAAACCGCAAAGAGGGAAGATAGAAAGAGAGCGGCAAGTTTTTCGACCGCTTTATCTACCCAACTGCTGCCGTAGTCGCTGCCGATGCCGTAGGTAGCCACGGCTTCCCTCACCGTCATCCGTGCGCCACGCAGAATCGGCTGTACCGCGGCGAGGAGGGGCGCTACCACCGCGGCTCCAATCTGGAGCATGGTCGCGCTGCGTGAGATCACAAATTCGGCATAATCGATGTTGAACAGATTCAGGAACCACCGGCTCATGGCAAAGGCAAACAATGCTCCGGATGGTACCGCCAGGAGCAGCGCCAGAATACCCAGGACGAGTACCTCGGCGAAATACATCTGTATGATGGTTCTGCTACGTCCGCCGATGGACTTCAAGATGCCGATCTGGTCGGTCTGTTGCGTGATCAATGCGGTCATGGTATTCAACACGAGGATAACGCTCAGAAAGAGCGAGACCGCGGCCATCACCCGTAACACGACAGTGATTCCCTCCACAAACATGCGGCCCCAGTGTTCTTCGGCATCTTGGTACAGGGTGATGACGACCCCAATGCCGCGCTTGCCTAGTTCGGTGCGGATATCAGCAGCAACCGCCTTGGAGCGTTCGAGTTCCGGATCGTCCACCTGGACCAACAACTGTCCATACCAGCCTTCTGGGATTCCAAAGGTCGCCAAACCCGCGGCGTCGGTGAAGAAGTGCGCCTGCCCCCCGAATAACGGCGGCTGTACGAAGGGATGGCGGACCATCCCGCCGACCTCCCACGTCTGCTCCTCGCCGCGGACGTCAAGGACCACTTGGTCGCCCAACGCAATCCCGTAGTACTGGCTGGAGAGCCGCTCCACGCCGAGCTGTCCATCTGCCGCCCAACTGCCCTCTCGGAGTTCTACCGTATCGTAGAGCTGCGCATCATAGTCGCGCTGTACCAGTGTTCCCAGTTCCCATTTCTCGTCGCCAGAGGCTCTGTACCGCACCGTAATCTGATTGACCGGGTCTATGCCCCGCACTCCGTCAATCTCCTTCAGCATATCGGTTATTTCCTGATCAACCGGGTTGCGCAGGATGATGTTGATATGCGCGGGTGACACTGCCAAGTGGGCCGCATCCATACCTGCAAGCATCTGGTCAACCATGCCGAATATGGCACCCACGGCAAAGGCGCCGGCCGCAATGCTTAGGATTGCCAGCAGCGTGCGACTCTTGTGTTGCCACAGATCGTACCCAACCTTGACCCAAATGACACTCATGGCCCAGTCAACTCCTCTATGCCCACCCATCGCGGGCGATTTGGCCATTCACGACTTCCAACACGCGGCCCGCCTGACCGGCGAGTTCCAGATCGTGAGTTACCATAATCAGCGTCTTACCCTGCTTCGCTAATTGCGCAAACAGTTCGAAGACCTCGCCCGAGGTTTGTGTGTCCAGGTTCCCGGTCGGCTCGTCCGCCACCACCAATGGCGGATCGTTCGCCAGGGCCCGGGCGATCGCTGCCCGTTGTTGCTGGCCTCCCGAAACCGCAGCCGGCAGTTTATGTGCCTGATCTGCCAATCCCACGCGTTCCAGCAGGCTCATCGCCCGTTCCTTGCGCTGCTTGGGTGGCAGCGTCTTGGCAAAATCCATAGGCAGGATGACGTTTTGGAGTAGGTTGAGCGCCGGCAACAATTGGAAGAACTGGAACACAATGCCCAGGTTCGCGCCACGCCACGCAGCCAGTGCGTCTTCGCTCATACGGTTGAGCAGTTGCTGGTTGATGAAGACTTGCCCCTGTGTCGGCTGGTCAATCCCACTGATCATATTCAGCAAGGTTGTCTTGCCGTTGCCGGAAGGTCCCACAATAGCAACGAATTCACCCGGGTCAATTTGGAATGAAATATCGCGCAGCACGGGAACGACGACGTCGCCCAACCGGTAATCCTTATGTACTTGCTTCACTTCAACCATCGGTATCGTAGTCATTGTTTATCCATTCACCGGCTCACCAAAAAACTCGCCGTGATAACCAAATAGGATCGGGTGGGGTACTTCCACCCGAGCTATCTCCTCTAGCGCTTGCGCATCTAGAACTAGTAAAAAGGAGGTGCCGCTGACGGCATCCAGCACTACCGAAAGTAGCACGCCATCATCCTCGTCGTTACGATCTGGGCGTCCTACAAAGACCGGTTCGCCGGGATAGCAGCCTGCTTCGTGCCAGGTCTGCAGATTCCCGTTGGGTATCCTGCCCTTCACGATTTGGTTATAGAATCCCGCCCGGTGCTCCGGATGGATCCCACAGCCATAGACATACCGGTAATCCCGGCGGGTGTTGTATCGCTCATAGTCAAAGCGTGGTAGTTCCAGGCAAGCTTCGCTGATGATCTCCTCTTTAACCCGGCTATGTTTTGTCCTGATGGGAACGCGATAGCGGCGGAGCGTTCCGATAGGTAGTTCGTTGGCCGGGTCACTCAGACGTTGCAAATAGTAGGACTGGATGATGCTGGCATCGTCATAAGAGACCAGATCCACTATCAGTTCATCTTGCTGCTCGAAGGCGTTCACGTGGTGAAAGGCAAAGAACGGGTCACAATCGAACCGTCCAACTACCTCACCTGTGAGACGATCGATGATTGTAAAGGGTGTTCCCCGTTCGGGTTCCCAGCGGAAGTTCTCGATATACGGCTTCCGCCACAATAGCAGATCGATTGAGTTGACCACGAGCGGGAACTCGGTAAGGATCAGATACCGTTCGCTCATCCCAAAACTGTGCATATACGCGGGTTGCATGGCTCTCACCGCTGCTAGGCGTTGCATCTGCCCCGATTCGGCGATACGGTATAGGTTGTAGTGACTGACCGCATGATAACGAGTAACCACGTTGTAGGCCCATTTGTTGGCGGGGTCGAACTGAGGATGTACCGTAGTCATCTGCCCGACGGCGCGCTGCTCGTAGTTGAACCGGCCCACAGTCTGCAGTGTCTGCACGTCGAACTCGAGCTGGATGGGTGTTTCTGCTAGCGCCAGGTAGCGCCCGGCAATCTTCGCCACATTGACCTTGGCACTGTCGGTGACATGCGGTGAAAGCACCGCCATCACGCGCTCGAACCGGGTACGGGGTGGGTCGGTGGCAAACTCGGCGTGAGTTATTGTTCCGGTCTCTTTCGCGCCAAGATACGACTTGCTCTGGAGGTATCTGTTAGCATACGAAACGCGGCTGCCCTGGAAGGTGAATCTGTGCAGCATAGCCAGGCCGTCGAACCAGTGGCGGTAGCTCTGGGACCCGATCTGGAAAGCGCCCGGTCCGTTGCGTATCAACGTGCCTGCCAGCCAGCTAGGCAGGTTCCCCTGCACTGCCAACGCATCCATTGCAACCTCGCCAGGCGTCATGGTGAATCCCACTGCGTACGGTACGGTCATCGATTACACCTTGGGCGACTAGGATGTGATTGTCGGGATGGTTTCCGACACCGAGCTCCGCAGGCGCTGCCCGTTCAGTTCAGCCGCGATCAGTTCGGCTGCAATCTTGCCCGAAGCCAGCACCGCCGGCACACCGGCGCCGGGATGCGTGCCGGCGCCTACAAAGTACAAGTTCGCGAACTCTTCCGACCGGTTGTGCGGCCGTAACCAGGCAGATTGCATCAAGCTGGGACGCACCGAAAACGCCGCGCCGCGGTAGCTGTTCAGTGTATTTTGGAAGTGCAGCGGGTCAATGTAGTGTTCGGCCACTACGTTAGCTCGTAGGTCTGGTAGGTAGTTTTCCTCCAGGAACCGGTAGATCTTCTCTTTGTAGAGGGGCGCCGTCTCATTCCAGTCCGGAGAGTCTTTGCCCAGTGCCGGTACGGGGGACAGCACGTAGAAACTCTCATGGCCGGGGGGCGCAACACTTGGGTCAGTCAAGCTCGGCATATGCAGGTAGAGCGAGAAGTCCTCCGGCAGTCGCGTGCCGTTGAAGATATCACGCAGCAACTCTCTGTAGCGCCTGTTTAGGATGATATTATGATGGTGTAGTTTGCTATCCGTATAGCGGCGCTTGGTGCCAAAATAGAGCACAAACAGCGACATACTATACTGCATCCGATCAATGCGCCAGTTGGGGTAAAAACGGCGGTGTTTTGCGGGGATAAGGTGCCGGTAAGCGAACGCTACATCCCCATTACACACCACATAGTCCGCCGGTACAAAAGTGTTGTCCTGCAACTTTACGCCCGTTACCTTGCGGTCCTGCACCCTAATCTCAGTCACTTCGCTATCCAAGTGTATCCGGCCGCCCACTTCTTCGAACACTCTACCTAGCGCGGCGACGATCGCCCCCGTGCCGCCCAGAGCGTAATGCACGCCCCATTCCTTTTCGAACTGGACGATCAGCGTATAAATTGAGGGCGTGCTATACGGATTGCCGCCGATCAACAGCGGGTGGAACGTGAAGGTGCGCCGTAGGAAATCATCCTGGATGAAGCGGGAGACAAAGCCATACGTGCTTTCCAATCCACGCAGTCGTACCATATCAGGCATAATACGCAGCATATCCGCTAGCCGCAAATACGGCCGTTCTGTGCTGGAGTGGAAATGCGCGAAGATCGCTCTGGCTGCTTCCATAAAGCGAAGGTAGCCCTCTTTGTCGGCTGGACTGCGCTGCTCAATCTGCGCCAGCATGTCCTCAGTCTTGTGCCGGTAGTCGAAGTAACTCGTGTCATGATCGAAAATGCGGTAGAAAGGATCCAACGGTACCAGCGTGAGATAGTCTTCTCGCTTTTTGCCGGCACCCTCGAAGAGTTCGTCAAACATATAGGGTGCGGTGATGACGGTGGGTCCGCCATCGAATTTGAAACCTTGCATTTCATACTGGTAAGCCCGCCCTCCCGGCGCATCCCGTTTCTCAAAAAGCTCTACCGCGTGCCCCTGGGTGGCCAGCCGGATGGCTGCCGCCAGTCCGCCGAACCCGCTGCCGATGATGATCACCTTCTTCTTATCCATAATCGTCCTCCAGAACGATAAGCCGGTTTGCGCTAACTCAAGAATCGAAAACGTGGTTCCGCGAGCTTACTCTGAGTCCGTCAACTTGTCTGGCATCGGCTGAGTATAAAGCAATTCCGTGCAGCAGCAAGTAGAGGTGCGGGATTTGATTGACCCGGACGGAGAAGATCCAGCTTCGCCGGTGGTGTCTGGACGGCGGCGTCCGGGAGAGGAGGGGCCGGCCGGGCGCGCGAGCATAGGAGCTGTTGAACCGGCTTTTCACGCCGGTTGACGGGCGAGCAAGCCACTGTCACCCGCTGCCTCACGGCAGAGCACGCCGGCCCCATTTGTGATGCTGAAGGCAACGCTTGTATTGCCGTTCTCAAGGCTACCTGCCGACATGCGGAGCGCTGCCTTCGTCCTTATGGATGGAACTGAGTCGCGATGGCAGCGTCTTCGCAGTCAGTCTTTGCTACCGGGGGCCTCCGTGTTGCTCAGCTTGGCGATGACCTTGATTACAGCCGAGTGGTCCAGGTCTCCCCAGCCATTGGCCATCATGGAGGTGAATAGCTCGTGAGCCAGGGCCGATGCGGGTAGCGATGCGCCATACGCCCGCGCCGCCTCGCGGACGATGTTGAGATCCTTGTAGTGGAAACTCGCGCGAAATCCCGGCTCGTAGTCGCCCTGGATCATGCGAGGTCCGCGCACGTCCATCACACGGGTCTGCGCATAGCCCCCGCCGAGCACTTGGATGACGATCTCGGGGTCTATGCCTGCCTTCATGCCCAGGACCAGCGCCTCAGCCAGCCCGACAAAGTTCATGGCGACCTGAATTTGATTGCAGGCTTTGACAGTCTGCCCCGCTCCTGACGGGCCACAATGAGTCGGCGTACCCATCAGCTCGAAAAGTGGCCTGGCCTGATCGAACACATCGACATCGCCACCCACCATAATGGACAGGCGCGCTTGCTGGGCGCCCACCTCACCGCCCGACACGGGAGCATCCAGCATCGGGCAGCCCTTTTCCGACGCCTGCTGGGCGACCGCGATCGCGACCACTGGAGAGATGCTGGACATATCTACGAGTAGCGTCCCCGGGTTGACACCCGCCAGAACGCCGTCTTCCCGCAGATAGACCGCCTCCACATCGGGCGAATCGGGTACCATGGAGATCACGACTTCAGCTTGAGAAGCAGCCTCACGTGCTGAATTCGCCTTGATGCCACCTGCCTCAACCAACTTATGTAACAACTCGGGCACCACGTCAAAGCCGATAACCTCGTGGCCTGCGGCCATCAGGTGTCCCGCCATAGGCATTCCCATAATTCCCAGTCCGATAAAGGCGATTTTCTTTCCCATGTTTGGCTTCCTTTCCAAGTCATTGCGTAACTCTAGCTTAGTGAAAGTGTCGCGCGCCCACCTTCAGGTAGGCCTCTACTCCGTCAGGGCTTTCGAGCTCAAAGCGTGGGGGCCCACTTGTTCTAAGGCACGTCTCAATAACGTGGCGTTCGGCTTCTTCGATGTGCTAAGCCCCTCACTTGACGCCGTTGCTCATAGTATAGTCGCATGGTCTCCACAGCGCCATTCCTCGGAATCATCACACCCGGGCCTGACGCTTCTATGATGACGGGCGTTGTCTTACCTGCCCATATCGACGATCTGCGAGTACAATACAGTCCAGCGACTCGACGACCAACTCATACATTTTCAGGGAGATCTTTGCGATGCCGAGTTCACCGGCACCTTACCAGGATCCGCCGGCCACTAAAAGGGCGTTTCAGTATTTCAGATTTGCGGAAGTGGTTGCGGTCCTGAAAGCAGGACCCTCCAGCCTCTACCTTGGCCTGATTCTCCTTTGCTATGTCCTCCTTCTCCTGCCCACCGTCGGCCGGCAGGGCATTTCCTGGGATGAACAGACCGACCTCGTGATCGCTCGGTCCTATCTGATGCGTCCCGGTGGATGGATCAGAGGATCGGACGTCGATCCCAGCCAGACGCGCCTTCCTATGGCCATTGTCGCCGCTGTTTACGAGGTGTTGGGCACAGATGATCTCTTCACAGCGCGCATCGTGAGTTGCTTCATTGGGGCGTTGACCATCGTAGGTGTCTTCGTCTTCTGTAAGCGGGACTTCGACAGTAGAACGGGGCTGCTCGCCGGAACCATCCTGGCCACAAGCCCCTTCTTTCTCTCCTTTGCCAGGACTGCCTTCACCGAAACCGACGTCTACGTAGCTTGCGCCTTCGTCTGGCTGTTGCTGGCTATGTCTCATCTACGGCAGAAAGGTACCCTTGGGTGGGCAGCGGTCCCAGCTGTGATTCTGGGTGTGGCATTATCGGCCAAGGCAACGGCCATCATTCTCTTTCCCGCCATCTTTCTGCATATTCTCTCCTTTCCAAGAGATCGCCAGGGCACAGCTTTGACCAAACGGGACCTGCGCCAGGGTGCGGCACTCCTTGCGATGATGGGTGGCGCAATGCTGTTGGCTTGGCTCTATCTCAATTCGCTGCCGCCGGATCGTCGTGAGGATACGTTATTGCGCTTCTTCTACTACATCGTGGTCTTGCTGTGGATAGCGGTCGTAGTCTGGGTCATACGCCATCGCAGTAAGGTTCTCGCGTATCGTGAGAAGATAGCCGTCTCTCTGCTCTTGACCGGCTTCGTGCTCGTGTTCGCCGTAGGGACATTTATGATCCTCCCCCCGAGTCATACGACGAATCCGAACATCATTGCCAGCTTGATACAGCGCTTTGAGCACGAAATGCGGTGGAGCGTGGCTTTCATGGGGGAAGCGGTGATTCTACACCTGGCGAGTGTGCTCTTCAAGTCCAGCCCGCTAGTCGGTCTGGGTCTGCTGGCAGGCCTCGTTGCCTCCACACTGCAATGGGAGACCAAACCTCAAGTGAGATTCCCGCTGCTCATCGTCGCGTTCTATTTTCTGGGCCTTGCACTGCTGCCATTGGCACAGACGTTCTATATGGTGCCTTTGCTGCCGGTGCTCGCAATCCTGGCGGCGGATCAACTATTCAGGCTGATGTCCCACCGCAGGAGGCTGGCACTGGCCATAGTTGTTCTTGCCGGCGTTGTCTTGAGCGTCGACTTGGTCCTGTGCTACCCCGACTTCAATCTCAACGGTTACCAGTGGGTGGGCGAGCGATACATAGGGAATCGGTCGACGATAGGCTACCGGAGTATCGTCCAGACGCCCTCCGACGGTGTCGAGCAGGCTGCACGGTGGCTGAATGAAAACGTGCCGCCGGGTGATCGGGTTGTCGTGTATATCTATCCCTGGCATATCCTCGAAGCCACATCGCCCAATCCTCCGTTTTGGCTCCTTCCCGGGGACTGGCGTTCGCTCTACACGCAGCCGGACTACGTCGTGGTTCATATCAACTACACAGTAAGGCAGAGATGGGCAGCCTGGTTCACGGGTGATGAAAACATTGTCCCCGCGGACAGCATCTGGTGGGAGCCCTTTGACACCGACTGGCTGGACACCCACTTCACAAAAGTTGCCGCTGTCCGCAGAGCCTTCGGACTAGAAATGGCCAGTGTATGGGAGAGAAGCGACCGGCTTGAGAGTGAATGACGGTCTGGACAATGCGCGCAACAGCGTGACGGACCGCCTCACTTGACTAGCGATCGTACCACTGCGATTGCTCGTTATGAAGGCGAGCATATTCACCACCGGCAGCCATCAACTCCTCGTGCCCCCCGTCTTCAACGATGTGCCCCCCGGCGAAGACCACGATCCGCTCGCAGAGGGCGGCGATGCTGATGCGGTGCGTCACCATAACAACGGTACGTTCCCGCGCCATCTCGATGTAGCGTCTGAAGATGTCCGCTTCCGCAAGTGGGTCCAGATTCGAGGTCGGCTCGTCGAGAATGACAAAGTCACGATCGCGGTAGTAAGCCCGGGCAATCGCGAGCTTCTGCCACTGTCCACCTGATAAGTCCGTGCCGCCGGTGTCCCGTCCCAGGAGGGCATTCTGGTCCATATCCCCGAGACCCGCCGCCGCCATCGCGGCTTCGATCTCCGCAGGTGTGCGCGGGCGTTTCGTATCCCCAAGCCACACATTATCGGCGACGGTAAAGCTATTGTACTGCGCGGGATTCTGAAAAACGGTGGACATCGCGTCGTAGTGTGAGGCGGGCGCTGTCTCCTCAATAGGAAGGCCGTTGATCGACAAGCTACCACTTGATAGGCCGAGCATACCGCTGATCAACTTGACAAAGGTTGTCTTGCCCGCGCCATTTTCGCCGACAAAGGCAACCTTCTCACCTTTGCCGATGGTAAGGTCGACCCCATCGAGAACATAACGCTCGGTCAACGGGTAGCGATACCGGAGATCCTTCGCGGCGACCTCGTTGATAGCCGGCACACTCTCACCTGTGGTCGCCTGCTCCTGCAGATCCATAAGGTTGAAGAAAGCGGTCGCCTCGTTCTTCTTGGCGATGAAGGTGGCGACCGCGGCGAATAGCGTCGATGTGTCTGCAATCAGAGTGCCGACAAGGCTGACCACAGCGCCCAGTGCCCCGATTGAGATACGTCCGCCGGTCATCAACAGGATGGCAAAAACGTTCGCCCCCACCGACGCAAGGGTCGCGATCGTGGTCGATAGGGTGCTCAGAAGTGCGCTGCGGACCTGGGTCTTTTTCTCCTCGATGGTGTACTGATCGCAGAGGCGCCGCCATTTATCATAGAAGAACCCGTGCAAGCCAAGCGCCTTGATCTCCTTCGCTGAGGGGCCAAGCATCAGATCCTGATAGTAAGTAAATTCGCGCACCAACTTCGCGTTGGCTTTGATCAGTTTGAATCTGAGCTTATTACCAATGTAGGTTGTGTACAGTGTGGGAATCGGTACGACTAAAACGATGAGTGTCAGCAGTGGGTGGAAAAGCCATAGCGTAAGCGCAATGCTTATGACGCTGATGGCCTTGGCGATGATCATATAACCATTGACCATAATCTCGCGATTCATGCCGTCCCATCCGTTCTGCGTATAATCGAAGACCTGCTTGACGGTATCATTAATCTTCGGCACTTCCATACATTCGGGGGAAAGCCGTGCCATCTTGCTGAAGATCCGTGTATTGAGGCGTTCCTGCAACCGGTTCATCTGTACCACGTCGAGCCGCTCGATCGTTTCGTTGGGCTGCGTGTAGCGGTTGATCAGATCGGATAGGAAGTCGATGAGATAGTACGCGGTTACCAACAGGACCATCGGCAGAATCTGACCGCCCGGAAGGTAGGCGTTCGCAAGATCAATGTAGCGCCCCCAGAGGTAAGCGAGCGCGGGTCGCAGCAGGCTTAGCAGCACCAACAAGGAGACAAAGACGGTGCACATGAATTTCGCGGAGCTGAAGACATACACGAACATACGCGCCAGGTTGTGAAGACTGCTCGCACGTTCTTTCTCGAGTTCTGCTTCTAAAAGACTAGTTTTGTCCTGCATAGGCTGCACCGCTCCATTCTCTAGATGGTTGACGATACCAGTGTTTCTGCGCCTCGAACATCTCCGCGTAAAGCCCGCCGGCTGCCATTAACTGCTCGTGCGTGCCTTCCTGGGTAACAATCCCGTGTTGTATAACGAGGATGCGATCTGTAATCATCGTTGAGGCGAGACGATGGGTGATGAATACGGCAGTCTTGCCGTTCGCCATATCGGCAAATTCCCGGTAGAGCTGGCTTTCGGCGACGGGGTCGAGCTGGCTGGTGGGCTCATCGAGCAGCAGCACCCGTTTATCTCCCATAAAAGCTCGGGCGATGGCAACTCGCTGCCACTGTCCCCCCGAGATATCGACGCCGCCTTCGAAGTCGCGCCCAAGTATAGTGTCGTAGCCATGCGGTAAGGTTTCAACAAACCGGTCTACCTTGCCTTTTTGCGCTGCATAGGCGATGCGCGTCTCGTCCTCCACTTGGTCGATGAATCCCACCCCAATGTTCTCGCGCAGCGTGATGGAATAACGGTTAAAATCCTGGAACACGGGGCCGAAAGTGGCGGTCAGGGCCTTGCGCGAATAACTACTGATGGGGCGTCCGCCCAAGAGAATCTCGCCTCGATCGGGCTCAAAGAGGCGCAACAACAGCTTGACCATGGTGGTTTTCCCCTCCCCGTTTTCACCGACAACCGAAACCTTCTCGCCGCTCTCAACTCGGAAGCTCAGCCCGCGTAGAATGTCCCGGTCGGTACCAGGGTAGCGAAACCACACGTCACGAAACTCGATATCGAACACATCGGGCAGCGTATCGGCATCCCCATCGGTCTCTTCCGAGAGGTCCAGATATTGGTCATAGAAGTCGAAGAAGTTAATATGATACCCGCTCCACCGGTAGACGCCGACACCCCAGGAAATGGCCTCAAACAGACCTGTCAGGATAGTCGACGAAAGCGCGATGAATAGTCCAACGGTAATCTCGCCGTTGATAAAAAGATATAGCATCAGCAGGACGTTTGCCAGCTTCGCGATCTTCGTCACGTTGCCGGTCAAAAAATGACGTTTCAGGTGCTTGAAATAGTAACCCTCCCACCCCCGGTTCCGCGCGTTGAGGCGTTGCCGGTAGACATCAATAAGGTCGCGGGCGGAGCCAAACAGCTTCATCTCCTTAAGATACTCTCTCGACCGCAGATAACCGGCGAGCATACCGTACTGTCGCTCTTCTTTCCAGAAACGCTCGAGTTCGAGATAGATGTTATAGTTGTGCTTGGAGGCGTACCAGATCTCCCATATCGCCGGAATGAGGATGGTAAAGGGCAGCCACCACTTGGCGTAGCCCATATAGATAAGGATTCCGGCGCTTCCCACAAGATTGGAGATGAAGCTCGTGACATACATCGGAAATAGGTGCCGGGCCGAGTTCTCAGCTCGATTATAGGCTTTGTCGATGATCTCCATCGACGCCTCGTTCTCAAGATGCTCGTACTTCATGCGCTCCAGCTTCTGCAACATGCGACTCTTGAAAGCGGTGCGGAGAATCAACAGGGCATGCGGTTCGACATAGCCGTAGATATAGACTTGTGAGAGAATCGGTGGCAAGAGAGCTAGCAGCACAAAAGCAATCAGGAAGGGGAGGTAACGCCCAAAGCCGATCTGCCCGCTCGCCAAAGCCAGACCCTCATCGAAGATGCGTTGGTTGATCACAACGGTCAACAGCCGCGTCATTCCCAGCGCAAATGCCGCGAGGAAGGTCCAAACCACCATTCCCGGCGCCTCGGCTGCAATGATGCTCAAGAGCGTACGATATGCCCTGATCACACGCTTCCCGTAAGTTTCGTCGTCCATAGTTTCCTCCGCCTGAGATACACCCCGGTTCCTTGAAGGCCCCTGATAGTTAGCGCGCCCCGGTGGTGCCTTGCCCGGCCGCATTTAAATTCTATACCAATAAATTAACTCTGTCAAGCAAAATACTTAATATAAATAACTCGAAAGTTAATAATTAACAACTTGTGGTATGCCACGCTGCTAGACTCGGTGATCTCGTGCTGCTGGCGGCTGTCGTGAACGTGGGACACCCTCCTGATGAACACACTATGTATCTACGTCTCTTTGTAAAACTCTCCGGTCTGAGTACAATCGGGAACACAGGCTGATATGTCTGGGTTTGGCGATGCCAATCCAACCGCAGTGAAAGGAGCGCGACTATGTTGATCGTGATGGTTCATGTCCATGTTAAGCTTGAATCCGTTGAGGCCTTCAAGGCGGCGACGCTCGAGAACGCACGCAACAGTGTGCAGGAGCCGGGCATCGCGCGTTTTGACGTGGTTCAACAGCAAGACGATCCCGCTCGCTTCGTGCTTGTGGAAGTGTATCGCACGGTGGAGGACACCGTGAAGCACAAGGAGACCGCGCACTACGCGACCTGGCGCGATGCCGTTGCCGGTATGATGGCGGAGCCGCGATCGGCCGTCAAATACGACAATGTCTTCCCGGATGAGGCGGGCTGGGACTGACAACAACGTTGACAAGGTGGCTATCATAGAAGCAATAATGAATCCAGCAGGTAACGAAATCTACGGCTGGACCGGCAGCATCCTACGCATCGATCTTTCCACTGGGGAAAGTTCGACAATCGATACGACTCGATATGTCCCCTCCTTCGTTGGAGGGCTTGGTGTCGCGGCGCGCATCGCGTGGGAGGAATTACGTCCAGGTGTGGGACCGTTCGACCCGGAGAACATGCTCTTTATCATGGTGGGACCGCTGACCGGGACCTTGGCTTCGGGCGGTGGGCGCGTAGAGGTGCTGGGCATTGCTCCGCAGCAGCATCCACCCATCCTCTCGCGTTCGGGCATGGGAGGACACTGGGGTGCGGAGTTGAAGTACGCGGGCTACGATGGCATTATCGTTCAGGGTAAGGCTGATCGTCCGGTCTATATCTGGATCGATAACGGGCACGTGGAGATACGCGACGCTGGCCCTCTCTGGGGCAAGGGCAACTATGCCACCACGCGAGCTCTGCGTGGGACCCACGGATCTCAGACTCGGGTCATCTCCTGCGGTCAGGCGGGCGAACGCCTCTCACGCATCGCTGTCATCCAGACCGAGACGGGCAACGCGGCTGGACAAGGTGGCTTCGGCGGCGTAATGGGCTCGAAGAACCTGAAGGCCATCGCCGTGCGTGGCATACAGGGCGTCAAGATCGCACGACCTCAAGCCTTCCTCGACCTATGTATGCGCACCAACCACGGCGATCGTCTGCCCGGCGTGCCGGACCTGCCAACCCGTGTGCGGGCGCGCGTGGCCGAAAGCTCGCGCAAGGCGGGCATGAACTACCGCTGGCGGAAATGCGGATTTTGCGCGACGCCCTGCTCCTTTCCGGTGATGGAGAACGCGCAGTCGTCCGATGGTGTGAGCGTGCCCAGTGTGGCGCGCCACTGCTGGGGCTACGCCGGCACTTCCACCGAGGTAGGCGCCGTCGCCAGGGCCATGACCAGCGACTATGGTCTGAACGGCTGGGAGATCGCATTTGGCATCATCCCCTGGTTGCAGATGTGTAAGCAGCAAGGGCTCATCGACGAGATCGATGGGGTGAGCATCCCTATCCCCGATAAGCCCGTGGAGTACCTCCACGATGCCGCGCCCTACGACTCCGAGTTTATCCACACGCTGATTCAG
>SLDA01000223.1 GCA_007125545.1 Thermoflexales bacterium | reverse complement strand
TTCTCGTGACCGGGACGATCCGCGTCCAGGACCGGCCAGTTGGACTGCGCTGATGCCTCCACGCCATCATCGAGGCGGGGAATCTCCACGCTCTGCGGGCCCAGCGGGTGCGACTCCACTGTCTGCCCCTCGTCGCCCATCGGTCCCGTGCTCCAGACCGGTGTCGTAGATCGGGGACGCGACGCCTGCGGAGACGGCCATCGTGGCAGCGGTGGCCTATGAACAGCCGGCGTCTCCTCGGGGTGTGGCTCCGAGGGGGTCACTGCCATCGCCGGTCGGCGCTCGGTTCTACGAGCGGTCCGCCCCTTCTCCTCATGCCCCGAGGTGGCCTCCGTCGCCTCTGCTTGGCCCGGCGGGTGGGATGCCGGCCCCTCAATCAAGTGCGGCTGCAACCGAAACTCCGGGCGAGGTGCCTGGTCCGCCGGCGCCCCGGGGTCTGCCTTCTCAGCGGGACCTGGACGCGGCACAAGGCGGGCCGGCCGCTCGACTGCACGCGTGGCGCGGGGGTGTGGCAGCAACCGGCGCTCCGTGGCCTCCTCCACCTGTGTGCGATCTTGTTGCTGCGGGGAGGAGGCATCCGGCAGGTCCTCGGCAGGCGGCGCCGCTCCAGCTCGCGGTCGTGGCTGACTCACGGCAGGCGGCTTCCCCTGAGGCGGGTTGGGTTGCGAGACCCCGGGATCGCGTGTGCCCGCACGCGGTGGCCGGCGCCCTGGGGGAGGGGCGGGCATGGGCCCGCCCCGGTGCTCGATCCAGCGCAGCGGCTGGCCGCTCTGCTGTAACCGTGCCAACCAGTGTGCGGGTGGACCCTCCGGCGAACCGCCCGTGGACCCCGGATTCCCTTCCTCTACCGTTGTCACCTCGTCGTCCGCCGGCGAGCCTGCGGCCTCGCGGCCGGGCGCCGCCGCAGTCCAGCGTTCGG
The DNA here is from genome assembly GCA_007125545.1 of Thermoflexales bacterium. Lineage (GTDB taxonomy): Bacteria > Chloroflexota > Anaerolineae > B4-G1 > SLSP01 > PWVB01. Next base: position 5,496 of record SLDA01000223.1, on the reverse strand, counting down.
CCTGGCGGCTGAGCAACGCAGAGACGTGCTCCAGCCACCGGGCAAGGCGACCCTGCATAAGGGACTTCAGAGGACGCCGGGCCATCGGGCTACGCTCGCTCCATCGACTCGAAGACGAGTGTCAGGGTCTCGATGGCGACCTCCTGGCTCAACGCATCAAGCGGGGCCCCATGCCACGCCTTCGGCCAGGCATCCACCAGGTTCCAGCGCAGCACCTCGGTCACACCGTCGGGGTCGAGCATCAGAATCGAGATGTTCTTGCGCTCGACAGTGCCGTTGATGGCTGTCAAGAACCAGTCCCAGAGATCGCGCGAGTTGGTGAGGCCGTATTTCAGCGTCACATCGGCATATTCGACCCTGCCGGGGATGCGGCGCACGACCTGATTGTTCCCTGCCTCACGGTACTTGATCGCCTCCACGGAGACGCCCAAGCCGGTGCACATCGTGAAGTGCGCTTCGGTTACGCCCTCAATCAGCAGTTTGAAGCTATAGGCGCGATATGGATCGACGTTATCAGGCATCAGATACCTCCTCCGGACTCAACGTCTGTGCCGGCCCTGTGCTGACTGATACGGAAGATGATGAACTCTGCCGGCTTGACCGGCGCGATACCGATCAGCGTCACCACCTTGCCCTGGTCGATGATCTCGGGGGGATTCGTCTCCTCGTCACACTTGACGAAGAAAGCCTCCGCCGGCGTCCGGCCCATCAGCGCGCCATCCCGCCAGAGCACGGTGAGGAAGGCGCTGATGTCGCGGCGGATCGACTTCCATAGCGTGAAGTCATTCGGCTCGAAGACGATCCAGCGCGTGTTTTGAGCAATCGATTCCTTGATCATATTGAAGAGCCGGCGCACGTTCAGATAGCGCCACTCGGGGTCACCGGCCAGCGTCCGGGCACCCCAGACGCGAATCCCTTCGGTGGCGAAGAATCGGATGCAGTTGACGCCCGCCTGATTCAGCTCGCCCTGTTCTGCGCGCGTGAGGCGGTAGGTGAGGTTCAACGCGCCCCGGACTCCCTCATTGGCCGGCGCCTTGTGGACACCACGGGTCGCATCGTTGCGGGCCCAGATGCCGGCGATGTGACCTGACGGCGGCACATTGACGAGTTCGTTGGGCGCGAGAGGATCGCTGACGGTAAGCCAGGGGAAGTAGAAGGCGCCATAGCCACCGTCGGAGTTGCGGGCGCGGAGGCCCCGCTCTTCCTCACCTTCGCCCCCTCCCTCACCGTCGTCGCCATCGTCATCGGGGACCTCGACGGCGGCGACATTCGTGAGCTGTCTGATGGTCGGCACGTCTCGAGGCGCGTCGAGTATGGCCACGCGATCCTGGAGGACCTCACAATGGGTGAGCACCGCATCATAGGAGGCGGCGTCCGTGTAGCCGGGCGCCGCAACAATGGCGATCTCGTCGATCTGCTCAAGAACCTCCAACCCGGTGCGTCCGCGACTGCCGCCGGCGATGGGGTTCCCCTCGCCTACGTTAACCACGTAGCAGCGGCTGCCGCCATTTTGGAAGAAACCAAAGACGGCGTGCGAGAGCGGTGTGCTCTGGCTACCCTCGGAAACAAACTCACGCCTGAACTGGGCCCAGTTGTTGATGGCAACTGGGACGTTGAGATGCTTCGTGGGATCCGGGGGCACCCCCACAAAGCCGGCTGTCCGGGTGCCGACGGCTTCAATGGGTCTCGCGCCTCCGGACACCTCTTCGACATAAATCCCTGGCGCCAAGTACTCTGCCATGGTCCTGCTCCTTTCAGTTGCTGAGGCTCAATCAAATGTGTCAAAGCGGATCACAATAGGGGTTTCCCTGGATGTCGCCTCCGTCACGGTCACGCTGGTCTCGCGACCGCGGGCCCGGACGTGGAGCTCACTGCCTCCTTCGCCGCCTGGGACGGTCTGGAAGCTAAATCGACCCTCATTATCGGTGCGCGTATGGACCTGGATGGACGGGATCGACACCGCCGCGCCCGGTACGGGGAGATCTTCGGGTCCCAGGACGACGCCGTGGAGTTGGACGACCGGGGTGACCTTCACCACCAGGGGAGCGCGGACCCGCTTGACCGGCGGCTGCGGGCGCTCTTTCCGGAGCGGAACCCGAAGGAAGAACGAGGGACGGGGCGCGACGCCCAGGGCGACCCAAGTGGAGGGGTCAACAGGCTCCAACTCAACCTCGAACTCCGGGTTCTCCATTGCCGCGAAGACGAGCTCGCCCAGTAGACGGTGGGCCTCTTCGAGTGCCCCGGCCCACGTGGAGACCAGGTAGCGGAGCGAAAACTGCAGTGGTGTGGGGGTCGCCGTACGCGCGGGGGCGTTCTCGACCAGTTCGAGCAGGTAGAAGCTCACGCCGGTCGTTGCTTCGGTGCCAGCGGGCGGCTCGAGGGAGAAAGATACACCTTCTACCACGCTCTCCGTCCACTCTCTCAGGCGCCGGTCGATCTGGTCGATCATGGAGTTTCCTCATCCCGCTGATCGATGGATTCGGGCGATGATTGGCGAACTTGGATCGCGTGGAGGATCCGGGTGCGATCACTCCGCTCTCAGCTCAATAGCCCGACTTATTTTTGTTGATGCTAATCTATTTATTATATGAGATAGACGTTACCCTGTCAAGCTTATGTTTCATACGATAGCCTCTGATGGACACGGGTGGTCACTCGCCCCGATACGAGGCCCTCGGCATCTTCAGGGTAGCCCTGGTGCCGTTCCTGGCAGAGGTCTTCGGCTGGAGCGCGTGTCCTGCGAACTGCGCCCCCGAAAGCTCAGGCTGTGGCATCAACCTGGGTCGGGCCTGTGAGCCGCATACCAGTCCAGCACCCGTAACGCTTGAAGCGTGATCCAGTGGCTGGGCAAGCCGGCTTCGCCCTCCATCTCGAGCTGGACCGGGTCGGGGTAGGGGGTGCCACGTGACCACCGCCCATCAGGCAGCCGCCGCTGCGTCAAGAGGCTGATGGCCTCGTCGACGCGTTCGTCGGGATGGACGCCCGCGCCGCGCAGGTAGTCCAGGCCCCGTAGCACGTCGTAGTGCCAGGTCGTCGGGAAATGGAACCATGTCCATTCGGGGTCGATCACTTCACCGGTTGACAGCCGCCGGAACATGCGACGCTCCAACATGTAGTCGTGGGCGCGTGCCCGTGCGTCGGTTACTGCGACCGTCGCGCCCTTCGCCTGCTCGTACGCCAGCAGCCCTTCCAGAACACGGATCGTGGTGTGGAACGAGGATCGGACAGAGCCCTCCTCCGCCTCGCAGTTCCAGCCGCCATCCTCGAGCTGCTCGCCAAGGAGCCGGTCGACCAGCTGCTCGCTGATCTCGCCGAAGTAGCTGCCCAGCGCCAGCACCGCACCGTTGATGCAGGGCTCGACCTCGCCCTCGAAGAAGGGTGTGTCCCAGAACCCAGGTCCCCAGATGACCTGATCCCTGACGCGCCCCACCGCTGCTCGAGCTCGCTCGCCGGTCGGGTCCAGGCCCAAGTTCTGCAGGAGCACCATGGTGTGCAATGTGGACGTCCACAGCGGGAACTCTGTGTCGTCGCCCCACTGTCCGTCCGGTCTCTGGCGGTCGAGGAGCTCCGCACCCCAGCCTTCCACGGCAACCCGCGCCCGCTCGCCGGCTACGAGCTCTGCCGGCGCGCCGACGAGGTCGCGCATCACCTGCCAACGGATTGCAGGATCTGAGTCAAGAAGCCAGCGGATGACCGCTTGGTCTGCAACTTGCCGATCGTTCTTCTGGATTTCCATCTGCTCCCTCACCCCCTGTGTCACTGGAGGTCTAGGTTTCGAACGATGCCGTCTTCACATCCCCGGCGCGCCTGTAACTGGCGACGACGACCCCACTTGGGGTTGATTCAGCATGCATCAGCTCAAAAGCTGCGGGAAGCGCGCCCTCGCCGAAGAGACGTTTGCCGCTGCCAATCACGATGGGGAAGATCTTGAGCCAGAGCTCATCCACCAGATCGTGCTCAAACAGCGTCTTGAGCAGCAGACTGCTGCCGTGTACCTGTAGGTCGGGACCGTCCTGCCGCTTCAGCACACGTATCTCCTCTACGACATCGCTCTTGATGAACACGGTGTTCTCCCAGAGCGGCTCGGTACGCCTCTTCGACACGACGTATTTCGTCGCCGCATTGATGCCGGGCCACGCGCTTTCGTGTGTGGGCCAATACGACGCGAAGATCTCGTACGTCCTGCGTCCGAGCAACAGAGCTCGTGGCCCGGTTAGCTGTTCGTCCATAATGGCGCCAAGTTGCTCGTCAAAATAGGGAACGATCCATCCGCCGTACTCGAAACCGCCGTCCGTATCCTCGTCCGGTCCGCCGGGCGCTTGCATCACCCCGTCGAGGGTCAGAAATGTGAGCACAATCACTTTTCGCATAGTCACACACCTCTCTTGATCAGGTAGCGCAAATACACCGTCCCATCGGCGAATCGTCGCTGCTCCGCGAGATCGAGCAGCAGCCGAAGTCCATTGGGTAGGCTTGGCTTGCCTCCACCTACCGAGATGGGCACAAGAAACAACTGACACTCATCCACCAAGCCGGCCCGGAACGCTTCGGTCGCCAATACTGATCCGCCAATGATCAGATCGCGTTCCTCACGGGCCTTCATCTGCCGCACCATATCCGGTTCGAACTCGCGTACCAGTCGCGTGCGTGAGGTGGACACCCTCTCCAGTGTGCGCGAGAAGACGACCTTGTCAGCGGCCTGCCACAGCCGGGCGAAGTCCGCCATAAGGGGCGAATCCGTCGTCAAGCCGGGATCCGTCTCCCAGACGCGCATCATTTCATACATCCGCCTGCCATATAGATGTGTTCCGACTGGGCGCATCGCGTCATTGATGAAAGCGTGCACCTCGTCACTTGGCACTGCCCAATCGAACTGGCCCGCTTCGTCTTCGATGTAGCCATCAAGGCTTGACAGCGTCGAGTAGATCAGGTTTGCCACAGACCTCTCCTTTCGTTATCTGTAGATTCCAGTCGCCTTAATTATAGCAGATATTCGTCGTCATAATTCAGCTCCGTTCTGAGGTTGTCTGACGTACACTCCGTGCCCAGCAAGGAAGTCGCTCGTCAGATCTCCCGGGAAGCGCACCCCGGCGTCCTCCGCTGCTGACACGGGGCCTGGAGGTTCCCCTTTGGCCGGATTCGGCGTATAACAGGTAGACACTGACGCGAGGAGGTTCTTACGATGACACCATCTGTGCTCTCCCTGAGAGGAGTGTTTCCACCAATCCCAACGCCGTTTGACGCCGAGGGAGAGGTGGCCTATACGGCGCTGGCCGAGAACCTGATGCGCTGGAATGGTACCGGGCTGGCGGGCTACGTGGTCGCCGGGTCGAATGGGGAGGCGGTCTATCTCACCGGCAAGGAGAAACGCCGGCTGTGGGAGGTGGCCCGCGGCGCGATTGGACCGGACAAGCTGCTGATCGCCGGCACCGGCTGCGAGTCCACGCGTGAGACGATCGCGCTGACCCGCGTCGCCGCGGAGGCGGGAGCGGATGC
>SLDA01000097.1 GCA_007125545.1 Thermoflexales bacterium | reverse complement strand
GGCCCGACCCCCTCTTTCGAACTCTGGCATGACGCCGGCTCCTGCTGCGAGGGTTCCGGCGCTGTCATACTTTGCGGGGTACAGCCGAGCTGGGTTGGTAACGAGGTTGCTTTGCGCTTTGTCCACGTAACCCATCGTACATGGCCCGTTGTTGGGGGCTCCGAACAGTATGTGCTGAGGATGGCACGCTGTCAGGTGAGGGCCGGGCACGAGGCCATCATCATCGCGACGGAGGCCGAGACCCTCTCGGCGCTCTGGAGCGCCCGCGGCAAGACGCTGCCGGCCGATCTGCCCGATAGGCACGAGGGCGTACGGATACTGAGACTCCCTCTCCGCCATCTCGCCCTTGGCGACGTGACCTTCCCGCTATTTCGACGCCTGGTCTGGCTGCTCTCGCGTGTTTCGCCGCAGGCTGCCCTGCCTCTGGGGCGTTATGCGCCCTGGCTGCCGGATCTGGCCCCTGTGTTGGCTTCGGCGGAGGCCGACGTGCTTTTTGCCTGGAATCTCACCCTGGAAGGGCTCACTATCGCGGTGGCGCGTGAAGCGCGGCGTCGTGAGATTCCCTGGATTGCCGTGCCGTTGCTGCACCTCGCGCGCCCGCGCTTCTACACTATGTCTCATCAGCTCGGGCTGCTGAGATCGGCAACTCGCGTGCTCGCTCAAACCGAAACCGAGCGGGCCTACCTGCTGGAGCAGGGGATCGACCGGCGGCGGGTGAGCGTCGTCAGCCCCGGCGTCGATCCTGATGCGGCGAGCCGTGCGGATGGCGAGCGCTTTCGTCGGAAATACGGAATCCCGTCGGGCCCTCTCGTCGTGACGATCAGCAACCTCAGCTTTGAGAAAGGGGCGTTCCATCTGGTGCAGGCGATGCGGCGGATATGGCAGGAGGGGAGCCCCGCTGCGCTGGTTCTCATAGGCCCGCCGGCTCCGGCGATTCGGCGGCAGCTGGAGAAATTGCCCGGTGAGATGCAAGCGTTGTGTCATCGCGTGGGCCCGGTACCGGAAGCGGACAAATGGGACGCGCTCGCGGCAGCTGATGTGATGGCGCTTCCCTCAAAGACGGAATCGTTTGGTATCGTCTTTCTGGAGGCTTGGCTCGCAGGTACCCCGGTGATCGGCGCCCGGTCCGGTGCTGTAGCCGAGGTGGTGCGCGAGGGCGTTGACGGCTTGCTGGTGGAGTTCGGCGACGTCCGTGGTTTGGCCGAAGCCATTCGTACGCTTCTGAACGACCGCCGGCTTGCCACGGCACTGGGCGCCCGCGGTCGCGACAAGGTGCTGCAGACGTATACGTGGGACGTTCAATGTGCTCGGTTGCTCGAATCCCTCTCCGCGCTGGGGTCTCCTGGTCAACGTCTTTCGTAACGCAACCTCAGGTATTTTCTCCGTGCATCATCTCCGGATCTGCCCTGCTCGATACCGAAATCAGCGCAAGGCGAACTGTGCGTACGCCTCGCCGTAGATTGACAGGAGGCGGGCGGCGGCGTGCTCCCAGGTGAAGTGTGAAGCCTGCTTCACTCCCAGCTCGGCCAGCTCCGTACAGTGTCCGGACTCATCGTTCAGGAGGTCCAGGATCGCCTCCGCAATCGTGTGGCTATTCTGCGGGTCGATGAAGGTGCCCGCTTCACCGACAACCTCAGGCAGTGACGAGACGTTGGAGACGATCACCGGCGTTCCGCAGGCCATGGCCTCGAGCGGGGGCAGTCCAAACCCCTCATACAGAGATGGGAAAACGAACAGGCGGGCACCGGCATAGAACAGGGGCAGGTGTTCCCTCTCCACACGTCCCAGGTAGCGCACGTGTTCTTCCAATCCTAACTCCTCGATCCGGACGAAGACGGCGCGGAAGTCCCACCCCGGCGTGCCGATAAGCACCAGGGGAGGTGCATCCGGTCTGGCTGCGCGGACCTCGTGGTAAGCCTCAACCAGGCGAACGAGATTCTTGCGTGGTTCGAGGGTTCCGACGTGAAGCAGGTACTTCCCTCGCGCCAGTCCGAAAGATGCCAGCAAGGCATTCAGCGCCGTGTCGTCCGCGGGTATCCGGTAGTCTGGCGCGACCCCGCCGTACACCACATGGATTCGCTCTTCGGCTATCCCAAGATGCGCGACAATGTCGCGCTTGGTCGCTTCCGATATCGTGATGATGAGATCCGCTTCTTCTTGAGCGAACCTGTACTTCGCTTGGTGAAGATCGCGCGTATTTTGGGTGTGATATTCGGGAAGGAGGAGCGGGGTGAGATCGTAAATCGTCGTCACATTGAGCGCGCTCGGGTGGCGCCAGGGAAGCACTTCCGATGAGTGGAAGACATCGATCCCGTTCAGAACCGCGTTCAGTTGGCGGTCCCTAACCGACTCGGCAGCCGCCGCCCAGGGACGAAGTAGGGAGCCATCCACCCAGGCGGCTACCGACGAAAGATAGGGGCGCTGGAATGCTCGCAAGCGCGTCAGCTTGCGATGGCGGAGGCCGTTGACGTGACGGACCGCGACCCGTGGTTCGTTCTCGCCCAAGCTCTGCAGTCCGGGCGGCTGGACGTATCCCCCGTGGATGGGACGGTAGTCCAGGAGCAGGTAGTCATTTTCCCTGTCGAGCGCGAGGAGTGCTCTTGCAAGGTTGTAGTCATAGTTGAAGATGCCGGCTTGCGCGACATAGAGCGCTGTGATATCGAAGCCGATGTGCACTAGCGGGTTTCCTCGCCTATCGCCAAAAGACGCTGCTTTACCCTGGTGGCTGCCTGGCGCCAGGTCCATCGTACAAGGGCTTCCTCAGCAGCGCGCGCGCCTTTGGCGGCGGCTTCGTCTCTATGCTCGTAGACGTAGCGCATGAGGTGAACCAGATGGTCTTCGTCGGGTTGGGCCCATCGAAATCCCTCGTAGTATGGGCATTTGGCCCTGGCGGGAATGAGTTTTTCCACGCGCAGCGGGTAGGCGTTGTGATCGTTCATAAACTCGGTCTGGGCACTCCAGTCCGTCGCGATGGTAGGTATGCCGCAGGCCATAGCTTCCAGTATCGGCAATCCCCATCCTTCACCCCGCGAGGGCAGGACGAAGCAATCGGCAGAGCGGTAGAGAGACCCCACCTGGTGCGGAGGGATATCCTGGTTGTACAGAATGGCGATAGGCGGGCCGCTCGGCAAGTCCAACTTCTGCATCTCCTGACGGATATTCACGCTCGGGTCGACGTTCCGGATTTTGAGCAAGAGCAGGACATCGTCGTCCGGGCTAAAGGCGCGGTGATACGCGCGAAGCAGGACCTCCGGTCCTTTGCGCTCGCCCCACTCGAAAACGGACAAAAACGTGTAGCGTTGCGACACCCGGAAGGAACGGATTTTGGGGTTGAAATAGTCAGGATTGACTCCCAAAGGCATCACGTGAATCGGGCTCCGGACCCCACTCTGTTCAAAGGTCTCCTGATTGAAGTGGGAAGGCACCCAAACCTCGTCCATAGCGTTGGCCTGCAAGACCCAATCGTCGGGAATGCCGTCAACCTCAAGCATCGTATAGCCGATCTGGTAAGCCCCCCCGTTCTTGCAAAAGAGATCGCCGGAGCCGTAGACGACTTGGGGGAGACCCAGGTCCTTGGGGCGCTGGCGCATCGCGGCAAGGCGATGGTCGTCCTGTTGGTTGTCCATCCAATCCGTACCGTAGAGATAGGCAAGCCGCACATCCACGTGTAGGTCATCGAGCTGAAGCACCAACTCGCGAGACGACATAGCATATCCGGATGGACTGCCTACCTGAGAATGCCAGAGGACTGTGGTATCGTAACGTGCCATCAACTTCTTCTCCCATTTCTTGCGGAAGACGCGTTTGGACTTGGTAAAGATGTCCGATAGGCTGACGCGATTGACCTTGGTGCTGACGTTTTCGTGATGGATAAGGGTCACATTTCCGGCGCACAGCGTGCGAAAGCCTGCTTCGGCAGCGCGCAGGCAGTAGTCGGTGTCCTCGAAGTAAGAGAAGAAGGCCTCGTTCAGCAGCCCAATGCTGTCGATAACGTCCCGCTTGATGTACATACAGGCGCCGACCACGCCCTGGACCTCGCGGTCGAAGGCGTACTGACCGATATCCTTCTCGAGGCTGCCGATCTGCTGTCCCCAGAAGGTGTCGAGCGGCATGTAGGTTCCGGCGTGGAGTAGGCGGCCATCGGGGAGGATCAGCCGCGCACCCACAATACCAACACTCGGCGCCGAGTATGCGAGGCGTTGAAGCTCCTCCAGCCACCCATCCTCGGGGATCACGATGTCATTATTAAGAAGGAGGATGTCACCTTCGGGCGTGGCCCGTATCCCCACATTGTTGCCGCCCACATAGCCCAGATTCCTGGAATTCTCAATGCGACGTATCCAGTCGAGCCCTCGCAGGTATTCCACAGTACCGTCGGAGCTGCCGTTGTCCACGACCAGGACCTCTACCTGTTCGCCCACGTGGGTGTGTTGGCGAATGGAGTCCAAGCACGCACGCGTATAGTCCAACCCGTTCCATGTCAGGATCAGGAGTGTGACGCTAGCCTGCATTCCCGCTCTCGAGGTGTGATATTCGCGACCGGAGCGCCTCCACTTCTTCTTCTAGCGCGAGCAAGCGTTCTTGAAGGTGCGCTGTATCGGCGACCTGGGCTTCCTGATTATCGGCCAGTCCCGCCACAACCCGGGCGGAGTTCGACTGGTAGCTACGGATTTGCTGGATAATCGGCTCCTGAAACCACCAGGTCAGCCGGCGAACCAGCTGCTGAAAACGAATGATCCAGGGACCATATCTCGGTCGTGTGGAATGGATAATCGCGTTGCTGTCGATGTGGCTCTGAAGGGGCAGCCGCTGTGCTGCCGACCGCACGTCGTGATGCGTTGCCTGTACGAGGTCCAGGTTCAGGCCGCCGCCCTGCCCTCCCTCCCAACGCCGGACGGCCTCTGCGACCGCGGCCAACAGGACTTCCACGTCTTCTGTGTCACTGTGAACACTGAAGGAGTTATCCATGCACGTACTCCCTAAGATGATATCCCTACATTGGGCCGGAAATACCCTTCGTCGAGGTCTCCCTGCCATCTTCGCATACCCGTCGGCGAACAAGGACCCATTATACCCGATCAAGCCGGGGCTGACCATTGAGGCGGGCGGATCGATCTCGGCGTGGGCCAAGCCGCACCGATTCATCCTGAAGCTTGGCCCACCGCCTTGGGTTGGCGCCGCTAGCTGATCGCCCTTGGACGAGCTATGTGACGGCGTGGAGGAAGATTAACGCTTATAGATCAGCGGCATCGTCGTGCGATGAAGCTCCCTCACGACGAGCACCCTTACTGGTATGACGATGGGGCTGTTAACCACAGGTTTGCCCTCGAACGTGCCCACGATCTCGATGTTGCCCAGTGTGTGGGGTGTGTTCTGGATATTGAGTCCAGCCACGGAGGCTTGGAGGGTGACGGTATCTCCGGCCCCTGACGTCATGCCCTGGGTGCTGGAGGCGTTAAATGCCGGCGCGCGAATCTGCCATTCTATGGCCTCGCCTGTCGTGCTGGCAATGCGTATCGAAAATGACACGGAGCCGCTCGTACCATACTCATGCAGCATGAGTATGCCGTCGGGGGAAGCCGAGACGGCGAGGCTCGGCCCGGTGCCTATGCTGGCTGTGTTGCGGGCATTCAGCCGGCTGAGCGGCCAGGGCATGGTGCCGGCCTGGGCCCGAGCGCTGAAGTTCCAAATATAGATGGCGCCCGTTTCGCCGCCACTTCTCGCACCTGCTGCGATCAACTCAACCGTGCCGTCCCCGGTCACGTCTCCAACCGCCGCCGTCTTTCCCAGCGTGTACTCGGTGCTCAGGTCCCACTTGTTCGACGGGAATGCATCCCGCGTCAACTGCTCGCCCTGAAGATTAAAGACCACCATCTCCCAGTTGGACGGTAGAATGATCTCGGGAACACCGTTGCCGGTCAGGTCCGCAAGAATAGTGGATGCGGTTGTTCCGTAGTGAACAACTGACCCCGGGCCACTTGGTGTGGTTACGCGAGAAGGCCAGCCGGGCAAATAGGAGCCGTTAGCTCTAAAGACATGGACATAACCATCAGCCGAGTTGATGACGACCTCGAGTGTACCGTCCCCATTGAGGTCGGCGATGCTGGGTGAGGCCATCGTATACTCCGATAGCTTAATCGGCCAACCGGGCAACGGCTTCCCACTGTGATCCCACCCATATAGCGCCTTCGTCACAGGATGGGTGTTGCCGTAAGGGACTGCGCAAGCGGGAACTGTCCAGCAGTTGCCCGTGCCTACGATAATGTCAAGCCGCCCATTTCCGGTCATGTCGACCAGAACGGGTGATGACCAGATGACCTCATCAATCGAGATGGGAAAACCTGGTACGTCGCTTCCGTTTTCAGCTGTGAGGGCCATCAGCCGTCCGCCATCTATGGTCCCAAAGGGCGGTTCGTAGTGAG
>SLDA01000280.1 GCA_007125545.1 Thermoflexales bacterium | reverse complement strand
CCAGGCGTTGTAGGCGCCGCTCAAGCGGCCGCGGTTGGCCGTGGTGCTGACGTCGTGGATCATCGCGATCCCGCCAACGTTGAGCAGGGTCCAAGCCGCGCCCCAGGTGAGACGCGTGAGCAGAAAAGGCAGGAAGCCTGAGAGCAGGCTATAGCCGAGGGTGGAGAGGACGGCGAGCGTCATCCCCAGGATAAAGAGCTTACGGCGTCCCATACGGTCAAACAGGGCGCCCACGATGGGGTTGCCGGGAATGCGGATGAGGCGGTTGGCGCCGAGCATAACGCCGACGGAGGCGAGACTTAGCCCCACAACGTCGCGCTGGCTGGGAAGCACGGTGTAGAGGGTGAGATCACCGAAGAGCGCGAGACAGATGGCGAAGCCCAAAGGTAAGATGATGCGGCGTGGCGTGGGGGTGGGCTCGGTGCTTGACATAGGTCAAAGTGTACCTAGAGATCGGCGGTGCGCAAGCCGATAGCGGTAGGAGATGGGAGAGCTCCGCGGGCAGAGACGTTCGCCAGAGGAGCCTTCCCTAATCTATATACGCGCCATGGCTGCGCGTGAGGCGTGTCAGGGTGCGTCGGTTAGGAGGTCGATGGCGCGCTGGAGTTGGGGGTCGTTGAGCGGATCGGGTTCGGCGATCACGTTGGTGATGTGGCGAGGATAGACGGGATGGGTGCCTTCGGGGAGTTCGACGAGGATATCGGGCTCCAGGCCCTGGTGCCAGATGACGCGATTGTCCGGCGTTCGCCATTCCTCGACGGCGAGCAGCAGCGCAGAGCCGTCGCGCAGAGTGAACTCGTTCAAGACGGTGCCGGCGCCGGCGGTCGTGATGCCGACGATGATGGCGCGGTCGTGGTCCTGGAGTGCGCCACTCATAATCTCGGCTCCGCTGGCGGTCCCGGCATTGATGAGGACGACTGTGTCCAGATCAGTGGCGTTGATACCGCGCCTGACACCGACGCGATCTACATTGCCATGGGCATCCAGGCGCAGGACGACGTCCCCTTCATCGACGAAGTAACTCGTGGCATCAACCGCCTCCCAGAGCAAGCCTCCTGGATTGTTACGCAGATCCAGGACTACGCCGGTGATGTCATCCTCCGACCGGATCTCGTTAAGGGCCTCAAGCAGGGCAGTGCCTGTGCCCTGGCTAAAGGAGGATATGCGCAGGTGGGCCAGTCCGGTGTCGGCGAGGCGAGCCCAGGTCACGATCGCGAGGTCGATTGGAGCGCGCTCCAGGGTCACGGTGCGGATCTCGCCGGTCTCCGCCGCCTCAATCGTCAGGGTTACCTCACTGCCGGCAGGGCCGGTAACACGCGAGATGACCTCTCCAAGCGGCAGACCGGTGACCGGTACGTCGTCGACCTCCAGGAGGATATCGCCAGGACCCAGCCCTGCCTCCTCAGCGGGTGAGTTCTCCATCGTCGTCACGATCACAATCTGCCCGTCACGCTCCTCCACATAGGCCCCGATGCCCTCAAATTGGCCGCGTGCGAATTGACGATGGCTCTCCAGCTCTTCGGGGGTTAGAAAGCGAGTATGGCCGGGATCATCCAACGTGGCGACCATACCGGCGATGGCCGCATGGGCCATATCCACGTAGACAACCGCCTCCTGGTTGACATATCTTTGGTCGATGGTCCGCCAGGCCTCGGCTATCAGCTCGAACTCATCAGCCGCCTCAGCCGGGATAAGAACATATGTGTCATCTCGAAGAAGCACGGTTCGGTCCAGGAGTACACCCAAGCCGACCCCTAGCAGGAGCGTCAGAAGAAGGGCGCCGACTGCGGCGATGAAGTAACCGGCGCGTCGTGCCAGGTCTCTATCTCTATCCGCAGCGTGCTGGTCCGCGGGGTTAACGTGCGTGGGTCCGCGATTTCCCGGATCGGTCATAGTTATGCTCGCTTTCTGCTCTGATACTATGCGCGTACCTCACCAATGGAGTTCGGATCTGCTCTCGCCGCTCTCTCGGTCTCGGCGGCGCGATGGAATATACTGCACAGAAGGTCGTCCGCGCGAGGATTGCGGGTAGAGCTCCATCAGATCGTAAACCTCCTGTGGTACTTCTGTGGAGATATTGAGGCCCAGGCCTTGCGCTTCAGCCACGGTGATAGCGTAATCGTGGGTCCAGGTCCCGCTCGCCAGCAGTTCCGCGAGTTTCTCCGCCCGATCAGGGCTCATCCGTCTGTGCTGAAGCCGCACGATCATGCGCTTGACCTGGCGAATGGCTTTCTCGCCGACATCGGCCAGGATCAGTGTTTCGTCATCGACCTCATCGATGCTCTTGCGGGCGACAGCGGCCAAGACAGAGGCCGCAGGGATGTTGCGTATCTGGGGATCGATCGGCCCCAGGACGGCGTTGGCGTCGAGCACGATCTGATCGGCGGCGAGGGCAATCAGCGTACCGCCCGACATCGCGTAGTGGGGAACGAAGACGGTCACCGGCGCCTCGTGCGCATGGAGCGCATACGCAATCTGCTCCGCAGCGAGCACGAGCCCCCCTGGGGTGTGGACAATTAGATCGATGGGCACATCGGAGTCAGTGAGACGAATGGCACGCAACACTTGCTCCGAGTCCTCGATGTCCATAAAGCGTCCAAAGGGCACGCCCAGAAAAGCCAGCGTCTCCTGGCGGTGAATGAGCGTGATAGCGCGCGAGTTGCGCTTTTGCTCCAGCGAGCGGAGCTTGCTCAGGCGCGCCTGGACGCGGGCTGCGCGCGCGACGGCGGGCACGACCGTCGCGATGAGAAAGACGATGCCCAGGATGATCCAGAAGATCTCGCCGGTGCCCATCTAGGCACGACCTCCTTGGTGAGACTTCACGTATAGGTAACTCACGCGTCTGCCGTCGACTGTGCCTGTTCCAGGAGCCTGCGCGACAGCTCGATGTAGTCGCGCGCCATCCGCCGCCGGTCAAAGTGCTCCTCCACACGCCGCCGTCCGCGCGCCCCCATGCGCCCGCGCAACTCAGGATCCATGAGAAGCTGTACGATGCGATCTGCCAGCGCCTCAGGTAGGGCCTCCTCGTCCCGTGGGATGATGAAGCCGGTCTCGCCATCGACAACCGATTCAACCATGCCTCCCGAGTTGGTGACGACGACCGGGTTGCCGCATGCCATTCCCTCGACCGGAACCAGACCGAAGGGCTCCTGGCCGATTGTCGTATAGATCACGATATCGGCCAGAGCCGTAAGCCTGGGGATATCCTCGCGATCGTACTGTTGGATGTGCACATGGTCCTGGAGCTCATGCTCTTCGATGAAGCGATCGATCTGAGCGTCATACTCGTCCAGTTCGTCCGCATCCTTGTAGACGCGCTCGGCACGTCCCGGCATGACCATCAGTGCGTCGGGCACCTCCCGAACGATGCGGGGCATAGCCTTGATGGCCGGCAGTATCCCCTTCCAGGGGAGAAACCTGCCGGTATGGAGAATGACCGGGCGTCCCTCGAAGCTAAAGCGCTTCCGCAACTCGCGACGCCGCTCTGGCGGAGCCGGCTTGAAGGTCTCGATATCGATGCCGTGCTTAATGACCGTCCACCGGTCCTCGGGGATCTGCGGCATCGTCGAACTCATAACCCTGTGAATATAGTCACTGATCGGTACGAGTCGTTCCCAGGCGATATCTGTGAGAATCGGCGAGGCGGCATTCTGCTGCTCCTCATCAATGCGGTCGATAAAAATGGGATTGTGAAGCACGAGATAGGCAGGGATGTTGCGGGCATCGCAGGCCTCGATGAGCGCCTCGGAAAGGGCCGGGAAATCCATATGCAGGTTGTGCGCCTGCACGACGTCGATGGCGTAAGTGTCGAGAAAGGTGTCGAACATGCGCCGGCTGCGCGTGCGGATTTCCTCGCGGGCCCGTTCGTCGCCGAGTCGCTCGCGCAAGGTGTCGAGCTGCTCCGGTACCATGCCGTCACGACGCACAATGGTCATGTTCTCCACAGTTTCCGTCTCCGGCTCGCCTTCCACGGAACCGCAGAGCACGGTGACTTCGGCGCCCTGCCGGACTACTTCAGGGCCAACGGAGAGTAGGTGCATCTCCACGCCCCCAATGATGGGCGGAAATGCCCAATGGACAATGCCAATATGCAAGGACATATTTCAGTTTCCTTCCTGTGCCTGAACAGGTTCTGTCCGTCTTTCCGGGGTGGCGAGTTCTTGCCTGTCCTCCAGGATGTTGAAGAGCCGCAGATAGTCTGTCAAGTGGCGGGTGATGAGATAGTGCTCGCGCACCTGCTCGCGGCCGGCTTTGCCCATCGCGTCAGCCTCCTCCGGGTGGGTCAGCAAATAGTGGATGGCCCTGGCGCAAGCTGCGACAGAGTCCACGAGAAAGCCGGTCTCTCCGTCGGCAATCTGCACCTTGATGCCTCCCACGGCGCCGCCGACAACGGGACGTGCTTGCCACATCCCCTCAGTGACGGTTAGCCCGAAGCCCTCGCGAAGCGACTTCTGAACAATGACCTCGCTGCCTGCCTGGAAAGCCCCAACCTCCTCACCGCTGACGCCGTGGAAGTTGTGCGGGATAAAGATGTCGTAGTCGTCACCGGCATGGCGGATCGTCTTCTCGAGGTAGGACCAGCCCTCCGGGTCGTCGGTTGCCATCGCGCCGACAAGCGCAAGCTGCACGTCGGGGATCTCCTCTTTGACGATGCGGTAAGCGTCGATAACGCCGAGGGGGTCTTTCCAGGGATCGTAACGACTGACCTGCGTGATGAGAGGACGCTCGGGATCGGGTCCGAACTCTGCGACGGTGGCTCGCGCCCGGTCCCGCGGCTTGGGCTGGTTTTTGGGCTTAAGTGGATCGATGGTCGGGGTAATGATGACCACGCGCTCGGAGTCGAGATCCGGGCCGATGAACTGCTCCATCGTGAAGATAGTCGTCTCATAGAGCCCAATATAGGGTGTGAAAAAGCTCCAGAAGTCAGGATTGGGGTCGGATGTGTCGATGTGGCAGCGCCAGATCCAGTGGCGACCATGGTCGGGCTGGGCATAGTGAAGGAGCCCGGCAGGCTGCGGATCGTGAACGACGATGAAGTCGTAGGTGCCGTCAAGCTTCGCCGCATTCATCTCGTTGTTGCGTTTCCAGATGTCGCGCATCTCGTCGTTGAGCTCGAGGTCCATACCCTGGAGTCCGTTATGGCACGCCTTGCTGACCTTGAAGAACTCGTCAGATGCTTCGATGACACGCCACTCACAAGTGAGGCCGGCGTCCTGCATAAGTGGCGCCAGGGGCGTGAGGATTTCGGCAACGCCTCCACCGTAGGCTGTGGCATTGATGTGAAGGACGCGCGCGCCCTTCAACGGTTCCGCCAACGATCGGATCTCCTCAAGGACCTCGTCGCCGACGATGTCACGATAGTCGGATAGTTGTTTCTCTTCGATCTCTACTCGCTCTAGCACGTGTCCCTCCTACAAGGTCTAGTCAAGCGGTATGTCATAGTTTTCCAATAGGTCGATAAACGCAGCTTCATCCAGAACCGGAATTTCGCGGTCGCGAGCTTCGTCCAGCTTTTGACCTGCGCCAGGGCCTGCCACGACGTAGTCGGTGTTGCCGCTGACGCTGGAACTGGCCTGCGCGCCCAGACGTTCCACCAGACGCTGCGCTTCCTCGCGCGTCCAGCGATCCAGTGCGCCTGTGAACACAAAGGTTTGATCTTCCAACGGCTGCGAGGTCGGCTCGGCAAGGGGATTTGTCAACTCGATACCGGCATCGCGCAAGCTTGCCAGCATACGGCGGTTTTCACCCTCGCCAAAAAACGATACGACGCTCCTGGCGATGTGAGGACCGATCTCGTTGATGGCAAGCAAATCGTCCGCACTCGCCTCCATCAGTTCATCAAGGGTGTTGAAGTGGCGGGCCAGGACGGTGGCAACGTGGCTCCCCACCTGGGGAATCCCCAGCGCATAGAGAAAGCGCTGTAGCGTGGTCTTCCGTCTGCTCTGGATCTGGTCGACCAGCTTCTGTGCCGATTTCCGGGCGAACCCCTCGAGCTGCTCCAGGTCCTCAGTCCGCAACTCGTAGAGATCGGCCAGGTCGCTGACGAGGCGCGCTTCGATGAGTTGCTCGGCCCGTTTCCCGCCGAGGCCCTCAATATCCATCGCTCCACGCGAGGCGTAGTGAGATAGCGCCTCACGGAGCTGTGCGTCGCCTCGAGGATTGGTGCAAATAGCCTGCTTCTTGTCAGCGCTCATAGCCACGTCGGCACCGCAGACCGGACACTTGTCCGGGATACGGATCTGCGTCTCGGCGCCCTCCCGGGCCTCGGGCAGCGACTTGACGACGTAGGGTATGACATCGCCGGCCCGCTCCAGGAGCACGCGGTCGCCGATGCGAATATCTTTGCGGTCGATCTCGCTCTGGTTGTGGAGCGAGACGCGGGAGACCTCGACGCCTCCAATTTCGACGGGCTCCAGGAGGGCGACGGGCGTGATCCGACCGGTGCGTCCGACCTGAAAGACGACGTCCTTGATGACGGTCGTTGCCCGACGGGGCGCAAACTTGTACGCCAACGCCCATCGCGGTTCTCGGGTACGGGTCCCCAGTTTCTCCTGCGCGGCGAGGTCGTCGACCTTGATCACAGCCCCGTCAATCTCGTACTCCAACTCCTCGCGACGCGCTGCCAGCTCATCGTGATAGGCGATGGCCTCCTCGATGGTTTCAAGTCGACGGCTCTGTTCCAGGTTCACGCGAAGGCCCCATTCGGGAAGTGTCTGCAGCACCTCCCAGTGATGCTCGAATTCCAGTTCGCGCGCGTTGGCCACGGCGTAGAAATAGATGTGCAACGGGCGCCGTGCCGTGATGTTGGGGTCGAGTTGTCGGAGTGAGCCCGCTGCCGCGTTACGAGGATTGGCAAATGCGGTCTGACCTTGCTCCGCCAAGCGTGCGTTGAGTGCCTCGAACTCATCTTTGCGCATATAGACCTCGCCGCGGGCAATGATCTGGTCTGCGAGTGCGCGGTCGTCGCCATCGAGCAGGCGGAGCGGGACCTCGTTTATCGTTTTGACGTTGGCGGTGACATCCTCACCGGTGTCGCCATCGCCCCTGGTCGCTGCCTGGACAAGCCGGCCCCCTTCATACAGTAGCTCGATGGCCACGCCATCGTACTTGGGCTCGGCGATATAAGCAACGGAACCATTGTTCAACTCGCGACGGCAGCGCTGGTCGAAGCTATGCGCCTCGTCCTCCTCATAGACAGCCTTTAGACTGAGCATTGGCATGGGATGCTCGACGCGGCCGAGTTCGTCGCGAGGTTCACCTCCCACGCGTTGGGTCGGTGAGTCCGGCGCCTGCAAATCCGGATACCGGCTTTCTAGCTCTTCCAGACGACGCATCAGGTCGTCGTACTCTGCATCGGAGATGAGCGGATCGTCCAGAACGTAATAACGATAGTTATGATAGCGGAGCGTGTTGCTCAGCTCGTCGATCGCGGCGCGGGCCGCGTCTTCGTCCTCAATGTCGCCTGGGTCGATGTCGGGAACTAAGTCGTCAGGCCGTGATGGCTTACCATTTGTGTTCACAAGCACCCTCCAGGCCCGCCCCCTGTTGTCAACGCTTGAGCAGCGCTTTCAGGTCAGACCAGCTTCGCGTATTGACAATGCCATCGGGGCCGAACCAGCCACGTCGAGCCTGGTCCACCCCATAGCGGATGAAGTCCAGCTCCGTGGTGCTATGCGCGTCGGTTGAGATGGCGAGCTTGAGCCCTATCTCTCCTGCCATCTTGGCGTAAGCGTCGCTCAAGTCGAGGCGGCTGGGACTCGCGTTGATCTCCAGGAAGCAGCCGCGTTCCTTCGCGGCTTCCATCACGCGTTCCATATCCATCTCAGCAGGTGGACGCTTGCGCGGATTGCGCTCTCCGATTCTGCGCCCGGTGGGGTGGACCAGGATGTGGACGGTCGGATTGTCGAGCGCCCTAAGTATGCGCTCGGTTTGCTCCTCGCGATCGAGATTGAAGGCACTATGAACGGCGGCGACGACAATGTCCAGCCGCTTGAGTATGTCGTCCGGGAGGTCGAGGGAGCCATCCTTCAGGATATCGACCTCAATACCGGTCAGAAGGCGGAAGTCATTGAAGCTCTCGTTCAGCTCTTGGATCTCGTCGATGCGCCGGGCGAGAGCCTCTGCGTCGAGGCCCTGCGTCACGCTAACGTGTGGGGAGTGATCGGTGACGGCAAGATAAGCATAGCCCCGCTCCTGTGCAGCAGCGGCCATCTCTTCGAGCGTGTTCTTGCCGTCGCTGGCGGTGGTGTGGATCTGCAGGTCGCCACGGATATCGTCGACCGTGACCAGCTCGGGCAATTTGCCCTCTGCTGCAGCCTCGAGCTCACCACGGTTCTCACGCAGCTCGGGCACAATGTAGGGCAGATCGAAGAGGTCGTAGATCTGCTCCTCGGTGGCGCCCGCGATACGTTCATCGTCGCGGAATACACCATATTCATTGATCTTGAGCCCTTCATCGAGCGCCATATTGCGCAAGGCGATGCCATGGGCTTTGGATCCGGTGAAGTAGAGCAGAGCCGCGCCATAGCTCTCATCGGCGACGACCCGTAAATCGACCTGCATGTCCAGGCGCAACCGCACCGTCGAGCGGGTTTTGCCCTGGGAGATAACCTCGCGCACATCCTCGTACTCGGTGAAATGCCGGATAATCTGCTCGCCGTCCGCACCTGTGGCCAAGAGATCGAGGTCGCCGACCGTCTCCTGACGGCGGCGGTAGCTGCCGGCTACCGCCACTTGTTCGACGCCTTCGATGCCGCAGAGATAGTCGAGGAGGGGTGTCACAATCTCCTCGGCCACGTCGATGCGAGTCCGGCGCTCCTCGTCGTGCCTCTGCTCCAGCTCGCGCGCGATGCGCGCCTCGGTCCGGTCACCCAGCCCGCTCACCGTGCGAATGCGATTGCGCTCGGCAGCATCACGCAGGTCATCGAGGGTTTCGATGCCAAGCTCTTCGTGCAGGGTCTGAACCCTCTTGGGCCCGAGCCCCGGGAGATCAAGCAACTCGGTCAGCTCTGCCGGGGTCCGTTCCTCGATCTGAGCCAACTGCCCAAGGTCACCGGTCTTGACGATCTCTTCGATCTTCTCGGCGATGCTTTCGCCGATGCCCCGAATCTCTGTGAGGTCCTCGCCTTCGTCCACCATTGTCGCGACTTCCCGCGACATGGTTGAGATGGATTGGGCGGCATTGCGGTATGCCCGGACGCGGAATGAATCGGCCCCCTCAATCTCCAGAAGATCGGCGACTTGATCCAGAATGCGCGCAACATCGCGGTTGTAGACCGGCATAGGCCCTCCTTCGACACTCTACGCTCACCAACCGCCCCGTTGTTCCGGAGGTGGGCGATATACGTGCTCCAGTTCAAGTATCAGTAGAAAGGGATAGCTTGGCAGGCGGGATTGGTTAGGTCCGCTTCCGGCAACGGATAGCAGAGTTGGAGTACCGTTGTGACGCCCGGCAAGGCTCTGCCGCCGCCGCCGAGCACGAGATCCTTGTGGCGATGGTTAACGCAGGATAGCTACAGTGGCACTAAGTCGCCTGCTCTAGCTGCGGTCCATAGAGGACCATGTCATCGTTAATGACCATAAAGGGCACCCGGCGCTCCTCTATCCAGGTATAGTCATCACGGTACTCTTCGTAGTTGTCGTTAGTGAGGATCCAGGCATCATACCGGTCGGCCGTCTCCAGGACGAAGTAGTCGGCGTCGGTCTGCGAGGGTGCCTGGTGGATCACCTGGTTTTCGAGCAAGCCGTCCAGCTGCTTCGGATCGTCGATATCGTGATAGAGACTGGCGTCGACGATGATAATGGGTGAGTAACCCTTTTCCTGCAGCAGCTTGACGGCGGCGACGAGGTTCGACACTCTGGGTGCACCGTCCGCCGATTTCTCGGCATAAGCCACATTTGCACCGTCAACGACGACAACGCGATCTTGTTTCATGTTCAGCTTCCCACCTCCACGACTGTTTACTGCTACCATAGTGCGAGGGAAGATGAGTGGCTGACGGTGCGGGTTAGGTTTGGTGGCGAAGAGCGTTGGAGAGGGCCTGAGGGGCGGTAGTTCCAGGTGCGGGCGGAGGGTCAAGGAAATCCAGGAGAGCCTTGTTAAAGCGCTCGGGTTGTTCGGCCATGGGGTTGTGACCGGCTTCGGGGATCACGTGAAGCTCCACGTTAGGAATGCCGCGGGCAATCAACTGAGCGGTATCAGGGGAGGCAATCTCGTCCTCGGCGCCCCAGAGTACGAGGGTGCGGGCCTCGATTTCATCCAGCCGGTCGGTTACGAGCATCTTGATGCCTGGCTCGGATCCGGATGTGGAGATAGTGTTGCGGACTGTGGAGAGATACGCACGCTGGGCCCCGGGTTGGGAGATGAGCCGGAAATTGAGGTCGACGATCTCATCGGTGACGTGGCTCTTGTCGTAGAAATAGAGTTTGAGCGCCTTGCGCGTCTTGCCGCGCCCAGGGCTCAGCAGACATTCGCCGACCAAGGGCAAGCGCAGGAGTTTGAGGAGGAGACCAGATGTCTCCTCAAGCCCACCTGTGTCGGCGATGACAAGACGTTGAACCCAATCGGGATGCTCGATGGCGATGCGAAGCGCGATGGCACCACCGAGGGAGTGGCCCACAAAGGTTGCTTGTGGAATCGCAACTGACTCCATGAAGGCGCCCACAAAGCCCACAAATGCCTCCAAAGTGTAGTCAATGTTGGGCTTGTCGGTGTAGCCGAAGCCGATGAGGTCGGGCACGAGGACTCGGTAGTGTTGCGATAGCGGACCCACAACGTACTGCCAGGTCTCAGCGGAGGCGCCGAGGCCGTGGAGCAGAATGATCGGCGGCCCCGCGCCTAAATCCCAATAGCGAGTCCAGATACTCTGGACGTCAATGAAGCGATCGTGTTCGCGGTTCATAGGAGCATTATAGCCTGATGTGGAAAGGAAAGGAAGCGTTATGATGAAACGCGTTACTTAAGATGGTCCGCACCACCGAGATCCATCCCGGCTCCAAGTTGCCGTTCACGGCTTCAGGTCGACAGGCTAAAATGGGCTTAACCAGTTGGTCAAGTCCCTGCGCAGGCGTGGAGCATAGTTGGCTAGGCTAAAGGTGTGATTGGTGCCCAAGGGCGCCGGCAGGCCACAGCGCCCCATTGGCCTACCGGCGAAGCGAAACTATTCAGGGGGAAGCAGGACGGCGTCAATGACGTGGACCACGCCGTTTGACGCTTCGATGTCTGCGATGACCACTTGGGACTCGTTGATCATAACGTTGTCACCCTCAACGCTGACTGCAACCGGCTTGCCCAGTACGGTATCTGCTGAAGTAAGGCCTACGACGTCAGCCGCCATAACCTTGCCGCTCACAACGTGGTAGAGGAGGATGTTTTTGAGTGTGGGTACGTCATTGAGCAACCCTTCGACTGTCCCTTCAGGTAGCTTGCCAAAAGCTTCGTCCGTTGGGGCAAATACAGTGAAGGGGCCCTCGCTCTTGAGGGTATCCACCAAATCCGCTGCCTGGACTGCTGCAACAAGCGTTTGGAATCGTCCATCCGCTACAGCGATATCTACGATATCTGCCATCTACTACCTCACTTTCTGATGGGTTAGGAATTGACTGCTTGATGCTAGTGAGCGGGCGCTAACTCACTACACGTTCATTATAGCATAAAGATATGAGAACAGTCAATATTGTTATTTCTTTTTGATGATGTAGTTGCGTGGTCTTGTTTATCGCTTTCTCGCCCAGTAACTCAGCTGTGGCAGCGGGAGAGGCAGGCTGCGCCTAAGCCGGCTATGGGTTGGACCAACGGGGTTGCTACCGACCCTGGCTTTGCCTGCATCGCTGCGGACTAGCTAAGGTCGCGCCCGGGTATATAATCAAGGTCACTGGAGGTCTTGTCAGCGCTGGATATGTTGACCCTGGTAGATGGTCACCATGTCCGGCTCAGCTGAGCTGCACCAGCCTGAAGGAAGGTGTTGAATGCGTAATGTTGATGAACCCGTCCTCCCAAGGGAGAACGACGCCCCTGGTAACGAAGCGCTAAAGCATGAGGATATCGCAGGAAGGATCCGCTGCCTTCTTATGCAGCAGCGATACGCTGTCCTCTGCACGCAGGGCGGCGGCCAAGCCTACGGCTCCGTCGTAGCCTATGCCGTAAATGACGCATTCGATGCCGCTGTGTTCTCCACGGGGAGGGCGACGCGCAAATACAACCTGCTCACCGAAAGTGATCGCATTGCACTTGTGGTAGACAACCGTCCCTCTTATCCCGAAGAGCTGATGCAGGTGGAAGCCATCACGGCAACCGGTAACGCGCGGGAGCTCTTTGATCATGAGCGAGCAAGGTGGGCGCGGATGCTCATTGACCGTCATCCGCAGCTCAGGGCTTTTGTGACCAGCCCCTCAACCGCGGTCTTCAGGATTGACATTGTAAGGTATCTGTACGTCACACGCTTTCAGGAAGTCCACCAGTGGGTGCCAGGAACGGGATAGGTCCCAGGCATGAATAGCAGACGCCGGATCATCAGGCTGCGGGATGCCGCTCAGGTGGATGTGCAGCTCATCGGCGGCAAGGCGGCGAAGCTGGCACAGCTGACCCAAGCCGGGTTTCGTGTTCCCGATGGCTTCTGCATCACGACGTTGGCCTATGAGGCATTTCTTGCCCAGGGCGGCCTGGTCGATCTGGTGCGGATGGAGCTGGGTCGCAAGCCCCTGGAAAGTATGCGGTGGGAGGAGATCTGGGACACGGCGCTGCGGATCCGCTCAGGCTTTGCAGCGCAATCTATATCTCAGGTGCTACGCCAGGAGATCTCAGAGGCGCTTCAGGAGCTCGGCGAGGGCGCCTCCCTGGCGGTCCGCTCTTCGGCACCGGGCGAGGACGCGGCCCAACGCTCCTTCGCCGGCTTGCATGAATCCGTCGTCGGCGTCAGGGGCCTGGACGAGGTAGTGGAGGCTGTCAAGATCGTATGGGCCTCCTTGTGGTCAGACGCCGCGCTTCTCTACCGCAAGGAGCTCTCTCTTGATCCTGTCAACAGCCGAATGGCGGTCCTTGTCCAAAGGTTGATTGAGGAAGACCGCTCGGGCGTGGCCTTCGCGCGCGATCCTCGTGGCATCGAGGAAGACCAGATGATCGTCGAGGCCGTGCCGGGCCCCTGTAGCGACCTGGTTGACGGCGCCGTTGATCCCGACCGGTGGCTGCTGGCGCGGGACTCCGGCAGCGTGATCTCATTCCAATCCGGCGACCGAGAGCAAGGACCTGATGGCCAACCGATTCTCGAGGATCGCGATCTCGGAAAGATCCACAGCACTGTGATGCGCATCGAGGCACTCTACAGTTGGCCACCTGATCTGGAGTGGACCGGGCGAGCCTCAAGGTTCACCGTCCTCCAGGCCCGCCCCATCACTACCGTAAGCAGCGAGACCGAGGACAGGCGCGCCTGGTACCTGACGCTGCGGCCCAGCGTGCAGCGACTGCGGAAACTCAGGACGCGCGTCGCCGATACGCTGATCCCCGAACTGGAGAGGCTAGGACAACGTTGGGGCAAGGAACGGCTTCAGGACTACGATGATCGCGCGTTGGCCAGGGCGATCGAGGAAAGAGCTGCCGAGGTTGTGGCCTGGAAGAAGACATACTGGGATGAGTTCATCCCCTTCGCCCACGGTGTTCGCCAACTCGGCATTTTCTACAATGACGCCGTGCATCCCGAGGACCCCTATGAGTTCATCGGCCTGCTCAAAGGCGAGAAGATGCTGGCGATGGTACGCAATAAAGGCCTGGAGCGTCTGGCTGGCATGCTACGCCGGCATGACGCGCTTAGAAGCGGCGTGCGCCAGGCTCTAGAGGGCGACGCTGGGTCGGATCCAAGCGAGATCCTTAACCATCTACCCGAGGTGCCGGGCAGTGATCTGTTCCGACGAGAGGTAGCGGCCCTCCTCGAGCGTCATCTCGACGTTACTTACCAGGGCGAGCGCCTCTCCGGACGCCCGGACCTTATATTGAGCACCCTGATCCAAATGGCCTCCCGTCCGGCGGCGGCAGATCCGGCGTCGAACACGCAGGACCGGCAGATGCACCAAGTTGAGGAACTCGAGCGCAAGCTGCTGGATGCCGTTGGTCTGAAACGCCATCCGGAAGCAAAGGAGATCATCGCTACGGCACGGCTAAGTTGGCGCCTTCGAGATGACGACAACATTCTCATCGGTCGGCTGGAGGCAGAATTGCTTCGTGCCGTTCGCATCGGCATCGAGCGCCTTGTTGCAGCGGGGCGCCTCGATCAGGCCGCACACGTCAGTCAGGCCGCGGCCCCTATTGTCGCTGCTGCCCTGAGAGATCCGTCGGGTGGGATGATAGGATTGCCGGAGGTCCCGGAGCCTGATGTCGACACAGAACGTAGGAAAAGCGGCGAAAGCCCCCGCCAACTGATCGGACAACCGGCGGCTCCGGGCATGGTCACGGGGCTTTGCCGCTGCATCCGCAGCGCCGAGGATCTCGGCCGCTTTCAGGCCGGCGAGGTTCTCGTCTGTGACGCCATCGAACCTACGATGACGCATCTGGTCCTGTTGGCCGGCGCCGTGGTAGAGCGGCGCGGCGGGATGCTCATCCACGGGGCCATCATCGCCCGCGAGTTGGGCATTCCGTGTGTCAACGGTGTCGCCCGTGCCACGGATGTCCTGGAGGACGGTGACATCCTGACCGTGGACGGCTATCTCGGCATCGTCACCGTCGGCCCACCCGAATTCGATCTGGAACGGCTATCGAAGCATGCTTAATCGTCAATCTATTCCGGCGCCTCCGATGCCCTGAGGAGGTGAACATTGAAGACGATCTTTGTGTAGATATCAAGAATTAGGTAGAGCAAATTGGCCAAGGCGGCGCCGATCAGCCCAACGCCCGTCGGGCCCAGCACAAAGACGACCGGGAACACCGTCCATCCGAAGAAGATGTAGTACTTGACCCAATCTGACTCCGCCGTCCTGACCGAGAAGAGTTGCGTTAGGAGTAGAACGTAGGCTATTGAGCTGATGGCAACATGGATCCACCGTACTGCGCTCAGATCGCGCGCAGCTAGGAAGCCGGTGAACATAACAATAGCTGTCAGGTAGAGAAGCTGAACAAGCCGCTCCCTTGTCATCCCCTTTATCAGGGCGATCTCATACATGAGCAGCGTACAGCTGCCCGCATAGAAGAGCCACCTTGTCCAGAAGATGGGCTCCCCCGCAGCGGTGACCACGGTCAGGTCCCGCTGCCACATCAACACATATGAGATCAGCGTGATGAAGCTGACCAGAAACGCTGTATTGAGACCTAGCTTGTTTCTTCCGGTTAAGTAGAAGTACAGACTGGATGCGGCGAAGATCAACAGACTGATGATGAAAACCACAGTCAACATATTAGCTCCCCCCCAAGGTTGTCTCTGCTGCAAGACTGGATTTGCGGCAGCAGGTGATTCAGATTTGATCGGATACACTTCACTAGGACGTGAGCCAGCCGCAGCGTTCTTCGGTGCTATGATGGGAGGCGACGCTGACGTGCACTCTCAACTGCTATAATAAATCTTTTTTGCCTTACCGTCAAGCTCGATGGATGGCGGTTGGGGGTGCGGGACGGGGTCGGTAGACCGGCAAACAACCAGGCTGAGTCAGCATCGCCGGGTGGTACTGATGCATTCGGGCGAGCCAATCGAGGCATTCGAGAGGAGCTTCTGGTGTCTGACTCCCTGAGCCGCCCATTTGCTGTCCATAGAAACGCGTGTACGACGCAGACAGCAGGAGGTCCAGAACGCCAGCGATCGCGTGACGCGCCGTTGGATACACTCCATCAGGAAGCTGAACTGCACACTGCTCGTGAAGCGTGGCTTGACGGTTGTCCATCCTGGTCTACAATAGTTGTTGATCGTGCCCACTAGCCAGGAGGACGCATATGGAATGCCAACAGACCCTCAACCTCGATGCCTGCACGTGCACGGCGGCAGGCTGCCCACGCCACGGTATCTGCTGTGAATGTCTTCGTAACCATCTCGCGCACCGACAACTCCCCCGTTGTCTCTTTCCCGCGGATATGGATGTGCCAGACCGCTCATTCGAAGCGTTTGCCCAACTCGTGAACTCTGGACAAGCTTAATGACCGGTCCACACACGCTCTTGACGGTGCGTGGCCGGTATTCCAACGGTTCGGTGACATTAGAGACATCGGTGCCGCTGGACGGCCCACGGGATGTGCTGGTGACCTTTCTGGACGAAGAGGAACTGGTCCTGGTGCCTGCGCCGGCTTATGAGGAGATTGTCCGTGAACTGGCGTGCCAGGATGTGCAATTGACCCGACGGGAGCGAGACGTGTTGGGCCTGCTTCAGGGCGGGCTCACCAATCGCGAGATCGCCGTGGAGCTGCAACTGAGTACCGGAACCATCCGCAACTATACCAGCGCGCTTTACGAGAAGCTGAAGGTTCGCAATCGGCTGGAGGCTGTGGCTCGTGCCGCCGAAATGGGTCTGCTCGGATAAGGGATCGCGTCTACGTCAAACGTTACAAACCCATTCCACCCTCGCCCCTAACTGACTGCGTCTGCGCCGCCGCCTGCCCACTGCTACTCTTATTCTAGGAGAAGTAGGCCAGTGCGTAGGAGGTAAGCGATGGCACAGCAGAGTGATGAGGCCCCCCATGTGGAGCACAGGAAGAGCTACACGGACGACAGCGGCGAGGGACACAGACACGCCCAAGAAGATCACCGCCCCGAAAACGCCAACCAGAGTCCCGAGCACCGCGGTCATGGCGATGAGAGCACGCACACAGATGGCAACCGAGGTCACGATCATGGTCGTGGTGGCGGCCACAGCGGGCACGATATGTCCGGACACGAGGAGATGTTCCGCCGCCGTTTTTGGGTCAGTCTGGTCTTAACTATCCCCGTCCTGCTCTTCAGCCCCTTTATCCAGGACATCTTCGGCTTCACCATGCCCGAGTTCCCCGGCAGCCAATTCGTTGGCGCCGCGTTCTCGTTTGTGATCTTCTTCTACGGTGGGCTGCCCTTCCTGCAGATGGCCGTGCCTGAGCTGCGCCACCGGCGTCCGGGGATGATGACGTTGATCTCACTGGCAATTACCGTTGCCTTTGTCTACAGCGTCTTCTCCCTCTTTCTTCCGGATGCCGAAGCCTTCTTCTGGGAGATGGCGACTTTGATTGTCATCATGCTACTCGGTCATTGGATCGAGATGCGCAGTATTCGCCAGGCATCAGGCGCGCTTGAGGAACTGGCGCAGTTGATACCCGATACGGCAGAGCTCATCAGGAGCGAGGAGGGTGGGAGGCGTGAGACGGAGGAGGTTCCCGTCGATACCCTGAAGAAGGGCGATGTGGTGCTGGTGCGTCCCGGAGCGAGCGTGCCGGTGGATGGTGAGGTGGTCGGGGGCGAGTCGACGGTTAACCAGGCCATGATCACCGGCGAATCGGAGCCGGTGCCCAAGGAATCGGGCGACGAGGTCATCGGCGGGACGATCAACGGTAGCGGGAGTTTGCGCGTGCGAGTTAATGCGACGGGCGATGAGACGGCGCTGGCAGGGATTATGCGGCTGGTGGACGAGGCCCAGCAGAGCAAGTCGGAGACGCAGGTACTCGCGGACCGGGCGGCAGGCTGGCTCTTCTATGTAGCCCTGGGTGTGGGTTTGATTACTGCGGTGGCGTGGACGCTGGCGGTTGGACTGCAGTTGGCCGTGCTCGAGCGGACGGTGACGGTGTTGGTGATCGCCTGCCCCCACGCGCTGGGATTGGCGATCCCCCTGGTCGTCGCGATCAGCACGGCGCTGGGAGCACGAAATGGTATTCTCGTGCGGGACCGCCTGGCACTGGAAGAGGCGCGCGAACTGGATATCGTCGTCTTCGACAAGACCGGTACCCTGACAGAGGGCCGATTTGGCGTCGCTGAGATGGCGGTTGTGGAGGCTTGGGACGAGGAGGAGGCACTGGCACTCGCAGCGGCGGTAGAGGCGGATTCGGAGCACCCGATTGCCGAGGCCATTCGGAGTGAGGCCCGGAGGCGTGACCTGGATACGCCGGCGCTCGAAGGTTTCGAGGCCATCAAGGGACGCGGAATCCGAGCGGAGCACAATGGGGGCACGGTGTACGTTGGGGGACCCCGGCTACTGGAGCAGTTGGAATTGGATGCGCCGGAGGAACTCGGCGACTTCACCGCGGGCGCCGGTAAGAAAGGGCACACGGTTGTGTACCTGATCAGCGAGGATGCTGTCACCGCCGGATTTGCTCTCGCCGATGTGATCCGACCGGAGAGCTACGAGGCCGTGAAGGCTTTGCGGGCTCACGGGCTGGAGGTAGCGATGCTCACCGGGGACAGCGAGGAGGTCGCGCAAGCGGTCGCCGGCGAACTGGGTATCGACACCTACTTTGCGGAGGTGCTTCCCGAGCATAAGGACGAGAAGATACGTGCGTTGCAGGAGCAGGGGAAGCGGGTGGTGATGGTGGGCGATGGGGTAAACGACGCGCCGGCGTTGGTACGCGCAGATGTAGGCATTGCAATTGGCAGCGGTACGGACGTGGCGATCGAGTCGGCGGGCATTATCTTGGTGCAGAACAACCCGCTTGACGTAGTTCGGGTCTTCGAACTGAGCAAGGCAACCTATCGAAAGATGATCCAGAACCTGATCTGGGCAACGGGGTACAACGTCGTGGCGCTGCCACTGGCGGCGGGCGTTCTGGCCCCCATCGGTATATTACTCTCGCCTGCAGTGGGCGCGCTACTGATGTCGCTGAGCACCGTCGTGGTGGCGATTAACGCGAACCTGCTTCGCGGGATGGATCTGTGAGAGGTGGCTGGCGAAATGTCCGAGACCGAGAACACCCAGAGGCGGTATGATCGCCTTGCGCCGATCTATGATGCTATGGAGGCCGGCGTCGAGTTACTCGCGTTCGAGCGCTGGCGGAAGCGTCTGTGGAGCCAGGTAGAGGGACGGCACGTGCTGGAGATCGGTGTCGGGACGGGAAAGAACTTCGACCACTATCCATCTGGAACGCGCGTCACGGGCATCGACTTGAGCTCGCAGATGTTGAGTCGAGCCCGACAGCGGCTGCAACAGCGCCCGCAACGCAACAGCAATCTCATACAGATGGATGCCCAGCGACTGGCATTTGCCGACGACGTCTTTGATAGCGCCGTTGCGACCTTCGTCTTCTGCTCCGTGCCGCTTCCGGTCCAAGGCCTGCATGAGCTAGCTCGCGTTGTCCGACCGGGCGGGCAGGTGCTCTTGTTGGAGCACGTGAGGATCAATAGACCGGTCGTCGGTCCGCTGATGGATGCGCTCGACCCCGTGATCGTGCGCGTGATGGGGGCACACATCGCCCGGCAGACCGAGGAGAACGTGCGCCGGGCAGGATTGGAGATTGAGTCGGTGACAGAGTTGGCGCCCGGCGAGTTGGTGAAGCTCATCCATGCGCGAGTGCGGGCGCAGACGGTAGAGTAAGGAGGAATGTGATGAATCGGTGGGTACGGATTTTGCTGGCCGTCGGCATTACTGTGGTGCTGGTGGGGGCCCTGGCTGTACTGGTGTGGTTCACTCTTGGACGGACCTTGGTGTGGGGCGCGCGACCCTTTGGGATGCACCATGCCTGGGGGTGGGGCACGCCATGGAACCGGTGTGAGCGCGATGGCTGGGGCGGACTATGGGGCCCGGGGATGATGGGGCGACCGGGAGACCAAGCGGACGCGTGCGCATTCTATCACGGCGACGTGGTGGAAGATGCCGCCGAACTCTCCCTGGAGGAGGCCCGTGATCTCTTTGAGGGTTATCTCCTTGGGATAGGCTATGATGATCTGGAGATAGCTGAGGTGATGGAATTCGAGCACAATTTCTACGCCGTCGCCTTGGAGCCCGACACCGGGATGGGCGCAATGGAGATTCTACTGGACAAGGAGAGAGGTGCGATCGGTCCCGAGCCCGGTCCCAATATGATGTGGAACGGGCGGTATGGGATGCACGGCGGCGACTCGGGTCGTGGAGGTATGATGGGGCATATGGGCCAAGCCCAGGTCACCAACGAACTCTCCGAGATGCAGGCGTGGGCCTATGCTGAAAGATGGGGCGAGCGCCGGCGTCCGCCCCTGGCGGTTGAAGAGCACAGCTATGAGTTCTACGGCTACTACACGTTCCACACCCTGCAGGACGGCGAGATCGAGGGCATGGTGAGCGTGCACGGTAGTTCCGGACGCGTGTGGTACCACAATTGGCACGGTGAGTTTGTGGCAATGCTTGAGGGCGACCACTAGACGTCCTGTTCGTGGGCGGACGATGTCGCACGCTATGTCATGGTGGGGTGCGCTCTGATCGTTGCCTTGCGGGTAGAAGTCGTGGCTTGACTCCTGGTGTTCCCCTGCGGCTGAGTACGGGTATGCCTCCAATCGTAACCCCGAGGTGAGCATCCGCATCCGGATCTT